>JAIBJO010000021.1 GCA_020029615.1 Actinomycetota bacterium
AGCTTCCCGGGGAACTGCGCGTGGACGGCTTCCGCGAACTGGGCGGCCTCGTCGAGGTCGGGCGTCGAGGTCTCGCACCAGAGGACATCTGCGTAAGGTGCGTACGCCAGCGCTCTCGCGATCGGAGCTTGGATTCCCGGCGTGATGCGGAAGAACCCCTCCGGCGTCCGCTCGCCCGTCGCGAACTCGCGATCGCGCTCGTCGACGTCGCTCGTGAGAAGCGTCGCGGAGAGGGCGTCAGTGCGCGCGACGAGCACCGTCGGCACGTCGAGCACGTCGGCCGCGAGCCGCGCCGAGACGAGCGTCCGGATGAACTGGCTCGTGGGAACGAGCACCTTGCCGCCGAGGTGCCCGCACTTCTTCTCGGACGAGAGCTGATCCTCGAAATGGACGCCTGCTGCGCCCGCCTCGATGAACGCCCTCATGAGCTCGAACGCGTTGAGCGGCCCGCCGAAGCCCGCCTCGGCGTCCGCGACGATCGGCGCAAGCCAGTACGTACCGTTCTTCCCCTCGGCCGAGTCGATCTGGTCGCCGCGAAGCAGAGCGCTGTTGATTCGTTTCACGAGCGCGGGGCCGCTGTTGGCGGGATAGAGGCTCTGGTCGGGATAGGTGTGGCCTGCGAGGTTCGCATCGGCCGCGACCTGCCAGCCGGAGAGGTAGATGGCCTTCAGGCCCGCTTTCACCATCTGCACTGCCTGCGCGCCGGTCAGCGCGCCAAGCGCCGCGACGTACTCCTCGGAGCGCAGCAGCTGCCACAGCCGCTCGGCGCCGAGCCGCGCGAGCGTGTGCTCGATCCTGAACCGGCCACGAATCCGCTCCACGTCGTCCTGCGAATACGGCCGTTCGACTCCTGCCCAGCGCTCGTTCCCCTGACCAACGCCCATCTCACGCCTCCCCACTCTCATTGTGTGCAATCCGGCCTGATTGGATCCTAAATCGCGTTCACGATACCGTCAACGGGCCGATACTGGCCATCTGGGATCCGAAACGTGATGATCTTGGATCCCAGGCGGCGTTGCTCCGATCGCGCGCCAAAGCCCGCAAGGCCCCTGGCCCTAGACTGCGCTCGTGGTCCTGACGTCCTTCCTCATCGGGCTGACGCTCGCGCTGGCGGCCACGTTCGTCCTCGTGGTTCGCGGCATCGAGCTGTGGCGGCAGGCGAAACGGACCGGGAAGAGGCTCACCGCGGAGCTCGAGTCGTTCGAGGAGCGCTCCGCACGCACGGAGCGTCTGCTCGCCGAGGCGGAGCTCTCGAGCGAAGATCTCGAGGCCGCCGTCGCACGACTTCGCGTGTCGCGCGCGCGCCTCGACGTGCTGCTCGGCGAGATCGAGGCAGCGCGGCGACGCACGCGCTGGTTGCGCGTGCTCGTTCCTCTTCGATGACGCGCGTCGCAGCGGTCGACCTGGGGACGAACTCGACTCGGCTGCTCATCGCCGACGTCGAAGGTCGTGACCTGTCCGAGGTCGCACGGCGGCTCACGATCACGCGGCTCGGCGAGGGCGTCGATTCGCGCCGCCGCTTGCTCCCGCTGCCGATCACGCGCGTGCGGAACTGCCTGTCCGACTATCGGAGAGAGATCGAGTTGCACGGGATCACGCGAACCCTCGCGATCGCCACGAGCGCCGTGCGCGACGCCGAGAACGGCGAGGCGTTTCTCGGGGAGATCGAGTGGAGCTACGGGTTCAAGACGCAACTGCTCGACGGATCGGACGAGGCGTCGATGATGGCGCACGGAGTCTCGGCGGGACGATCGGAGCTCGCGGATGCGCTGCTCGTGGACATCGGCGGCGGCTCGACAGAGCTCGTGCTCGTGCGCCAGGGCTCGGTCGCCTTCGCGACGAGCCTCGACGTCGGCTGCGTCCGGATCACCGAGCGCTTCCTCCGGTCCGATCCCCCGTCCGGTCCCGAGCTCGCCGCTGCCGGCGCTCATGTGCGATCGCTCCTGCCGCAGGTCGGCGCGCCGCATGCGATCGGCGTCGCCGGGACGGTGACGACGCTCGCGACACTCGACCTCGGGGACACCGAATACGACCCGGCGCGCACCCACGGCCATCGCATCCCGCTCGCGTCGGTGGAGGAGCAGCTCGAGCGGCTCGCGTCGCTGACCACGAAGCAGCGCCTGGCCGTTGCGGGAATCGAGCCGGGCCGCGCGCCCGTCATCGTCGCCGGAATCGTCGTGCTGCGGGAGGTGCTGTCGACATACGGGTTGACCGAGATCGAGGTCTCCGAGCGCGACGTCCTCCACGGCGCCGCGTTCGCCGCAGCCGAGCTCCGCGAGCCCGAGGAGGGCGCGGCGCCGCCGGGCGCATACACGTGCTGTTGAGCGCAAGCCCGGCCGCTGCGCAGCTGCGATCGTCACGTCACTACGCGGCAGCGCGAGCGAGGACCGGTCGTGCGCCGAGCCACTCGAAGATCTCGTCCGCCTCGCGTACGGCATCCGCGTCGCCGCAGCGGCCGAGTCCGAGTAGTGCGTAGGCGCGCTCGAGAACGCTCCCGTATTCACGCCACTGCGCAGCCGCCTCGCGGTACGAGCTGGCCGCCTCGACCACGTCGCCTCGGGCCTCGGCGAGCATCGCGCGGGCCGCCGGACGCGCGCAGACGTCCCAGCCGGTCGCGAGCTCGTCGCCGCCGAGGAAGCTCTCGCCGAGATCGACGCGTCCCGTCGCGACCGCGATCCTGACCGGCTCGACCCGACAGAACGAACGCCACGCCGGCTGACCGCGCGTGATCGACTCGAGCTCCAGAAGGCCCTCGGCCGCGCGATCGACGTCGCCCGCCACCGAGTCGACGAGGGCAGCCACGGACAGGCCGGGGACCAGGACCTGCGAGTCGCCGCTCCTGCGTGCGGCCGGGACGAGCGCCTCGACCTCCGCCCGCGCGCCTTCGAGATCTCCCCGATGGAGGCGGATGCCTGCCAACGGCAGTCGGGCGTAAACTGCCATCGGCCCGCCGCTGCGCGCGTGGCTCCACGCGAGGACCTCGGCCGCCTCGCCGAGCGCGTCGTCCCACTCGCCCGCGTGGTACATGCAGCGCAGCCGCTCGCCGCGCTGCCACATGACCGATCCGATGAGACCGCGCTCTCGAGAGAACGTGATCGCCTGGTCCCACGTCTCGCGCGCCTGTCCCAGACCCGCGTACCAGGACTCCGCGTCGGCGAGGTTGTTCATCGAGGTCGCGGTCTCTCGCCCGTGACCGAGGCGGATGCCGATGTCGACCGCCATGCGCACGTCGTCGACGCAGCGTCCATCCCCCTGGTACCCGCGCACCGAGGCACGCGCGTGGAGCAACGCGCTCACGTCCTCGACGCCCGCCTCCTCGGCGAGCGCAAAGCCCGGATCGAGCAGGGCCTGCGCCTCGTCGTACCGTCCGGCGATGGCCTCGGTGAGTGCCGCCGACCCGTACGCGCGCACGAGCTCGAGTCCGGGATGCGGCGTGAGAGCCTCGATCGCCTCCAGCCCGGCGAGCCGGGCGCGCTCGGTCTCCCCACGCTGCCACGCGGTCGATGCGAGGCCCATGAGCGCGACTCCCGCAGCTACGGGGTCCGTTTCGAGCAGCACGGGGATTGCCGCCTCGTAGGCCTTCATCGCCTCCGCGCCCTGCCCCCGCACGGACAGGATCGGTGCCAGCCTGCCCAGCGCCGCCGCGCGCTCCGCCGGCCGATCACCTGCGAGCTCGACTGCTCGCGTGAAGTACCGCTCGGCCGCCTCGGTGTCGAGCTGTGCTGCACGGTCGCCGGCCATGAGCAGTGACCGGCGAAGACGCTCCTCGACGTCCTCGGCCGGCGCTCCCGCGGCTCGCGTGAGCGCGAACGCCTCGCCGTAGTGATGGACGAGGATCCCGGCGTGATCGTCGAGCCGCTCGCCGGCCACCTCCTCCACCCAACGAGCGGCCGCGACGTGCTTCTCGGCGCGGGGTGCACGAGGGATCTGCTGGTAGGCCACGTCGCGCACGAGCGCATGCCAGAAAGAGAGCTCGTCCTCGCCCTCGATCGAGGAGACGCGCACGGGACGGACGAACTCGCGGCGCGCGAGCTCGTTCAGGTCGCGCCGTACCTCGTCGCGCTCGCGCCCCGCCAGGACGGCCACGGCACCGGTCCAGAACACGCGCCCGACGACGGCGGCGTCGTGCAAGAGCGCCTTCAGCTCCGGCCGCAGCGTGTCGAGCCGCGCGGCGACGAGCGCGTGCACCGTCTCAGGCACTGCGACGTCCTCGACGCCGTCCCGTTCGGCGAGCATCCGCGCGAACTGCTCGGCATACAGCGGATTCCCGCCGGCCCGCTCGAGGAGCAGCGTCTGCGTCTCGGCCGGGAGGACGCTTCGCTCGAGGAGCGCCTGCAAAAGGCGACCGGCGTCCTCGCGTGTCAGCGGCGACAGCGAGATCGTCGTCGCGTTGCGCTTGCCTCCGCCCCACGCCGGGCGTCGCTCGAAGAGCTCGGGCCGTGCCGTGCACAGCAGGAACAACGGCACCGGAGTGCTCCAGTCGAGGAGGTCGTCGAGGAAGTCGAGCAGCGCGTCGTCGGCCCAGTGCAGGTCCTCGACCACCAGCACGGTGGGTCGCCTCGCGGCCATCTCCTCGAGGAAGCGTCGCCAGGCGGTGAAAGACTCTTCGCGGCTCGCCCCGGCGCCGGCGCTCTCGGCGCCGACGAGCGGCGCGAGACGCGCCTCGAGCCACGTCGCCTCGTCCGCATCCGAAAACGTGCGCGCGACGGCGTCCGCCAGCTTTCGGCGCGCAGCCGTCGCGTCGTCGGACTCGAGGATGCCCGTCTCGGCCTTCACGATCTCGCCGAGCGCCCAGAACGTGATCCCTTCGCCGTACGGGAGACAGCGACCGTGCCTCCACGTCACCACGTCAGGGCGATCGTCGAGCGCCGCGCGCAGCTCGGTCGCGAGCCGGCTCTTCCCGATACCCGGCTCTCCGACGACCGTGACGAGCTGCACGGACGACTCGCGCTCCGCCCGCAGGAAGGTCCCGAGCAAGAGCGTCCGCTCGTGCTCGCGACCGACGAACGGCGTGCGCGTCGCCGCCTCGGGCTGGCCGACCCGGCTCCGCGTCTGGAGAGCACGCCAGGCCGCGATCGGCTCCGCCTTTCCCTTCGCCTCGACGCTCGCGCTCTGCTCGTACGCGATCGCGCTCTCCGTCGCCCGCATCGTCGTCTCGTCCACGATGACCGAACCGACTGGCGCGGCCGACTGGAGCCGTGCCGCCGTGTTCACCACGTCGCCGGCCACGATCCCCTCTCCACGCTCCGGCCGGGCACCGAGCGAGACGACGGTCTCGCCGGTGGTGACGGCAGCGCGGACGGCGATTTCGAGGCCGCCCTCGCGGAGCTCCTCGATCGTGTCGAGGATGCGCAGCGCCGCGCGAACCGCCCGCTCCGCGTCGTCCTCGTGTGCGACGGGGGCGCCGAAGACGGCCATGACGGCGTCGCCGATGAACTTCTCGACCGTCCCGCCGAAGCGCTCGATGTCTGCCTTCACCCGCTCGTGGTAGGGCCGGAGTGTCGCGCGGACGTCCTCGGGATCCGCTCGATCCGACCGATCGGTGAAGCCGACGAGGTCGACGAAGAGCACCGAGACGACCTTGCGCTCCTCACCGACGGGAGCTCGCGTGTCAAGCGCGCTGCCGCATGCGAGGCAGAAGCTCGCTCGCTCCGGATTCTCCTCGCCGCACGACGGGCAGACAAGCATGCTCGGATCTTGGCAGCGAGCCTACGGCGCGTCTACGCGGCAGGCGGGAGCGGCTCCTCGTCGTCCTCGTCCTCCTCGTCCTCGGCGAGGCGCCGCTGCAGGACGCTGCGGGAGAGGACGCCGATGAGGCGGTGATGCTCGTCGACCACCGGAACCCGCTCCGCGTCCTCGACCTCCAGGAAGCGAAATGCATCCTCGAGCGCCACCTCAGGCCCGATCGTGTGGTGAGGAGGCTCGGCGATCCCGCCCAGGGGGGTCGTCTCCGGGTCCAGCCCGCGCGCGACGACCTCGCGCACGAGCGTCTTCCGTGTGACGACTCCGATCAGCCTCTCTTCGTCGGTGACGAACACGGCTCGCACCTCCGGCCGCTGCAGGAGCTCCCCCGCAGCGCGCGCGGACGCGTCTGCGGGGAGCTGTCCCGGATGGGACACCATCGCGTCCCTCACGACACTCACGGGAAGATCCCCCGAGCCTCGAGCGCGTCCGAGACCTCGCGAATCCCCGCGACGAGCGCGCCCGTACGCAGCGGGACGGTGTGCTCCTCGGCGAGGTCCCACACTCGATCGAATGCGTCGGAGAGCATGAGCTCGAGCTTCGCGCGGATCTCGTCGCGCGTCCAGAAGATGCGGCCCAGGTCCTGCACCCACTCGAAGTACGAGACGGTGACGCCCCCGGCGTTCGTGAGGATGTCCGGGAGCACCGGGATCTCCCGTTCCCAGAGCACGCCGTCCGCCTCGAGCGAGGTCGGACCGTTCGCGCCCTCGACGATCATGCGCGCGTGGATCCGCGGCGCGTTGTCCTCGGTGATCTGGTCCTCGCGCGCCGCGAGAACGAGGATGTCGCACTCGGTCTCGAGCAGCTCCTCGTTCGTGAGCCGCCGGCCGGCGGCGCAGCCCTCGAGCGACCCGTGCTCGCGAACGTACTCGAGGAGCGACGGAATATCGAGCCCGTCCTCTGAATGGAGCCCTCCGGAGACGTCCGAGACCGCCGTGACGCTCGCGCCGCGGTCGTGGAGCTCCTGCGAGGCGATGCCGCCGACGTTGCCGAACCCCTGAACCACGCAGCGCTGCTCCGCGAGCGACAGGCCCAGCCGATCGCAGGCGCGGCTCGCGACCATGACGACACCCGCTCCCGTCGCCTCGTGCCGGAAGACCGAGCCGCCGATCGAGATCGGCTTCCCGGTGACGATCTCCGGAACCGCGAAGCCACGCTGCATCGAGTACGTGTCCATCATCCAGGCCATCGTCTGCTCGTTCGTCGCCATGTCGGGCGCGGGGATGTCCTCCTTCGGGCCGATGACCGGGAGCAGCTCTGACGTAAACCGCCGTGTCAGACGCTCGAGCTCGCCGATCGAGAGCGAGCGCGGGTCGCAGCGAACCCCGCCCTTGGCGCCGCCGTACGGGAGGCGCAGGAGGGCGCACTTCCAGGTCATCCACATCGCAAGCGCAGCGCACTCGCCGAGGGTCACGTTCGCGTCGTAGCGGATTCCGCCCTTCGTCGGGCCGATGATGCTCGAGTGCTGGACCCGGTATCCGGGGAAGACGACGCGACGACCGGTGTCCATTCGCACCGGGATGGAGACGATCGTCGAGCGCTCCGGGTAGCGAAGTCGCTCGGCGATGTCGTCGGGGATTCCGGCGACCGGTACCGCCTGGTCGAACTGCGCGACCGCCATGCGGTAGAGCGGCGTATCCCACTCGAGCTGGGCATGGGCAAGCGCTTCCGGCGGGCTCGCCACGGCCGGCCGAGTGTATCTGGCTTCCTGGATCGCCTCTCGCGCCCGCCGGGGCGTCATGTGACGGCGCCGTAGACCATCGCGGCGTTGGGAGTGATACTGAGATCGTGGGGGGTTCGCGACGTCAGGTGCTGGCCGTGTCGGTCGCGATCGTCCTCGCCGCGTGCGTGTCCACGGTGGACGCCGCCCGCACACTGGACTTCCGTGACGAGTTCACGACGCTCGACGGCAGTCGGTGGGTTCTGGTCAGCCGTGCAGCAGGCAAGGGGCGGGTCGAGCCCGCGAACGTGAGCGTGGCCAACGGTCAGCTCGCCGTAAAGCTGCCCACGGGGGCTCTCGACGGCGGCGAGCTCCGCTCGGCGGCCGCCTATCGCTTCGGCTCGTACCGCGCCCGCATGAAGATCGCCAACGCGCCGAGCTCGCTGACGGCCTTCTACCTTTACGGCACGCCCGACTACGAGCGCGAGATCGACATCGAGGTCTACAACGACTCGAGCGGTCGCGTCATGTTCACGACGTACTCGGGCGGGAGGCAGACGAACACCCGCACCGTGGTGCTGCCGTTCGATGCCAGCGAGGGCTTCCACGAGTACGCGATCGACTACCGGCCCGGCTCGGTGCGATTCCTCGTCGACGGGACGCTTCTGCAGCAGTGGACGAGCGGCGTCACTCGGGCGGCCATGAACGTCTACGTCACCGCGTGGTTCCCGACCTGGCTCGCGGGCGACAGGCCAGACACGGACCGCTACACGTACGTCGACTGGATCGAGTTCGTCTCGCGCTGACCGACGCGTGCGAGCGCGAGCGCACGAGGTGCCGGGGGTGGGAGTCGAACCCACACGTCCCCTGAGGGACACCTGCTTTTAAGGCAGGCGCGTCTCACCCGTTCCGCCACCCCGGCGGCTCGAGTGTACGCCCGTGTGCGAGCTCAGTGACCGGGCTGGAGGACGCTCGGGTCGTTGCCGTGGCTGCCGCGGAACTGGAACTCGTCGAAGAACGCGCTGAACGCGGCGTCGTCGAACGTCGTGCACTTCGCCAGGTAGCCGTTGCCGTTTTCTCCGGACGCAAGCTCCTCGGGCGTGAAGACCCAGGCGCCGATCGCGATCTTGTCCCCGAGCTTCGGATACGGCGCCATGATCGTGCCCGGCTTGTGGTCGTTCCAGAAAGCCTCGAGCTCCCTCACCGTCGAGTCGGGAACGTCGCTGCCGTACTGGATGAAGACACCGCCGTGCTCGAGGTCGTGGATGACGCGCGCCTGCTCGAGCGGTTCGTCGTACTCACCGAAGATCGCTGCCGTTCCGTAGTGAGGCCCGCTGGTCGGCGGGTCGGTGTTCCAGGCCGCGGACGAGCCCCCGGGATCCTGGATCGAGTGTGACGCCGGCCCGCCCGGCGCGACCTTGAGCGTGCAGCCGGCCTTGGTCAGGGCGGCGCGCGCGTCGGTGCTGCCACCGATTCCGGCCAACGCGACGACGGCGAAGATTCCCACCGCCACGAGACCCGCGGCCGCGACTGCGAGGACCACGCGCCGGTTCCTTCCGGGCGCGCGCGACTCAACGGTCTTCCGCTGCTTGGGCGCCCTGACTCGAGGCTTCTCCGCCATTCCGCGGGCGAATGTAGCAGCCACTCCTTTGCGCCCTTGTTGCGTAAGCGGTGCCGTCCGCACGCCTGATTAGCGTTTGTCGACCCATGGTGATCCTCGCTCTTCTGACCGGCATCACCCTCGGCGCGATCGGTGCCTTCGTCGCGCTGCGCCCCGCGCTGAGCGAGCGCCGACGACGCATCGACGAGGTGATCGAGCTCGAGCGAGCCCTCGCGGGAACGAGCGCCGAGCTCGCCGCGGAGAGGGCCGTCGTCGACGACCGGCTCGCGGCCGCGATCAAGACGCTCTCGTCGGAGGCGCTCGATGCGAACAGCACGCGCTTCCTCGAGCTCGCGGACGCGCGCCTGTCCGGGTATGTGCGGCCTCTCAAGGACTCGCTGGAGCGAATGGACCAGCAACTCCAGGGGGTCGAGCGAATCCGCCAGGAGGCGTACGGCGCCCTGCGCACACAGGTGACCACGCTGTCCGAGACGACCGGCAACCTCGCGAACGCACTCCGTGCACCGCACGTTCGCGGGCGCTGGGGCGAGGTGCAGCTGCGCAACGTCGTCGAGCAGGCCGGAATGATGGAGCACTGCGACTACGTTCGGCAGGCGACGACGTCCGACGAAGAGCGGACGCTGCGGCCCGATCTCGTCGTCCGGATTCCCGGCGGGAAGCACGTGGTCGTCGACGCGAAGGCGCCGCTCGCGGCCTATCTCGACGCCTTCGGGACCTCCGACGAGGACGCCCGCATGCGACACCTCGCCGACCACGCACGCCAGGTACGCGACCACGTCACGAAGCTCGCGGCCAAGCAGTACTGGCGCCAGTTCGAGCCGTCGCCCGACTTCGTGGTCATGTTCCTGCCGGACGAGTCGTATCTCCGCGCTGCTCACGAGCACGACTCGGCGCTGGCGGAGGATGCGTGGAGCGCGAACGTGATCCTCGCATCGCCGAGCACGCTCGTCGCGCTGCTTCGGACCGTCGCCGCGACCTGGCAGCAGGAGACCGTCGCGGAGAGCGCCCGGGAGGTACATGCGCTCGGGCGCGAGCTGTACGAGCGCATCGGCAAGGTCGGCGACCACTTCGCGAAGCTCGGTCGCAGTCTCAACGGCACGGTCACCGCCTACAACGACGCGGTCGGGTCGCTCGAGACTCGCGTGCTCGTCACCGCTCGAAAGCTCGAGGAGCACGGCATCGGCGGTGAGCTGGACGCCCCCGCGCCCGTGGATCGGACTGCGCGGCCTCTGACAGCCCCCGAGCTCGTCGAACGGACTCCGCTCGCAATCCTGGCAGGCGACGCCGACGCCGCCTGAGCAGGCCCGTGGGAACAGACAAAAGCCCGCCATCGTTGAAGACGACGTGCCCCGCTATGCGGGGCTGACGTACGAGAGGAGTCGACTCTTGAGCGACGTTCGCGACGTGATCATCATCGGGGGCGGTCCGGCTGGATACACGGCAGCGCTGTACAGCGCGCGCGCGAACCTGAGCCCGCTCGTGATCGAGGGGTTCAACTGGGGCGGCCAGCTGATGATCACGAGCGACGTCGAGAACTATCCCGGTTACGCCGACGGGGTGCTCGGGCCGGCGATGATGACCGACTTCCGTCGTCAGGCCGAGCGCTTCGGAGCGGAGTTCCTCACGGACGACGTGACCGGCGTCGACTTCTCCGAGCGGCCCTTTCGCGTCTACGTCGGGAACGACGAGTACCGCGCGGACGCCGTGATCGTCGCGACGGGGGCGAGCGCGAGACAACTCGGATTGGACTCGGAGCGTACGCTCCAGGGTCGCGGTGTCTCGTACTGCGCCACGTGCGACGGAGCTTTCTTCCGCGACAAGGTCGTCGTCGTGGCCGGCGGAGGAGACTCCGCGATGGAGGAGGCGACCTTCCTCGCGCGCTTCGCGCGCAAGGTCGTGATCGTGCACCGGCGCGACGAGTTCCGCGCGTCGCCGATCATGGTCGACCGGGCACGTTCCAACGAGAAGATCGAGTTCGTTCTCAACGCCGTCGTCGAGGAGGTGCTCGGCGAGGGTGACGGGCACGTCACGGGGATCAGGCTGCGCGACACGGTCACCGGCGACGCCCGGGAGATCGAGGCCGACGGGCTGTTCGTCGCGATCGGCCACGATCCGACGACCGCGCTGTTCCTCGACTGGCTCGATCACGACGACCAGGGGTACCTCGTCACCGAGCCTCGCTCGACGCGAACGAACGTCGAAGGCGTCTTCGCGGCCGGAGACGTGCAGGACCACACGTACCGCCAGGCTGTCACCGCCGCGGGCTCCGGGACGATGGCAGCACTCGACGCGCAGCGCTGGCTCGAAGAGCAGCGCCACCAACCAGAAGTCACCGCCGCACCTGCGTAAAGGCGACTGCCGGCCGCTCACTGGTGGGTAGCTTCGGCTGCGCAGCCCGCCGTGTTTCTTGGGCCCCGAACGGCAGGTGAGACGCTGAAGCGCCTCGCCGTGCTTCAGCTGCGCACCTCGCCGCAAAGCGCCTCGCGGGGCACCGACCGCGGCCCGCGCTACCCTCGCGAGCAGTGGCGACACGTTGGCTGGACATGGTCGATCCGACCCAAGAGGAGGTCCTGGCGGCGCTCCCCGTTCACGTCGATCCCGCCGTCGTCGAGGCGGTGGGAGCTCCGAGCACCGAACGCGATCCTCGCCCTCTTCTCGAGAGTCATGGCTCCTATGTGTTCGGTGTCCTCGTTGCGATGCTGCCTCTCGCCGACGGGCACGAGGTCTCGCATCAGGAGATCTGCATCGTGGCAACCCCGCAGCGGCTCGTCACGGTGCGCAAGACCCCGCCCCGGGGCCCCGCTTACGATGCGTCGGTACTAGAGGCCGCAGCTGACGACGCACCCGTCGGCGTCTTGTTCCATCGGCTCGTCGATGACGTCGCGGATACCTACCTCGACCTGCTCGACGCGATCTTCGCCGAGATCGACGCACTCGAAGACCGCATCGACGAGCTGCGACCGAGCGTCGTCCGGCTGCGCCTGTCGGACCTTCGACACGAGCTCTTGCATCGTCGTCGGACCGTGTCGGCGACGAGAGGCGCACTGCGCAGAGTTCTCGATGGCCGTGTCGACGTAGGCGACCATGCGCTCTTTCCAGCAGACGTCGAGCGGCTCTTCGGAGACACCTACGACACGCTCGTCCGTGTCACGGAAGAGCTCGATGTGGCACGCGACCTTCTCTCCGGTGTGCGTGACCATCTCCAGTCGAAGGTCGCGGAGAATCAGAACGAGGTCGGAAAGAAGCTGACCGTGATCGCCTCACTCGTGCTCGTACCCTCGCTCGTCGTCGGCTTCTACGGCCAGAACTTCGGATCTGCGTTCGACGAGGCGTACTGGTCGCTCGCGGTCTCCTCCGGCCTCATCGTCGCGTCCACGATCGTGCAGCTCGCCCTCTTCCGCTGGCGCCGGTGGATCTAGGTCACGGCTCGCGAGGACGGGCAGAGATCCTCGAGCACGCACTCCTCGCAGCGCGGCTTGCGCGCGTCGCAGACGCGGCGGCCGTGCCAGATCAGGAGATGAGGGAACCGCGCCCAGTCGGCGCGCGGGACAACGCGCTGGAGGTCACGCTCGATCTTGACCGGATCGTCGTTGCGCGTCAGGCCGAGACGCTGCGTGAGCCGGCGGACGTGCGTGTCGACGACGATCCCCTGTGCGTGTCCTAGCTCGGCAGCGACGACGTTCGCGGTCTTGCGGGCGACACCGGGAAGCGTGACGAGCTCCTCGATTCGTCGCGGGACCCGTCCGTCGAAATCCTCGATGAGAACTCGCATCGTGCCCCGAATCGCCTTCGCCTTCTGCCTGAAGAATCCCGTCGCGTAGATGTCGCGCTCCAGCACATCCACCGGAACGGCCAGGTAGTCCTCCGGCGCGCGGTACCTCCGGAAGAGGGCCGGTGTGACGCGGTTCACGTTCACGTCGGTCGTCTGGGCGGAGAGCATCACCGAGACGAGGAGCTCGAGGTCGGTGCGGAAGCGCAGCGCGATCTCGGCGTCGGCATGCTCGGCCGCGAGGCGCTCGACGATGCGACCGATCCGCTCGCGCCGGCGCCCGAGACCGCGCCGCCGAGCCTCGCGGACGTAGCTACGAGCCACGGAGCGACTCGAAGTACTCGGTCGTCTCGACGGGATCCGGCGGCTCCAGGAGCATCTCCACCTGCTGCTCGGCCGGCGCTCCGAGCGCACCGATCGCTTCCGCCGCCGCCGCCGTGTCGTACTCCGTTCGTCGCATCTCCACATCCGGCCCGAGCACAGCCCAGTACGCCCCTGGCGCGCCTTCGTACGGCATCCCGATGCTTCCCGGATTCACGATCCGCAGGCCCGTGGAGAGCAGGCGGTCGTACTGCATGTGCGTGTGCCCGCAGACGACCACGTCCGCCGCGACCTCGGCAAAGAGATCGACGACCTCCGTGTCGGGCGTGATCCGCGTGTAGATCGGCATGTCCGACTCCGGCGTCGAGTGGCAGACGAGCACGTGGCCGAGCCCGTCTATGTCGAGCTCGTGCGTCAGCGGCCAGGCCGCAATGCTCTCCAGACGCGCCGCGTCGAGCCGGTCTGCACACCAGGCATGACCGGGTCCGAATCCTTCCTCTCGCTCGAGAACGGCGCGATCGGCGTTGCCGCCGACGATCACGGCGTCGAGCCGGACGACTGCGTCGAACACCTCGACGGGCCACGGCCCGGCGACGGTGTCGCCGGCGACGACGATCGCATCGAAGTCCTCGCCTTCGATCTCCGCGAGCACGGCCTCGAGTGCAGGAAGGTTCCCGTGGATGTCACTCAGCGCAGCGACCCGCACCGCGCGAGGTTAGCGACCGGACGCAAGGCGCGGCCCCGCGCAGAGGAGGTCGAGCGCAGGGCAGTCCGAGCACACGAAGTCGCTCGGAGTCGGCTCGAACACTCCTTCCCGAATGCGAGCGATCGCCGACGAGAGCTCTGCCTCGAGCTCGGGCACATCCGTGGGCGAGAACGTCGCCGTGACCACGTCGTCCGGTCGCTCGAGGAACTGGTAGGCGATCTCGGCTTCGGTGACGCCGTCGCGCAGGCACGCCAGCGCGTACACGAGGCGCTGCAGCCGATACTCCGCCTGGACGATGTCCGCCGGGTCCGCGCCTTCGAGCGCATTCGACTTATAGTCGACGACGAGCGCCCGCTCACCCTGTCGCCAGAGGACGTCCAGTCGCCCCCGCAGGAGGACGCCGTCGTGCTCGAAGGCAAACGGGCGCTCGGGGCGAGCGCCCTCGAGCCCTGCGATTCGCTGTGCGAGGTCGGACGCGCAGTACGCGTCGACCATGGCGGAGACGCGGTCGAGCTCAGGCTCGCTCACGGCCGGATACCAGTCTCGAACGGTCGCGTCGAGAACCTCGCGCTCCGGTGGTACGGGGCGATCGAGCGGGACGAGCTCGAGCAGTCGATGGACGGCGTCCCCGAGCTCCGTCGCCGCTAGGCGCCGCTCACCTTCGGGCCCCACTCCACCCGGGGCACGCGGCGCGAGCCCGAGTACGCGCTCCGCGAAGTACCGGTACGAGCAGCGATCGAACAGGGCGAGCGCGCTGTAGGAGAGACGGCGCACGTCGTGGAGTGGCGGCTGCGCGATCTCCGCCAGCGCCGGAAGCTGGACCCCGGCTCGAGCCGCGCCGGTGGGAAGCTCGTCGAAGAGCAGGAGCTGGCCGATCTCCTCGACTTCCTCGTGGGAAGGCTGTACCGGCGCCGTCGTATGGCGATCGACCGTCACGACGAAGCGCGCGTCGCCTCGCGTGAGCTCGCGCGGCACCTCCCCCGCAGCACTCACCGCATCGTGCGCGTCCAGCCGTTCGAGCACCCAGCCGATCGGCGTCTCGCGGTCCGCAGCCCGATCCGGGTCGATCGCACCGGAGACGATCAGGCGGTCGATCGCCCGCGTCATCGCGACGTAGTAGAGGCGAAGGCGCTCGGCCTGGTCGCGCTCCTTCGCGGCGTCCCGAACGTCGTCGTAGTCGAAGACCGGCTTCCGCTCGCCACGCGTCGGGTGAACCATGCGGAAGCCGAAGCGCCCGTCCGAGAGCGCGACGATCTCGTCGGCACCCCGCGGCCCGCCGGCGTCCCGGCCGGCGTCCGCGACGATCACGACCTTGAACTCGAGGCCCTTCGCGCCGTGAATCGTCAACAGCCGCACCGCGCCCGCGCCCTCCTCCTCGGCGACGGCCTCGAGCTCCTTGGCTCCCAGCGCCTCCTGATCGCGCACGAAGCGGACGAATCCCGCCACGTCGGCACCACGAATCGCCTCGTAGCCCCGAGCGAGGCGACCGAGCTTCAGGAGGTTTGCGAACCGCCGCGAGCCGTCCCAGCGGGCCAGCACGGCGAGGTCGTAGTCGTGATCGGCGAGGATCCGGTCGCAGAGCGCCTCGAGGCCGATGCGCGTCGATGCTCGCACGAGCCGTTCGTACCGTTGGAGGAACGCGCGCAGGAGCCGCTCGTCCCCCGCCGAGAGATTCTCCGGGACGCCGCGCTCGAGCGCGGTGAAGAGCGGTCGCCGGGTGGCATTGCGACGGAGCAGCACGAGCGCGTCGTTGGCCACGCCGACGAACGGCGACGCCAGCACGGTGGTCAGCGCGACGTCGTCGTAGCGGTTGTGGACGAGGCGCAGGTAGGCGAGGAGATCGGTCACCTGTTGCTGGCCGAAGTACCCGCGCCCCGTCGCTCGATACGTCGGGAGCCCCTCGACTCGCAGAGCCTCCTCGTAGCGTTCGGCGTCGGTCCCGGCTGCGAACAGGACGACGATCTCGCCCGCCGTGGCCGCACCCGTGTCGACGAGCTCGCGCACCCGCGCCGCGATCGCGCGCGCCTCGCCGGTGCGCCAATGCTCGCCGGTGTCGCGATAGCTGGCCTTGTCGGTGACGAGCAGCTCGACGGGATGGCCGAAGACCGGGTCGGCGAACTCCGCCGACGCCGCAAGCGGCTGGTATTCCTCCCCGAACGCGTCCGCGAAGAGGTAGTTGACTGCCGCGAGCACCTGAGGGCGCGAGCGGTAGTTGCTCCGCAGCGCGAGCAGGTTGGCCGCCTCGGCGCGGCGCTCGCGGAAGACGTCGACGTCGGCATGACGGAACCCGTAGATGGACTGAAACTCGTCCCCGACCGTGAACACGTCCGTCGCGTCGGGGTGCGCAACGAGGTCGATCAGCTCGCACTGCAGCCGGTTCGTGTCCTGGAACTCGTCGACCATGACGAGCCGGAAGCGAAGCTGCAACGCGTCACGGATCTCCGGGTGATCCCGCAGCAGATCGCGTGCGCCCAACTGGAGATCCTCGAAGTCGACTGCGGACTCGCGGCGCTTGGCGGCCGAATACTCTTCGGCGAATCGCTCGAGCAGCTCCTGCAGGAGCTCCCGGTCGTGTGCAGCCAGCTCCTCGAGACCGGCACGCTCGGCGGCCTTTCGCGCCAGCTCGAACGACGCTGCTCTCGCGCCCTTGCACTGGAATGCCGACAGGTCGACGAGCCGCTCGGGGAGCGACCCCGGCGTCACGACTCGGAGCACTTCGCCGGAGTTCCGGCGCTGTGTCGGCGTCGCCGACTCGTCGGCTGACAGCGACTCCGCCTCCTTTCGGAGCCTCTCGATCGCATCTTCGAGACCTGGGCGCTCCCCGAGCTCGAGCACGAGCTCGCGCCCGGCCGAGCGCAGTGTCTCGTACACGCCAGTAAGCATCCGGCGGAGACCATCCGCGCGATACGTCGCGAGGAGCCGGAGGCGCTCGGGATCGCCCGTCGAGCAGAACGCGTCGAGGGCACGCTCGAACGCCTCGCCTCGTAGGACCGCCGCCCCCGCGTCTTCGAGCTCCCGGAACCGGGGATCGAGGCCGACGGCGAACGGGTAGGTCCGCAAGAGCCGGTTGCAGAAGCCGTGGATCGTGGAGATCCAGGCGCCGTCGAGCTCACGAGCGAGACCGGGTCGGCCGCGGCCACGCAGGGCCGCGCGGATCCGGCTGCGGAGCTCGCCGGCGGCCTTCCTCGTGTAGGTGAGGACGAGGATCGACTCGACGTCGATCCCGCGATCGCAGACGGAGCGCACGTACCGTTCGACGAGGACCGACGTCTTCCCAGTTCCGGCGCCCGCCGAGACGAAGACGGAGCCCGGCGCTTCGACCGCCTCGAGCTGCTCGTCGTTCAGCGGGGCGACGACCTCGACGACGGTCATGCGCGCTCCACGCGGCACATCGGCCACAGGTCGCACCACGAAGGGCAGCCGTCTCCCTTCGGGTCGTGTCGCACGTCACCGGCGCGGATTCGCTCGGCGTTCGTCGCCGCACGCTCGCGTGCTGACTCCACCTGCGCCCAGAACGTCTCCTCGTCGAGGTAGTCGTCCCTCGCGAATCCGGGAAGGTCCTCGCGCGCACTCTCGCGCAGCATGCCGCGGGTGAGCCGGCGTCCTGCGAGCGCCCGGTACACGCCGCCGAGAGGCTCGATGCCGACGAGATCGCGGAGGGCGAGGACGTAGAGCGGTATCTGCAGCCGCATCTCCCGATCGATGTCCCGCGCGGAGTGGGCGCCCTTGCCGGACTTGTAGTCCTGCACGATCCCTCTCGCCGAGAACGGATCGACGTCGATCCGGTCGATCTTCCCCGAGAGCCACGTGTCCTCGCCCAGCTGCAAACCGCGCTGGAGCTCCGGCGCGGCGCGATCCGAGCCGAAGGCGACCTCGAGCCTGCGCGGAACGAAGGCCATCTCCGACTGAGCCTCGTCGCGCATGAACCCTTCGAGATCGGCGAGCAACGTATGACGGAGCTCGGCCTCCTGGAGCCCGGTGAGATCGAGCCGGACGCCCGAGGCTAGCGCGTCGTCGAGACAGCGGCGAAGCAATTCGAGGGCTGCATCGAGATTCTCCGGGGTCACCCGTTCGGCGTCGAGCTCGCGCGGAAGCGACGCGTAGAACCGGTTCAGCGCCGTGTGCGCCACCTGCCCGCGCAGGAGGGGATCCGGCTCTGCGTCGATCCGCTTGGGGTCGATCACGCGCTCGACGAGCCAGGCTGACGAGCAGTCGGCGAAGCGCTCGAGCTCCGTCGCCGAGAACATCGTGCGCCCTCCTAGGGTCCCGAGGACGGCTGGGCTCCGAAGCGACGTCGAGCGGTCGAACGCCTGTCGCGCGCGCTCGAGCCTGCGCGACCAGCCGTTTGCGTCGGCGAGAGCGGTCGCACCGGCAGGATCTTCGACGGAAAGGCGAGCGACTGCCCGCACACGCTCTCGCTCGCTGGGCGCCGACTCGATCGGCCAGATGAGCGCGGAGAGCGGCCGCCGCCGGGTGGCGCGTATCACCTCCCCCTCGTCGAAGAGCGACGCGACGTCGTCCCAGAACGGGCTGGGCTCGCGGGGCATGCCCTCGTCGCTCGCGGCCTCACGGACGAGAACGAGGCGCTTCGTGGCCCGGCTGCAGGCGGTGTAGAAGAGGTAGCGGTCGCGGGCGACCGCGTCGGTCCGCTCGAGCCTCCCTCCCAGAGCCTGACGAGCGTCGTCGTCCAGGAGCGGCGACGGCCTGGCGCGTCGCGGGAACGCACCTTCTTCGAGCCCGAGGAGGAAGACCACGTCGAACGTTCGCGTGCGTGCGCGCTCGTAGTCGATGATCGCCACGCGCCCCCGCTCTCCGCTCGTCGAAGGCCTCACTATCGCGCGTTCGAGCGCAGCCACGACCTCCTCCCGGGAGACCGGCCGTCCGTCACGCGCGACGAAGGTCACGAGGTCGTCGAGGATGCGCTCCGCGGCGCGGTACGCCCTCGTATCGCTGCGGGCATCGTCCGAGACGGGAGGAGACACGACCCCCCACGCATTCCGCACCATCGTCACGAGGAGAGCACGCAACCCGAGGACGGGATCGTCGGCCCCCCGCAGCTCGACGAGGGCAGGGACCGCGGCGCCCCGAACACGCTCGGCCTCCTCCTCGACGCGGCCAGGATCGCTGATCGCGCGCCCGCGCAGGCGACCTTCGACGAAGTCGACGGATCGCCGCTCGAGCCCCGAGTACGGTGAGCGGAGAAACGCGAAGAGGTCACCGCGGCCGCCGTCGAGCCACCCGAAGCGAAGCAGCGCAACGAGGGCGCCGCCGAGCGCCGTCTCGACGAAGCGGCACGGTTGCTCGAAGATGTGCGGGACGCCGAGACGGTCGAGGGCGGTTCCGAGCGGCGCACGCCACCGTTCAGCGGAGTCCAGGACGAGGCCGACCCGATCGGGCTCCGTCCCCGCCCTGAGGATGCTCACCAGCTCGCTCGCGAGCAGCTCCGACGTCCCCCGGGTCCCGGCGCCCTCGAGAAAACGCAGGGATCCGTCCGGTGCCGGGCCCATGCTCGGAGCGTCCGAGAAGAGCTCCTTCTCGACATGGAGCAGAGGGCCTGGCGCGCCGCGGTCACTGCTCCGAGGGAGCTCCTCGATCGTCGCCTCGGCGAGCCGCGCGAGATCCTCGACGGTCCGCTCGAGGGCGGCGAAGGCCGCACGTCCCGGCTCGTAGGGGATGGAGACAGTCACCTCGGTCCGGCCGGCCAGCGCCTCGAGCAAACCCCACTCGGCGGCAGTCAGATCCTCGAAGCCATATGCGAAGACGGGCTCACCATGCCACGCGTCGAAAACGCGCCGAAGCCGCTCCACGGCGGCACGCCGGAGCCCATGGCGATCGCGAAGGCCCATCCGCTCGAGCTCGACGTGGTAGGCGCGCACGAGTCGAGCGAGGTCGCCCTCGAGCTCGTCCGGATCGACCAGTGAGGCGTCGAGCTCGCCGAGCGCGGCGAGAAGCGTGTCGGCGAATCCTCGTGTCGAAGCGGAGGAACCGAGCTCTTCGAGGTCGGCGGAGCCGATCGCGCGGCGCACGGTGAGCGCGCGCTGGGCATCGGAGGCACGCTCTCGTCCGTTCGGGCTGCCGGCGACGTGCTCGAAGAGGTCGTCGAACGTCCCGACGTGCCCGGCGAGCAGGGCCGGTCGGCGTCTGATCAGGTCGCGCTCGACACGATCGATGTCCGAGCGATTGGGAACGACGAGCCACGGATCGCGCGCGAGCACGTCGAGGTACCGCTCGAGGAGCAGCGCCACCTTGCCGGCGTGTGCCGGGCCGACGACGAGCGCGAGGCCCATTGGTCCATCGTAGTCCCGGGTTTCGGCGGGCTTTCGTACGCGCCCGACCACTCTGCGCAAAGTGCGGCGAACTTGATTGCCGTCGGCGCGATGGGCCGACTCGAGGGGTCAGACCCCGGGACACGTCCGGAAGAGGCAGTCGTGGACAGACGTCGACCGCCCGCAGCTCGCGGACAACCCGTACGGGCGTCTACCCTGACACGTCCTGGGGGCCGGCCCCGGTGGCGCCCTTGCTACGCGACGGACTTGGGCCGCCGGCCCCGTCGGGCCACGGCGCGGCCCGGCATTCCTCCCGCGCAGTCGTCGCAGAGATCCGCCTGCTTCGAACCACGCCGGGCATCCGTGTAATTGAGGCGCATCACGGCGCCCCTTCCTTCGGGGACTTCGCTGCTGCACTTGTCACATACGAGAATCGTCTTTCTGGCCATGTATCTCTCCTCGGGCTCGGTTTGCGGCGAGCGCACAGACTAGAAAAAGGAGCTGAGAAAGACAAGTGAAAAGCGTTGCGTCGGTTTTTCGAACGAGATGGCGCAGTAGGATCACACCGTGCTGAGCATCGTCGTTCTCGAAGGGGACCAGACCGGGCAGGAGCTCCTCGAGGAGGCTTTGCGAACGCTGTCCGCAGACGTCATCGGCGTCGAGCTCGCCTTTCCGCGATTCGATCTGTCGCTCGAGAACAGGCGCGCGACGGGCAACGGCGTGGTCTACGAGGCGGCAACGGCGATCCGCGAGCATGGATTCGGCCTCAAGGCGGCGACCGTCACACCCGAGACCGCCGGCGACGTCGGCTCCCCGAACCGCATCCTGCGAGAAGAGATCGGCGGAAAGGTGATCGTGCGGACGGGGCGCCGGATCCCCGGTGTCGTCCCGCTGGGAGGCGTCCACGCGCCCATCTCGGTGGTGCGGATGGCGGTGGGAGACGCGTACGGCGCGAAGGAGTGGCGCGAAGGCGAGGGTGACGACGAGGTCGCACTGCGCACGGAGCGGATCGAGCGCCGGATCTGTCATGCCGTGGCTGAGTTCTCGTTCCGGCAAGCCGAGCGCCTCGGCGCCAAGGTGTTCGGCGGCCCGAAGTACACGGTGAGCCCGATCTACGAGGGGATGCTCAAGGAGGAGATGGACGAGGCGGCGCTCCGCCATCCGGACGTGCCCTACGAGCCGCAGCTCATCGACGCGACCTTTGCCCTCTTGATCTCGTCGAGCGGCGCGCCGATGGTCATTCCCGCGCTGAACCGCGACGGGGACATCCTCTCCGACCTCGTGCTGCCCCTCTTCGGCTCGATCGCAGGCTCGGAGTCGCTCCTCGTGGCCTTCGGAGACGACTACGTCCCTAATGCGCTCATGGCGGAGGCAGCGCACGGGACGGCGCCGGCACTACAGGGGAAGGATGTCGCGAACCCGATGGCGATGATCCTCGCGGGCGCCGTGCTCCTCTCGCACGCCGACGAGGAGGGCTGCCAGACCGCAGGCAGGGCGATTCGCGAGGCCTGCCTCGAGGCCGTCGCCGAAGGGGTGCGCACCGCCGACCTCGCGGGCCACCACGGGACGAAGGCGTTCACCGACGAGGTGATCCGGCGCACGAAGACCAAGCTCGACGTCTGGTCGTCGCTGTGACGGGCTTGCGCTGAAGTTGCGGAGCATGCTGGGGGAACCTCCCGGTTCCCCCAGACCCCCTCCACTGGTCCGCTTCGCGGACAAGACGCTTCGCGTCTTCCGTAGAGTTCGCGCCCGTCATGCGAGTCGCGGTTCCGAGGGAGACGGCTCCAGGCGAGCGCCGCGTGGCGCTCGTCCCGGAGACCGTCTCGAAGCTTCGCGCTACAGGCTTCGACGTGAGTATCGAGCGAGCAGCGGGGAACGCGGCCGGGTTCCCGGACGAGGCGTACGCCGATGCCGGCGCGGAGCTCGTCGACGGGGCCGCGCTGGCCTCCGGTGCAGACTGCATCGCGCGCGTCGCGCGCCCCTCGCCCTCCGAGGTCGAGGCCATGTCGCCCGGAACCGTGCTCATCGGATTCCTCGATCCGCTGACCGATTCGGAGGGCCTCGCCCGGCTGCGCCAGCGGGAGATCGTCGCCTTCGCCATGGAGTCGATCCCCCGCATCACGCGCGCACAATCGATGGACGCACTGTCGTCACAGGCGACCGTCTCGGGGTACAAGGCGGTCATCCTGGCAGCCGACCGGATCCCACGCCTCTTTCCCATGCTGATGACCGCCGCCGGCACGATCGCCCCGGTGCGCGCGCTCGTCATCGGGGCCGGCGTCGCCGGCCTGCAGGCGATCGCAACGACCAGGCGGCTCGGCGCCGTCGTCTCGGCGTTCGACGTGAGGCCGACCGTTCAGGAGCAGGTCGAGAGCCTCGGGGCGGCTTTCCTCGACCTCGGCGTGCGCACCGAGGAGACAGAAGGCGGGTACGCGCGTGAGCTCACGCCCGAGCAGCAGGCCCAGCAGCAGGCGGCGCTCGAGGAGCGGATCCCCGAGTTCGACGTCGTGATCACCACCGCGGCCGTTCCCGGACGCGCAGCCCCGAAGCTCATACCGGCGAGCGCGGTCGAACGTATGCGCCCTGGATCGGTGATCGTGGACCTCGCCGCCGAGACGGGCGGCAACTGCGAGGCCACCGTACCCGGCGAGGTCGTCGAGCTCGGCGGCGTCACGGTGATCGGAACCACGAACCTTCCGTCGCTGATGGCGTACCACTCGAGCCAGCTCTACTCGCGCAACGTGAGCGCGCTGCTCCTTCATCTGGCCCCGGACGGCGAGCTCGTTCTCGACTGGGAGGACGAGATCACCGCCGGCGCGTGCGTCACGAGACCGGTGAGCGGCGAGTGACCCCCCTGCCCCTGGTCATCGAGCTGACCATCCTCGTGCTCGCGGCGTTCCTCGGGTTCGAGGTGATCTCCAAGGTGCCGACGATGCTCCACACCCCGCTGATGTCGGGCGCGAACTTCATCCACGGCATCGTGATCGTGGGCGCGATCATTGTGCTCGGAAACGCAAACGACACGTTCACGAAGATCGTGGGCTTCATCGCGATGGTGCTCGCGACAGCGAACGTGGTGGGCGGCTGGTTCGTCACCGACCGAATGCTCGGGATGTTCAAGCGTCGGCCCGAACCGAAGAAAGACGGCCCGTGATCTCGGATCCGGACGTCGTCGGCCTCCTCTACCTCGTCACGATCGTCTGCTTCGTGATCGCGCTGCGGTTCCTCTCGTCGCCGAAGCACGCTCGAAAGGGGAACTGGGTCGGAGGTGCGGGAATGCTCGTCGCAATCGCGACGACGCTCCTGTTCGAGGGCATCGGCAACTGGGCGCTGATTGCCGTCGGCGCGACGATCGGGACGGTCGTCGGGGTCGTGGGGGCGCGAAACGTGCGGATGACGGCGATGCCGCAGATGGTGGCCATCTTCAACGGGGTGGGCGGTGGCGCTGCAGCACTCGTCGCGCTGGCCGAATGGCACAACGAAGCCGGACCTGCATGGGACTCGACGACGTCGATCGTGCTCTCGGCGCTGATCGGCTCGATCTCCTTCGCGGGATCGATCATCGCCTTCGCGAAGCTGCAGGAGCTTCTGAGCGGACGCCCGATCGTCTTCCCCGGCCAGAACGTCGTGAACATCCTCGTTCTCCTGGCCGCGACGGGGCTCGGGATGGCCGCTGTGGCAGGTGTGCACGAGCAATGGGTGCTGTGGGCCCTCGTCGCGCTGGCGCTGCTCTTCGGCGTGATGTTCGTGCTCCCGATCGGCGGCGCGGACATGCCCGTCGTCATCTCGCTCCTGAACGCGTTCACGGGCATCGCGGCGTCCGCCACCGGCTTCGTGCTCGACTCGACCGTCCTGATCGTCTCGGGGATGCTCGTCGGCGCGGCAGGCACCTTGCTGACGCTGCTGATGGCCAAGGCGATGAATCGCTCGATCGCCAATGTCCTCTTCGGCGCGTTCGGACAGGTGCAGGCCGGCGCCGGCACGGCCCGCGCGGACGACGGACGCACCGTCAGGGCCACGACGCCCGACGACGTCGCCGTTCAGCTCTCGTTCGCGCGCAAGGTCATCGTCGTCCCGGGCTACGGGATGGCGGTCGCCCAGGCTCAGCACGACGTCCGCCAGCTCGCGGACATCCTCGAGGGTCGCGGAGTCGACGTCAGGTACGCGATCCACCCGGTCGCCGGACGGATGCCCGGTCACATGAACGTCCTGCTGGCCGAGGCCAACGTGCCGTACACGCAGCTTTCCGAGATGGACGAGATCAACCCGGAGTTTGCGCAGACGGACGTCGCGCTCGTGATCGGCGCGAACGACGTCACCAACCCTGCGGCCCGCAGCGATCCCGGCAGCCCGATCTACGGGATGCCGATCCTGGACGTGGACAAGGCAGCGAGCATCGTCGTCCTGAAGCGCTCGATGAACCCCGGCTTCGCAGGGATCGACAACGAGCTCTACCTCGACTCGAAGACGACGATGCTCTTCGGAGACGCGAAGGAGTCAATCCTGAAGCTCATCTCCGCCGTCAAGGCGCAATAGGCGCCGTCGAGAAAGCGAGAGGGATCGCGTCAGCCACCCCAGGGGGCCGCCCGAGTGCACGCTCGTAGGCGGCTCGGTCGTGCACCGGCTCGCCGTGGGAGATGATCACGTACTCGAACGGGAGCTCGAGCAGCGCCCTCAGCGCGGGAAGCGCGCGCTCTTCGTGCCAGGGTGTAGACCAGAC
>JAIBJO010000107.1 GCA_020029615.1 Actinomycetota bacterium
CGACCAGTTGAACGCCGGCTGGTACGGGCTCTTCGCGATCGAGTGCATGGCGCTCGGCAAGCCGGTCGTCACGCTCCTACACGACGAGGCCGTCGAGCGGACCGAGAGAGAGCTCGGCACGCGTGTGCCGATTGTCCGCGCGACGAAGGACGACCTGCGAGCGCGGCTCGAGCCGCTCGTCGCATCGGCCTCCGAGCGAAGGCGAATCGGCACCGAGTCGCGCCGATACGTGGAACGGGTGCACGACCTCGAGCGCGTCGCCGACCGCCTGCTCGCTCTCTACTCTCGGCTCTAGTGGCCCTAGGCCCACAGCTGAAGCGGCTCGGCAAGCACTCGGCCATCTACGGGCTCGGCGGGCTCGTCTCGCGCATCCTCGCCGTCCTCCTGCTTCCGCTCTACACGCGCTACCTCTCGCCGTCCGACTACGGGAAGGTCGAGACGCTCATCGCGCTGACCACGGTGATCGGCATCGCCCTGCGCATGGGAATCCACAGCGCGTTCTTCCGCTTCTACTTCGACTCGCCGGAGCCGGAAGCGCGGCGACTCGTCCTGCGGACGTCCTTCTGGTTCACGATGGCGATGGCCACCGCCGGGCTCGTCGGTGGACTTCTGCTCGCAGCGCCGATCGCCGACGCGCTCTTCGGCTCGCCGGATGACTCGGAGCTCGTGATGGCCGCATTCGTCGGCCTCTGGGCGGGGATGAACTACGAGCAGCTGACGTCGCTCTTCCGGGTCGAGGAGCGCTCGGTTGCGTTCGTCTCCGCAAGCCTCGTGAACATCTTCCTGACGGTGGGCGCGACGCTGCTCCTCGTCGTCGCGCTCGACAAGGGCCCGATCGGCGTCATCGTCGGCAACTTCACGGGAACGCTGCTCGTCTATGCCGTACTGATCGGCTACCGCCGAGAGCAGCTCGGCCTTCAGTTCGACCGCAGCCTGCTACGCGAGATGAATCGCTTCGGGATCCCGCTCGTGCCGACGGCGCTCTTCCTCTGGGTAACGAACTTCTCGGACCGGCTCTTCCTCGTGCGCCTCGCGGACACGACGGAGGTGGGCCTCTACTCGGTCGGTGTGCGGATCGCATCGGCGATGGTGCTCCTGCTGACCGCCTTCCGCCTCGCGTGGCCCGCCTTCGCGTACTCGATCGACGACGACCGCGAAGCACGCCGCACGTACGCGTTCGTGCTCACCTACGTGGTGCTCGTGACGACCTGGGTCGCAACCGGCCTTGCACTCCTCTCACCGTGGATCGTCGATTGGATCGCCGCGCCTGCGTTCGCCGAGTCGTCTCGTGTCGTAGGCCCGCTCGCCTTCTCGACGGTGGCGTTCGCCGGGTACATCGTCGTCGCGATCGGCGTGGGTCGCGCAAAGCGGACGCAGTTCAACTGGGTCGTGACGGGAGCGGCGGCGGCGGTGAACATCGCGCTGAACCTCCTGCTGATTCCGCCCTACGGCATGATGGGCGCGGCGATCGCCACCATCGCGGCCTACGCGACGATGTTCGTCGGAATGGTCTGGTGGTCGCAACGGATCTACGCGGTGCCGTATCAGTGGCGCCGCGTCGTCACAGCCGCCGCAACGGGGATCGCACTCGTCGCGATCGGAAAGCTGGCCGGCGGGGGGCTCGCCCTCGCCCTGCCGCTCGCGCTCGTCTACCCGCTTGCGCTCTTCCCCCTGGGCTTCTACCTCCCCGCCGAGCGGAAGGCGATCGGCGGGCGCCTCCACCTCGCGCGCTAGAGCGCCGCGATCGCGCGCACGGCTGCGTCGACATGGGCGGGAGTGTTCACGATCCCGGGCCCGAGCCGGACGTAGCGGGTCGCGTACGGCGTCACGCTCGCGACGATGCCCCGCGACGCGAGACGCGTGACGACCTCGGACGGGTCGCGGTCGGCGACCTCGAAGCACACGAGCCCGGCCGACAAGCCCGGCGACTGCGGCGTCCGCAGCCGCACGCCTCGGATCTCGGCGAGCTGCGCCTTCAGCCGGGACGCGAGACCGCGGATCCGCGCCTCGACGCGCTCGCGACCGATCTCCTGGTGGAAGGCGAACGCCTCGGGAAGCGCCCACCGGTGCTCGAAGGAGTGGAACCCGCCGGGCGTCAGGGTCGGCCCGTCGGGGATGCCGGTCGGCACGCCGCCCGCGACCCACGCGCCGTAGCTCGAACCGTCGAAAGACGGGATCGTAGGTCGCATGAGTCGGCGCACGGGCTCGTTCGCCCACATGACGCCCGTACCGCGGGGGCCGTAGAGCCACTTGTGGCAGCCGGAGACGAACGCGTCGCAGCCGAGATCCCGCACGGTCTCGGCGCGGGCGCCGAAGCCGTGCACGCCGTCGACACACACGAGCACCCGTTCCGGGAGCGCCCGCGCGATCGACCGTACCGGCAGCCGGACGCCCGTGCTCGAGTGAACCCAGGTGATGGCGACGACTCTCGTCCGTCCCGTGACGGCTCGCCGCACGCGGCTCACGATCTCGTCCTCCGACGCGCGCCGCGCATCGTCGTAGAGCCGTACGCGCCGTACGCGCACGCCAGAGAGCCGGAGCGACTCGTGCGTCGCATAGAAGTCGTGCTCGGTCGTCAGGACCTCGTCGTCGGGGCCCAGCGAAAGCCGGGTGTAGAGGAGCCCGAGGCCCATCGTCGTCGAGTCGGTCAGTGCGACCTCGGAGCCTGGAGCGCCCAGGAAGCGACCCGCGGCCTCGCGCGCTGCCGTGGTCAGACCGTCACCCGGGCCGTGCAGGTACTCAACGGGGTTCACGTCGAGCCGTTGCCTGTGAGCGGCGATCGCGTCCCGCACGAGCCGCGGATGCGTGGCGAGAAGGAAGGACGTGAGATGGACCCGGCCGGGATCGAGCGCGAACTGCGACCGCACCGAGTTCCAGTCGCGAAGCTCGGGTGCCGCCTCCGCGAGCTCCGGTCGCGCGCCGAGCGCGAGCGCGCCGGCGGCCAGACCGGCACGCGCTAGGACCTCACGCCGAGAGAGATCGGCCACGGATCCAGGCTACGCGACGATCCGGTACACCTGGAAGCACTCGGCGTACTCGCGGTTCACGTTCACACCGTGGACACGCGCGAGGTTCCAGATGTACTCGGGATCGGCGTAGCGCCGGTGCTGCTGTGAGGCGTAGCGGGAGAGCGCCGCGACCTTGCGCTCGATGTGCCGCTTCTCGAGCGCGATGTACGCGCCGTACGAGAAGTCGAAGTTGTTCCACGGCACCTCGTACCCGAAGATCGTCGTCCGCTTGAACGCGCGAAGCCCCTCGTGCGCGATCGTCTGGTGGTCCTGGTGCACGTCGTGGTGTGAGGGCTGGAAGACGACGTCGGGTTTCCACTCCTCCCAGAGAGCGACGAGAAGCTCGAGGATGTCCTGCCGGCGCTCGGGAAACGTACGCACGTCGAAGTCGTGGACGGTCAGCTGCGACTCCGGGATGTCCAGCTCGGCCGTCGCCTCGCGCACCTCCCGCGCGAGGGTGTCGGGCTCAAAGCCCGGCGGCAGGGAGCGCGTCGCGATCGAGAACGCCACATAGCGGACGTCGCAGCCGCCCTCGACGAGCCGCGCCATCGTCCCGCCGCAGCCGAGCTCGCCGTCGTCCGTGTGCGGCGCGAGCACGAGCGCGCGCTTCCAGGCTTCGATCACCGCGCTATTCAACCACTCGTGGCGTAACGTCTCCCGGTCATGGAGCACGTCCAGCTCGCGGAGGGCGCCGCGCTCGTCGGAGCGCTCGGGGCCGTCCTTGCTCTGATTCCGCGAGGCGGCATCTTCCCACTCATCGGGCTCGGGCTCCTGGGCATTGCGACGGGCGGCCTCGCCTGGTCGCTCGTCGGGGATGACGATCTCGAGCTGCTGCTCCAGGAGCCGGCAGGGATCGCGCTCGTGGCCGTCGGCATCGCCGGCGCGATCGCCTGCGCCGTTCCGCTGGCCCGCAACCCGGCGGTCGTGCCGGTGGCACTGCTCGCGGTCGCGCCGTTTCGCGTTCCGGTCCAGCTCGGCAACGAGGAGGCGTTCCTGCTACTGCCGCTCTACCTCGTGATCGCCGGCGCGGTCCTGGCGCTCGCGTACCGCATCGTCCGTGGCGAACGCCCCGCGCCTCCTCCGCTTCTGCTCGCGCTGCCCGTCGCTGCGCTCGTCGCGTTCGCTGCGAGCTCCTTCCTGTGGACGTGGGACGAGCGCTCGGGCGGGATCGCGCTCGCGTTCTTCGTCTTCCCCTTCGCGGCGGCGCTCGCCACGGTCGCACGAGCGCCGATCGCCGGCTGGCTCCCGCGCGCGCTGCTCATGACGCTCGCGACGCTGGGAGCGCTCTTCGCCGTGATCGGGATCTGGCAGGCGCACACACGAACCGTCTTCTTCGCGCGCGACGTCGAGGTGGCGAACGCGTACACGTCGTTCTTCCGCGTCACCTCGGTTTTCAGGGACCCGAGCCTCTACGGCCGATACCTGGTCGTCCCGATCGCGGTACTGCTCGTCGCGATCCTTATCCGGCGGGGGCGAACTGTCGACTGGGTCGTCGCCTCACTGTTCGTCGCGTTCCTGTTCTGGGGCCTCTTCTACTCGTACTCCCAGTCGAGCTTCGTCGCGCTCTTCGTGGTGACGTTCGGAGTCGCGCTGGTCGGCGCGGGCCGACGCATGCGCATCGTCCTGATCGCCTGTGCCATCGTCGCCACGCTCGCCGCGGGAGCGGTCGCCGCCGAGGCCGTCGGCGGGCGATCCGCGAGGGACGTGACGAGCGGGCGGTCGCGGCTCGTCAGCGTCACGCTCGAAGCGTTCAGGGAGCGACCGATCGCCGGAGTGGGCGTCGGCGGCCAGCCGCACGCGAGCGCCGAGATCGTCGGCAAGGGATCGCCGAGCCGGAATGCGTCGCACACGACCCCGTTCACACTGCTCGCAGAGCTCGGCGTGATCGGCTTCGGGTTGTACCTGTGGCTGCTCGCGGCCGCCGTGTGGGCACTCGCGTCCGTGTCTCGCCTCGATCGGTCCTTCGGGATCGGACTGGCAGCGGTCTTCCTCGCCCTCGTTGTCCACTCGCTGCTGTACGCGGGGTTCTTCGAAGATCCCGTCACCTGGGGCGTGCTCGGCCTGACTGCTGCGGTGCTGGCGCCGGGGATCGCGGCGAGGGACGCGCCGTCGACGGCGGAGGGACGGCTGCCGCTCCTGGCACACTGGCGTCGGGCCGGGTCGACCGGCCCTCTGCGCATGCCCAGAGCCTTCAAGTGGATCATCGCCGCGGTTGCCGTGATCGTGACTGCGCTTGGCGGGCTGGCAATCGGGATCGCGCTCACGAAACAGGATCGGCCGTCTGGCTCGCTCGACACCGATCTCGAGGGGGTCACCGTCTCGGCCGAGGCGACGACCGAGCCCGAAGTCGACTCGACGCCAGAGCCGGTCGGCGACCGACCCTGCTGGCGCACGTTCGGCGCCGACCCGCGACGCTCGCTCGCGCGACCGGACGCCGCGCTCGGGCTCCCAGCGCGCAAGCACGTCTGGACCCGCGGGCTCGAGAGCTATATCGAGTTTCCGCCCGTCTACTGCGATGGCGACCTGTATGTCAATGCGTTCAGAGGGACGACGTACGCAATCGACGCCGAGACCGGCAGGATCCAATGGCAGAGGCGCGTGGGCGGAACGCTTCCCTCGAGCCCCGCCATCGACGGTCCACGCCTGCTGGTCGCCTCGCAGGACGGCACGGTGACGGCGCTGTCGCGAAGCTCCGGTAGCCGAGTCTGGCAAGTCCGGACTGCGGGCAAGGTGGAGTCGTCCCCGGTCGTCGTCGATGGGACGGCGTTCTTCGGCTCGCACGACGGCCGCGTATTCGCTGTTCGCTCGGATAACGGTCGCGTCCTGTGGGCGTACCAGACCGGCGGGCGCATCAATGCCAGCCCGTCGGTCTTTGGCGGCCAGGTCTGCGTCACCACGTACGCCGGCTCGTTCGTCTGTCTCGACCGCCGCACGGGCGTCGAGCGGTGGACGACGTACCTGAAGCGCGATGCATTCCGGTACGAGAGCTTCTACGCGAGTCCCTCGAGCGACGGCACGCGCCTCTACTCGGTGGCACGATCGGGCAAGGTCGCCGCACTCGACGCTTCGAGCGGACGCGTCGTCTGGACCGCGGGCGTCGGTGGGCTCGGCTATACGACCCCCGCAGTCGCCGACGGGCGCGTCTTTGCAGGCGGCTTCGACGGTCGGCTGCGTGCGTTCCGAGCGATCGACGGCGACGAGCTCTGGAGCACCTGGGTCGGCGGGCGGATCCTCGGCGCGCCTGTCGTCATCGGGCCGTACGTGTTCTTCTCCACTCTCGAGAAGCGAACGTACGCAGTGCGCGTGTCCGACGGCTCCGTCGCGTGGCGCCTTCCACTTGGGCGCTATTCACCCGGCATTGCGACCGAGCGCACCTATTTCTTCTCGCTCAATGGCCGCCTCCTCGCCGTGCGCGGGCGGGACGCGACAACGTCACGCTGAAAGACGCGGGTGGCGGCGGCGCCAGAGCGGCGAGCGCTGCACGAGTGACGAAGTCGTGTTCCACGCAGCGAGCCGAGTGTCGTACGTCGCGCGAGCCGCTCGCGCGCGGACGCTCGAGGCCGACGATGTGACGTCGTAGCCAAGCTCGTCGAGGAGATCTCCGGCGACGTCCTCGAAGGAAGCGACGTCGGCAGCCGACATGTCCCGGCGCCAGCTCCTCACACCGGCGGTCGGTGCGTGGAGAAGCCGCTGCTGATGCGGCTTGGCCGAGACGTCGAGTGCGCCCGCGTACTGGAGCATCTCCTCCTCGAACGGGATCGTCGCGAATGCACAGATCGTCGCCATGGTCTGCGCCGGATCCGCAACGAGCTGCTCGTAGCGCACTTCGTGGTAGCGATCGGCGCCCACCCTGCCGCCCAGGCCACGGGCGCTGCGGACCTCCTTGCGCCACAGGCACGCAAACTGCGCAGGCGACCGTGGGTGCGCCCACGTGCGCGTGTACGTGCCCCGGGGAATCTCGAGGAATGACGCAGCGGCATCACGCCCGTCGCGAATCAGGTGGACATACTGCGCGGCGGGAAACAGTCGTTCGAGCAACGTCACATGCCGCATGTACATCGGGGTCTTGTCACCCCAGCGCGGCTTGCCGGCCCTTTCGGCCTCCGCCTCGAAGATCGCGGCAACGGCTTCCGCGGTCGGCATACCGGACCACACGCGTGGCGCGATGTCCTCCACTCGAAGCCCCCAGGCACAGATGGTCGGGACGCGAGCGACGTCCTCGAGAAAGCGGTCCGCGTCGATCGTTCGACCGTGTCGCCGCGCGAGGAGCGGGACGAAGAACGACTCGTCCGGGATCGCGATCCCAGGCGAACGATCGAGGATCACACGCAAGAGCGTCGTGCCCGAACGGCTGACGCCGAGCAGGATGAGGGGGGGCTTCACCGTGGTGCGATCACGTCGACCGAGGCACGGGTGGCCCGACCGCCGACAGTGACATAGAGCGCATACGCCCCCGGCTCGTCGGGCGCGGGCAGGACGAGCACCTGGCGACGCCCGACTCCCCTCCTGCCAGCGAAGAGCCAACGGTACGACCCCGCATCGGTGAAGATCCGCACCGAGAACCGCTTGCCGGCGACGACCTCGATCCGATCTCGCGCGAGCTCCACATAGCGCACGCGAACCGGCACAGCACGTGTTCGCGCAGAGCGATTCCCTGCCTGGTCGAAGGCGCGCAGGCGGATCTCGTACGTCCCGGGGCGCACCGGCCGGCCGTCCACGCGCCCGAACCAGACGAGTTTCCCTTTCAACGGCCGGAACCGGCTCAGCACGCGCCGCTCGCCGTCGACGAGCATCATCGCGCGCGCCCGCTCGTCGAGCGCGTACGTCGCCGTGACTCTGTCTCGTCTGCCGTCACCGTCCGGCGAGAACACCCGTGGAACGACACGAACGATCCGAATCCTCGGGGCCGTGGTGTCCACCCGAATCGGGTTCGGGAGAACGATCGTGCGCCCGTTCCTCTCGAGCTCCACACGTGGTGTGTAGCGCGCCTCGGTCACGATACGTTCCGCATTGTCGCGCCCGTCCCACGTGTACGAGACGCGACCCGCAGATTCGCGACGCCTGCGCACGAGGGTCCGCACGGAGTTGCCGTCGCCGTCGAGCATGGAGACGGTGACCGTCTCCGGACGCCTCAGCACGAACGAGATCACCGCCACGTCGCGCGCGCACTCACACACGGGCGAGAACACGCGATCCACCCTCGTCCCCGTGATGGGGCTCCGCTCGAGCTTCAGCCGCTCGGTGACCGCGAACGCTGCGGCCGTCGCTCCGAGCAGAAGGAGCACGATCAGGAGCTGCGGCCAGCGCGCCACGGCGCGGGCTTATGCGGGCTCGAGCCCGCGCACGAGGACGAATGGCTCTGCGTACTCGCACCCACAGCTCGCCCCGTAGAACGATGCGGCCGCCCGAATCGCCCGCTCGCTGCGCGGATGCGGGTAATCACGCCGCTCGGTCTCGTAG
>JAIBJO010000022.1 GCA_020029615.1 Actinomycetota bacterium
TCGATCATCGCCTCCGCGAGGAGCGCGAAGTACGCCGGCCCCGACCCGGAGACCGCGGTGATCGCGTCCATCGATGCTTCCGACACGCGAACCACGCCGCCGAGGTGAGCCAAGGCGTCTTCCGCCAGGTCGAGGTGCTCGTCTCCCGCATGAGCTCCCGCACAGAGGCCGGCGATCCCCTCGTGGACTGTCGACGGCGTGTTCGGCATCGCTCGAACGACCGGCACTCCGGGCGAAAGCCGGCTCTCGATCTTCGCCGTGGGGATCGCTGCGGCCACCGACAGCACCGTCTGTTCGGGGAGGATGAGCCCGCCGATGTCTCCGAGCAGGACGTCGATGTCCTGTGGCTTGACCGCAATCACGACAAGGGCTGCACCTGCCGCCGCATCGTGGTTCGAGAGGGTTGCCGCGACGCCATGACGCTCGCGCAGCTCTGCGATGCGCTCGGCGCGGCGTCCGGTTGCAGCGATCTCCTCGGGGGCGCGCCAGCCCGACGACAGCAGCCCGGCGATGAGAGACTCGCCGATTCGCCCCGCACCGAGGATCGCGATCTTGCGCGCGTCGATCATCGCACCAGTCTAGGCCGATGCCCATGTGACACTGTGTCACAAGGCGTCGAGCGGGTGCGCTACGCGGCTGGACGGCGCGACGAGCGGACGAGGCGAGCTCGATCCATGCTCGCCCCAGGGATCAGGCCGCGCTTGAACCCCTGGAGCAGGAACACGCTCGCGAGGCCCTGCCACTCGGCGTACGGATCAAGCAGTTCCTGCGTCTCCTCGGGCTCGGGCCAGCGTCGGCGGAGCGCCGCGAGCAGCTTCACGAGGCCGAGGTCCGCGACGAGCCCTGCGTCGTAGCGACCGAGGCCCTGGAGGGCGATGACTCCGACGGTCCAGGGGCCGACACCGCGCTCGCGGCGAAGGCGAGCCAGAGCCCTGTCGGTGGATCGCCTCAGGCTCTCGAGATCGATCGTTCGCACGAGCCGAGCCAGGGTCGCCGCGCGACTGCCGGCGAGCCCGCAGCGGGCGAGCTCGGCGGGCGAGAGACGGGCGAGCGCCCCGCGGGTCGGGGGATCTTCTCCGCACGATCGGATCACAGTGCGTTCGATCTCGAGCGCTCGACCGGATTGGACGAGCTGCCCGCTGATCGCTCGCAGCGTCGCGTGCGCGACGGTCGCCTTCCGCCGCGGGCGCAGCCCGCGAAGCGCGCGCGTCGAAGGGCCGAGCAGCGCGTCGTGCGAGAATCGTCGATGGAACTCGCTCGTGTCGTCGTCGAGCGCGAGCATGAATCGCGCCTCGTCGACGGCTTGGTCGCAGGACGCACGCACGAGAATGGACCCATCCGGGATCTGCACCGCCGACGCCCAGCGCCCCTCGGGTAGTCGCGCCTTCCACGCGGGCGATCCGGCAGTGAGGTGCAGCGAGTAGATCCCCCTCACCCTGAGGGTCACCTCGACCATCCGGGCAGCCTATCCAGCGCAGCAGAACCGGAAGCCTGGGGTCTGGCTTGAGCCAGACCCCAAAGCTCTGACCTCATACTTCAGCTCTGTGCGGCTCGTCGACGCGGTCTCGTTGCGCTCACGCCGGCGAAAGCTCCGGCTCTTCCTCGACGAGCTCCAGCCGACCGCTGAGACGTCCGTTCTCGACGTGGGCGCGGACGAGCTCGCGTTCGGCGAGGGGGACGGCTGCGGGACGCTCAACTTCTTCGAAGAGCACTACCCCTGGCCCGAGAGGATCACGGCTCTGGGCCTTCAGGACGGGAGGGGCTTCAGTGCCCGCTACCCCTCTATCCGCTACGTCCAGGGCGACGCCTGCGCCTTGCCGTTCGAGGCGGGAGAGTTCGACATCGTCTTCTCCAACGCCGTGATCGAGCACGTCGGCGGTCGTGAGCGCCAACGACTGCTGGTGTCCGAGGCGCTTCGCGTCGGCCGCCGGGTGTTCATCACCACGCCGAACAGGCGCTTCCCCGTCGAGGTGCACACGCGGCTTCCACTGATCCACTGGCTCCCGGACCGACTGGCGCACCGCGCCTACCGCGCGGCCGGAAAGAGCTTTGCGACCGAGATCAACCTGCTCTCGAAGAGCTCCTTCGCCGCACGCTTCCCGGGACGCGTACGGGTCGTCAATCTCGGCCTCACGCTGGTGGCGATCGTCGATTAGCACGCAGCGCTTCATCGGGATCGCGTTCGCCGTCCTCGTCGTCGGGCTGACGCTGCACAACGTCGCGATGGCCCAGCTCTGGGATCTCGGCGTGCGCGGGACGATGCTCGATGCGGTCGCCGCCTGGAAGGAAGGGCTGCTGCTCGTCGCGCTCGTCGTCGTCGCGTGGAAGGTGCGGCGGCTACCTGCGGCCACGGCTGCGGACGTCCTCGCGGGCACCTACGCGATCTTGATCGTCGCCTACTGGCTTCTTCCACAAGGGTGGCTCGACGGCGAGGCGACGGCGCGGGGCGAGCTGCTCGCGTTGCGCCACCACCTCTTCCCGGTCGCCGCTTACGCACTGGGACGACTCGCTTCCGTTGCCTGGACCGAGCGTGCGCGGGCCGGTGGCCTGATCGTGCTGGCAGGGGTCGTGGTCGCCGTCGTGGGTCTCGCCGACCTCGCATTCATCTCGTTACAGGCGTGGCGCGACTCGGGAGTGCCGGGTTGGTACCGCGAGCAGCTCGGGCTCGACTACGAGGGCCTGTCCGGCCTACCCGAGAACTGGGTCTACAACACGGGCGACGAGGAGAACCCGATCAGGAGGCTCGTCTCGACCTTCCTGTCGCCGCTCGCGAGCGCGTACCTATTCGTCGTCGCACTGATCTACGTCGTCAGTCGACCCTTTCGCTGGTACTGGGGGTTGCTCGCGCTGCTCCTGTATACCGCGCTCCTCTACACGCACACCCGCGCCGCGTTCGCTGCACTCGCCTTCGGTCTCGTGGTTCTCGCGCTCGCGCGGCGGCGGGTCGCGCCCGCGGTGCTCGCTCTCGCGTCGGTCGTGGTCGGCGCGCTCTTCCTCGTCGCGTACCCGTCGATCGGTGCGACGACGAGCTACACGCCGGAGGAGCTCGAGTGGCTCCGCCAGAACGCCGAGCGCGATCCCGGAGCGAGCGAGGATCCCTTCGCCGGCAACGAGGCGTCGACCGAGAGCCACCTGCGCAACCTTCGCGACGGGATTCGCGTCGTGGTCGAGCACCCGCAGGGCTACGGCCTGGGAAATGCCGGTGTGGTGGCCAAGCGCACAGGCGTCCGGCTCCGGGCCGGCGAGTCGACGTACACGGAGCTCGGAGTGGACGCCGGCGTCGCCGGGCTCATCGCGTTCGTGCTCTGGAGCGTCGCCCTTCTCGTGGGGCTCTGGCGGAGGGAGGCCTGGCTGGCTGCGGCGTTCGCCGCGGTGTTGCTGCTCGCCCTGCAGACGGACGTCATCGGCGTCCACTGGCTCGCGTTCACGGTGTGGGCGGCGGCGGGTCTCGCGCTCGGTCTCCCGGCTCGGGTGGTTGCGGACGCTCCAGAGGGCCAGTCGAGCTCCGCCACCGAGGCGGGTTCGGCCTGAGATCGCGATGACCGCTGGCGACGGTTCGCAGAGGTCCAAATGACGGCGGAGAGCGGCTTTGCTGCTAAGGTTTCGCCGTTAACGAGAGCGAGTCCGGTTCGCGCGCGTGCGCCTTCCTACCCGTTCGAGAGTTTGGTAAGGGAGGTGTTTTTTCTATGGCAAGCGGAACCGTGAAGTGGTTCAACGACAGCAAGGGGTATGGCTTCATCACCCCGGACGAAGGCTCGAAGGATCTTTTCGTCCATCACAGCAACATCGTCGGTGACGGCTACAAGAGCCTCGCCGAGGGTGCGCGCGTCGAGTTCGAGCCGCGCGAGGGTGCGAAGGGCCCCGAGATACATGGGGGGCAGGATGAAGCGCTATCGCATCCGAGTGTTTCCCGGCGACCGTGTTCGCATCGAGCTCTCCTCGTACGACCTGACCCGCGGCCGCATCGTCTACCGCCTCAGCTGAGCCTAGCCGTCACGATGAGCGATCCTTCCAGCTTCCGCAAGGAAGGATTCTGCTCCGGGTCGATCTCGTAGGGACAGGACCAGCAGGCTCCCGGCAGACGCGACGACCTGGTCGTGAACGCGAGAGAGCCGCCATCGGTGGCGGCTCTCCCTACCTTCACGAGCTGGTCATTTCCGACCGGCTGTTATGCGACGCAACCGTGAGCGATTGCGGTCAGCCTCGCACCGAGCGCCGGCTTCTCTGCATGGCCGGACTCCCAGGCTGCATTCTTCGCCTGGCCGTACGTCGTGCCGAAGCAGTCCTGGATCGCCTTGCCGTAGCCGTTTCCTGCTGAGGCTGTGGCGGGCAGCGCGAGGAGCGCGGCCGCACCGATGCCGACGATGAGCTTCCTCATGGTTCTCCCTCTCTTTCTCCGACGTGTGCTAGCTGCTCGGGATGAGAACGCTGTTGATGATGTGGATGACACCGTTCGATGCCATCAGGTCGGTCTTCATGACCTGGCTCTTGCCGTTGAGGAAGACCTTCCCGTTCGACACGCGCACCTTCACTCGCTGACCTGCCAGCGTCCTCACGGACTTGCCGTTGAGCGTCACGACCGTCGCGGCAGGCACCTTGCCACTGACGACGTGGTACAGCAGGACCTGCTTGAGCAGAGCCGGATCGCTCGCTACCGCGTCCAGCGTCGACTTCGGCAGCTTCTTGAACGCCGCGTTCGTGGGCGCGAACACGGTGAACGCACCCTTCTTGTCGAGAGTGCTCGCGAGCCCCGCTTTCTTCAGCAGTGAGACCAGGGTGCTGAACTGCGGGGCCGCCGCCGCCGTCTTCGTGATGCTCTTCGCGGAAGCCGAGGGGGCGGCCGAGACGGGAGCTATTGCGAGTGCCGAGACGACGACGGTCACCGTCAGGGCCAGTAGTGCCTTACGCATGAATCCTCCTTGTAGAGAGTCTGATGAGGTTCTGTATAGCAATAACGAAGAGTATGTACAAGAAGTTTGATCGACTGATCTGACCAATTTGCGGCTTTATTGGTCAGCAAACGTATAGAGTCTGTATAGACTAAGTACCCATGGCCGCCGGCGCAACGTTCACACAGGGGCGCGCATGAAGACCCTGGCTCGCCTCGTGGCCGGCCGTCGGTCGAAGTTCGCGGCGCTCGGCGTATGGATCGTCGTGGCTGTGGCCCTTGGCCCGCTGGCGGCGAAGTTCGAGAGTGCACAGAGGAACGAGCCAGCGAGCTTCCTCCCGGGAGACGCCGAGTCGGTTGTGGTGCTCGAGGCGCGCAAGGGTTTCGCATCCGGTGACGCGACGTCTGCGATCGTCGTGTTTCGCGACGCCCGTGGGCTTGGCGCGGGAGGAACGGCCTCGATCGCGCAGGCGGTGGAGCGTCTCGAGGAGGCGAGACTCGAGGGCGTGAGGGCGCCATCGCCGCCCCGCCTCTCGGAAGACGGGACGACGGCTGTGGTTGCGGTGCCGATCGAGGCTGAAGGAGACCAGGAGGTTCTGATCTCTGCGGTCGAAGACGTGCGTGGGCTTGTGCGGGAGGCACTGCCGCCTGCGATCGAAGCGAAGGTGACCGGGCCTGCAGGTTATTCAGCGGACGCGAGCAAGGCGTTCGAGGGCATCAACTCGACGCTTCTCATTGCGACGGCTTCGCTCGTCTTCATTCTCCTGGTGCTCATCTACCGGAGTCCGGTCTTCTGGATCCTTCCCCTCTTCGCCGTCCTCGTGGCGGAGTCGGTCGTGAGGGGTCTCGGCTACCTCCTCGCCGACGCGGGGGTCGTCATCAACGGGCAGACGGGAGGCATCCTCCTGGTGCTCGTCTTCGGCGCTGGGACCGACTACGCGCTTCTCATCACAGCGCGCTATCGAGAAGAGCTCATCCGCAACGAAAGGCGCCATATCGCGATGGAGGTCGCGCTTCGCCGCGCCGGTCCCGCCGTACTTGCGTCTGCCGGAACGGTGGTCGCGGCGCTGCTCTGCCTGTCCGTCGCGTCGGTGAACTCGACCGCTGGGCTCGGGCCAGTCGGTGCGATGGGCGTAGCGGTTGCGTCGATGGCGATGCTCACGCTGTTGCCTGCGCTCCTGCTCATCGGAGGCCGCCGTGCGTTCTGGCCGTACGTGCCCCGGTTCGGATCGGAGGTTCGACTGCGGGAAGGGCTCTGGGGCTCGCTCGGGGCTTGGATCGCCGGGCGCCCACGCCTCGTGTGGGTTGCTACGGCTGCTGGTCTCGCCGCGCTGTCCCTCGGTGTCCTCACGCTGGACGACGATCTCACGACCGCGAACGCGTTTCGCGGCTCGGTCGAGTCAGTGGAGGGGCAGCGCCTGATCGAGCAATCCTTTCCCGCGGGTGCGAGCGCGGCGACCGTCGTCCTCGTAACTGATCGGAGTCAGACGGCAGCCGCGCTCGTATCGGCGCGCGAAGCCACCGGGGTCGCATTCATCGGCGCGCCCGAGTCCGGGGACGCGGGCGACCGCTTCGAGGTCACGCTCGAGTATGACCCGTTCGGCAAGGAGGGCTTTGCGGTCATAGAGCCGCTGCGGCAGGCGCTGCGTGCGGGCGCGGGCGACGGGGTTCTCGTCGGCGGCCCAACAGCGGAGGAGGCCGATCTGAGGAAGGCGGCCAAGCGCGACACGATGGTGCTCGTCCCACTCGTCCTCTCTGTCGTCTTTGCGATCCTCATCGTTCTTCTCCGCGCGCTCGTCGCCCCCGTGATGCTCATGGCGACCGTCGTGCTGTCGTTCTTCGCCGCGCTCGGAGGCAGTCTCGTCCTCTTCGAGTTGTTCGCCGACTTCCCGGGCGAGGATCCGAGCTACGCGCTCTTCGCGTTCATCTTCCTGGTCGCCCTCGGAGTCGACTACAACATCTTCCTCATGGCCCGAGTTCGGGAGGAGGCGCTTGGCGCATCGACCCGCGACGCGATGTTGGGCGGTCTGGCGGTCACCGGCGGTGTAATCACGTCGGCAGGACTCGTTCTTGCCGGCACGTTCTCGGTGCTCGCGGTGCTACCGCTCGTCGCGTTGACCCAGATCGGGCTCACGGTCGCATTCGGGATTCTTCTGGACACGTTCGTCGTCCGCTCGATGCTCGTGCCAGCGTTGACCTTCGAGCTCGGCGAGCGGACGTGGTGGCCGTCCTCGCTTACGCGGAGTCGAGGAGACGTCCAAGTCCAGATCGGGCGGCCCGATGGGCCCGCCCCAGTGGAGCGATGACCCATCTGCAGCCAAATTCCGCCTGGTCGCCTATCCCGAGAGCAGTGGAATGATGACGGTGGTGCCCCTCGATCTCGTCTTCTCGGCTCGACGCGATGGCTGACGAGCTCCTCCGGATCGGCGAGCTTTCGCGCCGCACAGGCGTGTCGCCAGAGCTGCTCCGCGCCTGGGAGTGGCGTTACGGCTTGCTTTCGCCCGCTCGAACGGCAGGTGGCTTTCGCCTCTACGGCGAAGAAGACATCGCTCGCGTTGTGTCGATGAGAGCGAATCTCGATCGCGGCCTTTCCGCCGCGGAGGCCGCCCAAGCAACCTTGGCGGGAGCCCGCGAGAGCGAGGGTCCCTTCCTCGTCGACGGCGGTCGAGAGCTCACTCGCGCTCTCGAGAGCTTCGACGAGGTCGCAGCGCAGACTGCACTCGACCGGGTGCTGGCGGGGCTCTCGATCGAGGCCGTGCTGCAGAGCGTCCTCATTCCCTACTTGCACGAGCTCGGCGAGCGGTGGGAGCGCGGTGAGATATCGGTCAGCCAGGAGCACTTCGCGAGCAATGTCGTGCGTGGTCGCCTGTCGGGCCTCGCGCGCGGCTGGGACAGTGGCGGAGGGCCTCGCGCGCTGCTGGCCTGTGCCCAGGGCGAGCAGCATGACTTGCCGCTCCTCATCTTCGGGATCGCGCTTCGCGCACACGGTTGGAGAATCAGCTTCCTTGGGGCTAACACACCGGTCGAGTCGATCGTCGACACAGCAGCGACGCTCGCTCCTTCCGCCGTCGTCATTTCTGGGACGGTCACGGGTGTCTTCGAAGGACTGGCCGAACGTCTCCGTGACGTCGGCGAACATGCGCCGTTGTATCTCGCCGGAGCAGCTTCGAGCGAGGAGCTCGTACGTGTCGCGCACGCGGCGCACCTCGACGGCGATCTCATCGTGGCGGCTCGCACCGTTGCCGAGCGGCACGCCTGAGACCGATGCGAACGACGTGGCGGCCGTGGGGTGGTCAGCCACCGAGCGTTGGTCGCCGGAGGGCGGCATCGACTCAGTGCAGCGGATTGCGCTTCGAGACCTGGTCGTCTCGACGACGGATGCCGGCGCACACGAGCTCGGCGCTCGCTATTGGCTCGAGCTCGAGCGCTGTTCACGTTGCCTCGTGCGCGTTCGCCACCACCCCGACGCGATCACGCTCGTGCTTGCCGGCATGGTGACGCTGTTTCGCTTCGGCGCCGCGGAGGTCCGGGCGACCGACGCCATCGTCGAATGCCGGTTCCCGATTCTCGGAGGCGTGTTGGTCGAGCGGGCAGGGGGATTCCTCGTCGTCGCCCAGCGCTCGGACACGGCTCACGAGCTCGACGTCTCGGTAACCGGCTACCACCCTCGGCTTGCGATCGGAGGCTTGCGATCGGATCGCAGGTTCCTCTACTCGGCCGTGCAGAGGCCGCTCCATGTTGCCGTGAGTCGTCGGTTTCTGGATCGCGCCGCTCGAGGTCTCTCGTGAAGGTCGCCGTCCTCGGTGCGTCCGGCGTCATCGGCACGGCTCTGCTGCCGGAGTTCTCGCAAGACCACGAGGTCCTAGCTGTCTCGCGCAACCCCCACGCCGACACAGATCGAGTCCGCTGGCTCCAGGCCGATGCGATGAGTGAGCCCTCCCTCAAGAGCGTCCTCCGCGGGGTCGACGTCTGCGTGTACCTCGTCCACTCGCTCGGATCGCGCGACTTCGTGGCGGCGGACAGGGCTGCCGCCGACAACGTCGCGCTGGCAGCTTCTCGAGCGGGAGTCCGACAGATCGTGTACCTGGGTGGCTTGGGCGAGGACGATCCCGATCTCTCTCCCCACCTGCGCAGCCGGCGCGAGACGGCGGAGCGTCTTGCCGCGGGTCCGGTTCCGGTGACGACGCTGCGCGCAGCCATGGTGGTCGGCCCGAAAAGCGCCGCTTTCGAGACGATTCTCTCGCTCGTCGATCGCTTGCCGGCAATGGTCTGCCCGAGGTGGGTGACCGTACCGACGCAACCGATTGCACTGCGGGACGTCGTCCGTTATCTCGCGGGTGTGTGCGGCCTCGAGCCTGCGTACGGGGCGTCGTTCGACGTCGGAGGACCAGAGGTCATGACCTACCGTGAGATGATCGAGCGGATCGCACACCTGCGTGGGCGGCACCCGTTCATCATCGAGGTACCAGTGCTCACACCGCGCCTCTCTTCATGGTGGCTGCATCTCGTCACCCCGGTCAAAGCGGCTGTCGCCCGGCCCCTGATCGAGGGTTTGCGCGTACCCACGGTCGCGCGAGACACGAGCATCCGTGATCTCGTGGCGATCGAGCTGACACCCTTCGACGATGCCGTCCGGGACGCTCTCGCCAGATCGACCGCTTTGGAAGCCCAGCCGGATAGCCCTGGCAGCGTTTAGCTGGAGCGGCAATCGCTGCGCGGACGAGTGCGACGGCGGCGTCGTGCTCGACGAACTTCGGTGATCCTCATGCCGCGGAGACGTATCGACTCGGGGCAACGCCTCCTCCGCCTTGCATCAGCTATACCTGCATCATGGCGAAGACGAAGCCCGTCGAGCATCTCGAACGGGTCGTGATCCGCTTCGCGGGTGACTCGGGCGACGGCATGCAGCTCACCGGCGACCGCTTCACGAGCGAGACTGCCGTGTTCGGGAACGACCTCGCGACGCTCCCTGATTTCCCGGCGGAGATCCGCGCTCCCGCCGGCTCGCTGCCCGGCGTCTCGGGCTTCCAGGTCCACTTCGCGGACCACGACATACTCACGCCGGGCGACCAGCCGAGCGTCCTCGTCGCGATGAACCCTGCGGCGCTCAAGGTCAATCTTGCGGATCTGGCGAAGGGCGGGACCGTCATCGCCAACACCGATGCCTTCAACGAGCGGAACCTGCAGAAGGCCGGATACGAGACCAACCCGCTCGAGGACGGCTCACTCGCGGACTTCCACGTCCACGAGGTCGCGCTCTCGTCGATGACCGTCGAGGCGCTGAAGGGCATCGAGGGCGTGACGTCGCGCGAGGCGGAGCGCTCGAAGAACTTCTTCGCGCTCGGCCTCATGTCCTGGCTCTACCACCGGCCCGTCGAGGGGACGATCGCGTTCATCGAGGGGAAGTTCGCGAGCCGGCCCGAGATCGTCGAGGCCAACACGAGGGCGTTCAAGGCAGGATGGAACTACGGCGAGACGTCGGAGGACTTTGCGGTCTCGTACGAGATCGCGCCCGCACAGCTCCGCCCCGGGACCTACCGGCAGGTCTCGGGCAACACGGCGCTGACGTACGGCTTGATCGCCGCGAGCAAGCTCTCCGGTCTTCCGCTCTTCCTCGGCGCCTATCCGATCACCCCGGCGTCTGACGTGCTCGAGCAGCTCGCCCAGCTGAAGCAGTTCGGCGTGCGCACGTTCCAGGCCGAGGACGAGATTGCCGCCTCGGGAGCCGCCGTCGGTGCCGCATTCGGAGGTGCGCTCGGTGTGACCACGTCCGCGGGGCCGGGCATCGTGCTCAAGTCGGAGACGGTCGGGCTGGCGGTCACGCTCGAGCTGCCGCTGGTCGTCGTCGACGTGCAGCGAGCAGGGCCCTCGACCGGGATGCCGACGAAGCCCGAGCAGGCAGATCTGCTGATGGTGATGTTCGGGCGGAACTCCGAGTCGCCGGTTCCCGTCGTCGCGGCGTCCACGCCGGCCGGCTGCTTTCACGCGGCGATCGAGGCCGCGCGCATCGCGATCAAGTACCGCACTCCGGTCTTCCTGCTTTCGGATGCCTACCTCGCGAACGGCTCCGAGCCGTGGCTCATACCCGATGTGGCCGCACTCGCCGACATCTCGACCGAGTTCGCGACCGAGCCCAACGACGACGACGGTGTATTTCTCCCGTACAAACGCGACCCCCTGACGCTCGCTCGTCCATGGGCGATCCCCGGCACGCCCGGGCTCGAGCACCGAATCGGCGGGCTCGAGAAGGAGAACGAGACCGGCAACGTCTCGTACGATCCGGAGAACCACGATCTGATGGTTCAGCTTCGCGCAGCGAAGGTCGCAGGCATCTCCGCCGACATCCCGGAGCTCGAAGTCGACGATCCGGACAGCGCGGACACGCTCGTGATCGGCTGGGGGTCGACGTACGGCGCGATCGGCGCCGCCGCCAGGCGCGTGCGCGCGAGCGGACGCAGAGTGGCAACGGCACACCTGCGCTATCTGAACCCGTTCCCGCGCAACACCGGCGACGTCGTCCGTGCCTACGACAAGGTGCTCGTCCCCGAGATGAACCTCGGTCAGCTGAGGATGCTTCTTCGGGCGGAGTACCTCGTGGACGCCGTGGGCTACAACAAGGTCCGGGGTCGTCCGTTCCGAGCTGCCGAGCTGGCCGAGGCGATGACGACGTTGGTGGACTCGTGAGCAACGGCAACGGTGACCTCGTGCAGTTGACGGGAAAGGACTTCAAGTCCGACCAGGAGGTTCGCTGGTGCCCCGGGTGCGGCGACTACGCGATCCTCAACGTGATCCAGGGCTTCATGCCCGAACTGGGGCTGGCGCGCGAGCAAATCGTCTTCGTGTCCGGCATCGGCTGCGCCGCGCGCTTCCCGTACTACATGCAGACCTACGGCATGCATTCGATCCACGGGCGCGCACCCGCGATCGCGACGGGCCTCGCCGTTACCCGGCCCGACCTTTCCGTATGGGTCGTCACCGGGGACGGGGATGCGCTCTCGATTGGCGGCAACCACCTGATCCATGCGCTACGCCGCAACGTCAACCTCAAGATCCTCCTCTTCAACAACCGCATCTACGGGCTTACGAAGGGCCAGTACTCGCCAACGTCCGAGCTCGGGAAGGTCACGAAGTCGACTCCGATGGGGTCACTCGATCACCCGTTCAACCCGCTCTCGATCGCGATCGGCGCAGAAGCGTCGTTCGTTGCGCGAGCGATCGACACCGACAAGAAGGGCCTGACCGACGTGCTCGGTGCCGCGGCGCGACACCGCGGCTCCGCGTTCGTGGAGATCCTGCAGAACTGCAACATCTACAACGACGGTGCCTTCGACTACGTCCGCGACGAGAAGGCGAATCGGATCTACCTCGAGAGCGGTCAGCCCATCCGGTTCGGTGAGGATGGCGAGCGTGGCCTCGTCCAGGACGCCGACGGATCGGCGCGCGTGGTCGACGTTGCCGAGGTCGGCGAGGGCTCGCTGCTCGTCCACGACGCGCACCATCGCGAGCCGAGCCTCGCCTTCGCGCTTTCCCGGGTCACGTTCGAGACGGACGGAGCAGTGCCGCTCGGCGTCTTCCGCGCTGTCGAGCAGCCGGTCTACGACGACCTCATGAGCGAGCAGCTCGAGGCGGCGCGAGAGCGCTCTGGGGAGGGAGACCTCGAGGCGCTCCTGCAATCCGGCGACACCTGGACCGTCGCGTAACGGGCGAGCGGGGCACCCCGACCCCTACTGGAGGCACGTAGGGGCGAGGCTTGCTTCGCCCTTGTCGCTCGCGGTGCACCGGGCGACGCGAGCGTCGCCCCTACGACGTGTCCGGGAGAAATCGCACGATGCGCTCTGCGATCTCCTCGCCCTTCTCCTCCTGGAGGAAGTGGCCCGCGCCGGCGATGATCTCGGCTGATCCAGCGCCGGGGATGCGGGCCGCCATCCGCTCCGCCGCCGCCGTGGAGAAGATCGGGTCGGAGTCGGAGAAGAGGACAAGCGTAGGCCTGTCCCACTGCTCGAGGCCCGCTCGCACTTCCATCATCTTCGCGGCGCTCGGGTGGTCGATCTCGGTCGGCACGAGCTCGGGGAAGGCGAGGACGCCGGCCTTCGACTCCGGTATCGGGAACGGCGCGTTATATGCCTCGATGACGTCGTCGTCGACCTCGCTCACGAGCGAGATGCGGACGAGTTGGCCGGGAACGAGATCGGTGCCCACGCGTCGCACCAGCGCACGGAAGCGAAGCCACTCCTCGGACGGCGCCTGTCCCGCACCGACGCCGGTGTTGAGGATCACGAGGCGCGCGACCCGGTCGGGTCGCTCGACTGCGAGGCGGAGCCCGATCGGGCCGCCCCAGTCCTGCACGACGACGGTCGTCTCGCGAAGGTCGAGCTCGTCGGCGAAGCGCTCGATCGAGCCGAAGTGGAAGTCGTACGAGTAGTCCTCGATCCGCAGCGGCTTGTCCGAGCGGCCGAAGCCGAAGTAGTCGGGGGCGACGGCGCGAGCGGCGCCTGCGATCGTCGGGATCATCTTGCGGTACAGGAACGCCCAGGTCGGCTCGCCGTGGAGCAGCAGCACGGGAGCACCTGCGCCCTCGTCAACGTAGTGCATACGTAGCCCGTCCTGCTCGAGGTACCGCGGAGCGAACGCGTAGCCGGGGAGCCCTTCGAATCGCTCGTCGGGTGTGCGGAAGACGTCCATCCGAGACATCATGAACGGGGCGGTGTGCTTGCGCGGGTCTGCAGCGAGCAGTAGTGTCACTTCAGTTTTCTTCGATGAGCTCGCAGACAGCTATCGCGGAGGCCAGTGTCGACGTCGGCGAGCGGCTTCGTGCGATCCGCCGGCTTCGGCGTGCGACGCTGAAGACGGTCGCCGAGCGCGCCGACCTCTCCGAGAGCTTCCTCAGCCAGGTCGAGCGCGGGCGTGCCAACGCGAGCGTCGCGTCGCTGAAGCGCATCGCGGCGGCGCTCGGAGTCAACGTCGCCGACCTCTTCGAGCCGAACGGCTCGACGAGCCGCGCGCGGGTGCTGCGGCGCGAGGCTCGACCTACGCTCACGTTCGGCACGCTCGGCCAGAAGTACATGCTGACTCCGAGGCCACTCGAGCACCTGCAGGTCCTCATCGGTGAGCTCGACGCCGGCGGCTCGACGGGCGACGAGCCGTACACGCACGGCGACTCGGAGGAGCTCCTCGTCGTGCTGTCCGGGATCGTCTCGCTCCAGCTCGGAAGCGAGATGTTCGAGCTCTCGACCGGCGACTCGATCGACTACCGGTCGTCGACGCCTCACCGCCTGGTGAACATCGGAGGCGATCCCGCGGAGGTGATGTGGATCATCAGCCCACCCAGCTATTGACCCCGTCCGAGCCGGGCAGCTCGACCCCGGACGTCGAGCTCGCCGGGGTCACGAAGCGCTACGGCGCGGTGGCCGCGGTCGACGCCATCGACCTGGAGGTCCATCCCGGCGAGTTCCTCTCGCTCCTGGGCCCGTCCGGGTGCGGCAAGACGACGACGCTTCGGCTGATCGCCGGCTTCGAGCGTCCTGACGAAGGCGAAGTGCGCATCGGGGGCCGGGACGTCTCGCGCGTCCCTCCCTACAAGCGCGACGTGAACACGGTGTTCCAGTCGTACGCACTCTTCCCGCACCTGTCGGTTCAGGAGAACGTCGCTTACGGACTCAAGCAGCGCGGGCTCGGGCGGCAGGAGCGGCGTGCGCGGGCGACCGAGATGCTCGAGCTGGTGCGGCTGACGGGCTTCGGCGAGCGAAAGCCGCGCCAGCTCTCCGGCGGCCAGCAGCAGCGAGTCGCGTTGGCGCGCGCACTCGTGATGCACCCTCGGGTCTTGCTGCTCGACGAGCCGCTCGGCGCCCTTGACCTCAAGGTGCGCAAGGAGCTCCAGATCGAGCTCAAGCGCATTCAGGAGGAGATCGGCATCACGTTCGTGTACGTCACGCACGATCAGGAAGAGGCGTTGGCGATGTCCGACCGCGTGGTCGTGATGAACGCGGGCCGCATCGAGCAGATCGGGGTACCGAGAGAGATCTACGACAGCCCGGCGACCCACTGGGTCGCCGGGTTCATCGGGGACACCAACTTCATCCGGGTTTTCGGGCGCGACGTGGCTGTCCGACCTGAGAGCGTTCGTGTCAAGGCGGACGGCGAAGGGCTCTCCGGGCGGACGATCGCCACGATGGTCATCGGGCCGGCCGTGCAATGCGTCGTGCGGCTCGACGACGGGCAGGAGGTGCTGGCACGGGAGCAGCGATCGGGGGGCAGAGGTGGTATCGAGGCGCTCGTGGAAGGCGAGCGCGTCCTGGTTTCATGGGCCGACAAGGAGGCCTTCGACTTCGACGAAGGAGGGAACGAATGAGCGACGAGATCACGTTTTGGGAGCGGCCCGTCAGCCGACGCGGCTTCATGGCCGGCGCCACTGCGGCGGCACTGGCAGCGGCTGGCCTCGGCAGATTCGGAGGCGACGCGTTCGCGGCGGCCGAGGCTGCCGACGCGGGCGGGACGCTCAACTTCTACAACTGGGCGCAGTACATCAATCCGAAGACCTACCCGGCTTTCACGAAGGCGACCGGGATCAAGGTCAAGAAGTCGTTCTACGACTCGAACGAGACGATGCACGCCAAGCTCAAGGCGGGAGCTCGCGGCTACGACCTGATCTGCCCGTCGAACTACATGACGAAGCAGCTCATCGAGGAAGAGCTCGTCGAGCCGCTCGACTGGTCGAAGCTGAAGAACGTCAAGAAGAACGTCGACCCCAAGTTCCACAACACACCTGACGACCCGAAGAGCACGTACTCGGTCGTCAAGGACTGGGGCACGACGGGCTTCATGTACCGGACGGACAAGATCAAGGAACGCCCGACGACGTGGAGAGAGTTCGTTGCGCTCACGAAGAAGTACGGGAAGACGACGATGGTCGACAGCTCACCGGAGGTTCTCGGCTCGATCGCGACCATGCTGGGCTACTCGTACTCGACGGAGTCGAAGAAGGAGCTGGACGACGTCAAGAAGGTGCTCTTCGACCTCAAGCCGTACATCGTCGCGCTCCACTCTTCCAACTACGACGCGCTCATCAAGAGAGGCAAGGCGTGGATGGGTCTCGGCTGGAGCGGGGACGGTCTGCTCCTGGCTTCGAGCGTCCCGGCGAAGTACGTCGTGGCCAAGGAGGGCGGCGAGATCTGGATCGACTACTACAACATCCCCGTCGGCGCGAAGAATCCCGACGCGGCGCATGCGTGGATCAACTTCGTCTACGAGCCGAAGAACAACGGCGTCGAGACGTCGTTCACGTACTACGGCTCGCCGCTCCGGCGGTCGCTCTTGAAGGGAACCGCGGCCGGGAACCTGCTCAAGGACCCGGTGGTCTTCCCGGCGCCTGCGACGGTCGCGAAGCTCGAGGTCAACCAGGTCACCCCGAACGGGAAGCGGCTTCGGGAGCGGATCTGGACGGAGTTCAAGGCGTCGTAGTCGTTGGCTTCGACCGAGGCTGACTCGACCAGGCACCGGCGCGGGACGACCCGCGCCGGTGCCGGCGGTCCTCGTTACCCCGGCTGGCTCGTGCTACCAGCCGTCGCCTGGTACGCGCTCTTCTTCCTCGTCCCGCTCGCGTTCATCGCCGTCACGAGCTTGGGCGAGGTCTCCGGCTACTCGGACATCGCGTACACGTGGACGCTCGACAACTACCGTTATCTGTGGGACGACTTCGTCGGCGACCTCCACCTCTATCGCGACATCTTCTTGGAGACGTTGAAGCTCTCGGTGGTCGGGACGCTCTCGACGCTCGTCATCGGCTTTCCGCTCGCCTACTACATCGCGCGCTACGCGAAGCACAAGACCCTTCTCCTACTGCTTGTCATCGTGCCCTTCTGGACGAGCTTCCTGATCCGCGCCTACGCGTGGCTCATCGTCCTCGACCCGGAGTTCCCCGTCTTCCGTGCGCTCGGCCTCACCGGCTTCATGGAGCGCCACGAGATCCTGTTCACGCCGAACGCGGTGTACATCGGCGTCGCCTACAACTACCTGCCGCTCATGGTGCTGCCCCTCTACGCGGCACTCGAGCGCATCGACTGGTCGCTCGTGGATGCGGCGCAGGACCTGGGCGACCCGCCGTGGCGCGCGTTTCGTCGGATCACGTTTCCCCTCGCGCTTCCTGGCGTCCTTGCCGGCTCGCTGCTCGTCTTCATCCCGCTGACTGGCGAGTACATCATCCCCGTCATCCTCGGCGGCAACAAGACGTTCTACGCCGGCAACCTCATCGCCCAGCAGTTCCTCGAGTCGGAGGACTGGCCGCTCGGCTCGGCGATCGCGATGGTCGTGATCGGAGCCTTGACGATCGCGTTGGTGGTCTACGCGCGCGCGCTCGGCCGGCAGGAGCAGCATTCGTGACCAACGCACGCCTTCGTCGAGCGTTCACGGGGGAAACCATGTTTCCCCCGTGTGCCCCCTTCTTTCTGAAAGCGTGGGGAACCTCCCGGTTCCCCACACCCCTCCACGCTCACGAGCGAAGGGCATGTTCGTGAGCGGCCGCCGGCTCCTCGGCGGCTACGCCGTCCTCGCCTACGTCTTTCTCTATGCGCCGATCGCGGTCGTCGTCGTCTTCGCTTTCAACGGCGGTCGCGACACCTTGTACTGGCAGGGGTTCTCGACGAAGTGGTTCCACGTGGCGCTCGGCACGCCGGAAATCACCAGCGCGCTCCGGCTCAGCATCCTGATCGCCCTCGGGAACGCGGTCGTCGCGTGCGTGCTCGGCACGATGCTCGCGCTCGCGCTGCCCCGGATGCGCCCCTGGTGCCGGACGCCGATCGACGCGCTCGCGTACATGACCCTGGTCACGCCCGAGATCGTCTTCGCCATCGCGGCGCTCGTCTTCTTCGTCCAGGGTGGCACGCGGCTCGGGCTCGAGAATCCGCTCGGCTGGCAGACCATCCTCATCGCTCATGTCGTCTTCAACACGTCGGTCGTCGCGCTCGTCGTGCGGGCGCGCTTCGTCTCGATGGGCCAGCAGCTCGAGGAGGCCTCGTTCGATCTCGGCGCGGGACCGCTCTCGACATTCCGGCAAGTCACGTTGCCACGCCTCGCGCCGGCGATCCTCGCCGGCGGCCTGCTGGCGTTCACCTTCTCGTTCGACGACTTCATCACGTCGTTCTTCGTCACCGGCACCCAGTCCGAGACGCTTCCGATCTACATCTGGGGGCAGCTCCGTTTCGGCGTCACACCTGCGATCAACGCCACGGCCGCGATGATGCTCGCCTTCACGCTCGTCATGGTCGTCGTCGCCTACCTCGTGCTCAGGCGCTCCGGGAGCGAGCGCGATGGCGCGACGCTACCGGGCGTCTGAGAGAGCAGGTTCCGCACTCCGCGATCGCCACGCGTTGGCGACACCGATCGTCGCGAGCGACGTGACTCCCGCGACCGCGAACGCGAGCGAGGTACCACCGATGGCTGCGAGCCAGCCGGCGAAGAGGCCGCCGACAGGCGCGAGGCCGAGAAAGGCGAAGAGGTAGAGCCCGATCAGCCGACCACGCAGGTAGTCGGGGGCAGCGAGTTGGACGAGCGCGTTCGCGTTCGCCGTGAAGAGGGTGAACGAGATGCCCACTCCGACGAGCAGCACGCCCGCGAGGTAGGCGTTCTGCACAGGTGCGAGGAGGAGCGCGAGCACCCCGAAGGACGCGGTCCCGACTGCGAACAGGCGCCAGCTCGCTTCGCGGAACGTCGCCGCAGCGAGCGCACCGCCGAGCGCACCTAGCCCGAACGACGCGGACAGGAGCCCGAACCCCTCCGGGCCGACGTGGAGTGTGTCGGCCGCGAGCAACGGCACGAGGACGTGGAAGTTGAAACCGACGGTCGAGACGACCGTGACCACGGTGAGGATGAGCCGCAGCTGCGGGTCGCCCCAGGCGTATGCGAACCCGCGCCTGATGCCGTCGATCACGCGCGTCGACGGGTCGCGCTCCACGGGGCGGAGCTCCTCCTCGCGGACGATCGCGAGTGCGGCGAGCACGGCGAGGAAGCTGACGGCATTGATGACGAAGCAGAGACCCGTCCCGACCGCAGCGATCACCAGGCCGGCGATTGCCGGCCCGATGATGCGCGAGCCGTTGAAGAGGCCGGAGTTGAGGGCGACGGCGTTCGGCAGCTCGCGTGGGCCCACCATCTGGAAGGTCAGCGACTGCCGACCCGGCGCGTCGAACGCCAGCGCGATGCCGCCGAGCGCGGCGAGCACGTACACGAGCGGAAGCGTCGCGGTGCCGGTCAAAGTGACGATAGCGAGCGCGATCGAGATCGCCATTGCCGCCGCCTGGGTCGCCATCACCAGCTTGCGTGACTCGATGCGGTCGGCTACGACGCCGGCCACGAGCCCGAACACGGTGAACGGGACGAAGCGCCAGAAAGCGAGAGCTCCGATCGCCAGCGGCGAGCCCGAGAGCTCGATCACGAGCCACGCGAGCGCGACGTTCTGCATCCACGTGCCGGCGAGCGAGACCACCTGGCCCGTGAAGAAGATCCGGTAGTTGCGGTGGCGTCTGAGGCTGCGGAAGGTGCGTGCTCGAAGCGCGAAGGCGATCGTCGTCATGCGTCGTCTCCGAGCAACTGCTCGAGCGCCGGGATGGCGTCCTCGATCGCCGCGAGCTCACCGGGCTCGAGTCGTCTCAACCGATCCGTGAGCCAGGTCGTTCTCCGCGCGCGAACTCGTCTGAGGACGCGCGCGCCCTCGTCCGTGAGTCGGAGGCCGACCCGTCGACGGTCGTCGGTCGAGCGCACCCGCTCGATCAGCCCTGCACGCTCGAGCCGGTCCACATGGCCCGAAAGCGCGGGCGGGGAGATGCCCTCCTGTGCGGCGAGCTCGGCGAGCGAGAGCCCCGGGCTTCGCTTCACGAGCCAGAGCAGCGTCGCCTGGCGTGCGGTGATTCCGAGCTGCTCCGTCTCCTTTCGCAGCTCGCGGGCGAGCCGAAGGAGCACCGGGCGGAGATCCGAGGCGACGGTGTCAGGGCTAAGGATAACGTCACTAACCATTAACGTAGCTAACTATAGCACCGGCTCTTATCTGCTTCTTCGTTCCCTCGGCTGAGTGAGCTTCGCTCAGGTGATTGACGGTCGGCGGCGCGTCTCTACGGTGCGAGCGATGGGCCGCCGTCGTCGCACGCTCGTGCTCGCGCTGCTCGCGCTGCCGCTGGTGTGCGCTCCGATCGGTCTCGCCGTCGGCAAGCCCTCGGAAACGCTCGAAGGCACGCTTCGCACCTGGCACGGGGACACGTTCACCGTGCCGGTCGGTGTGGGCGCCGGCATCGACACGACGATCGCGGGCATCGTCCCGCTCGAGACGGCAAATGCGTCCGTGCATGCGCTTGCGGGCAAGAAGGTTCGCGCTCGTGGCGAACGCCGTTCGAACGGTGTGTTCGCCGCCAACGAAGGCGTTCAGGAAGCCGGTGAGTCGGTGGCGGCCGCGATCACGGGAACGAAGTCGGTGGCCGTCCTGCTCTTCAACTTCTCGAACAACACGGGCCAGCCGTGGACGACCTCGCAGGTCCGCGGGGTCGTCTTCGACAACGCCGACTCAGTCGACGAGTACTACCGCGACGCCTCCTACGGCCAGCTTGCACTGAGCGGCGACGTCTTCGGCTGGTACACGATCGACGCCGACAACTCGGGGTGCGCGTATACGACCTGGGCCAATCAGGCACGGAGCAAAGCGGCCGCGGCTGGCGTCCCGCTCTCGAGCTACCAGTACACCGTCTACGCCTTCCCGCAGGCGTCGAGCTGCGGCTGGGCGGGGCTCGCCTACCTCCCCGGGACCGGAAGCTGGATCAACGGCGCGATGACCTTGCGCGTCGTCGGCCACGAACTCGGACACAACTTCGGCGTTCATCACGCGAGCACGCTTGCGTGCTCGAACGCCGGCTCCCCGTCGACGTTCACCGGGACCTGTACCCAGAGCGAGTACGGAGACCCGTTCACGGTCATGGGAAGCGCGCAGACCCGGCACCCCAACAACTGGCACCGCGCGCAGCTGGGCTGGTTCGGCGACACGCAGACGGTGACGACGAGCGGGTCCTATCTGCTCGCGCCCGCCGAGCTGAGCGGAGCGCCGCACATGCTTCGGGTCGCGCGGAGCGACGGGACGTACCTGAATCTCGAGTACCGCCAGCCGTGGGGGATTTTCGACAACTTCTCCTCCGGAGACCCCGTGGTGAGCGGCGTCTCGGTGAGGATCGCCCCGTCGACCTCCAGCCTGGTCCAGTCGAAGCTCGTCGACGCCAATCCGAGCACGTCGAGTTTCTCCGACGCCGCGCTCGCCTTTGGCCAGACGGTCGTCGATCCACAGACCAGCGTCTCGATCAGCACCGTTACGGTCGGGCCGGCCGGAGCGATGGTCTCGATCCAGTTCGTTCCCGATCAGCAGGCGCCCAGCGCTCCGAGCTCGCTGAGCGCGACGGCGTCGAGTGCGACCTCGGTGCAGCTCAACTGGGGTGCGGCGAACGACAACGTCGGCGTAGTGGGGTATCGCGTCTATCGCGCCGGTGCGCTCGTCGGAACGCCGGCTGGTCTGTCGTATCTCGACTCGGGGCTCCAGCCGCAGACTCAGTACTCGTACGAGGTGCGCGCCTACGATGCGGCCGGGAACGTCGGCCCGCCCGCCTCCGCAAGTGCCATGACTCCAGGCGCGGACACGGCTTCGCCGTCGATTCCGAGCGGGCTCACCGCGACCGTGCAGAAGGGTCGGAAAGTCGCCCTCGCCTGGAACCCGTCGAACGACAACGTCGGTGTGGTCGGGTACGACGTGTACCGCAACAGCGTGAAGGTGGCGGCTCCGGCAGGGACGGCGTACTCCGACCGACCAGGGCGTGGCACGTTCTCGTATCAGGTACGCGCACGCGACGCTGCCGGCAACGTCAGCGGCTTGTCGTCCGTCGTCACCGTCAGGACGTAGCGGCTTGCTTCGTTAGCGAGAGATCTTCGCGGGTGGCGACCTTCTCCTCGTCGCGGGCAGGCCCGCCGAGCTCGGGCCGGTCGAACGTGAGCACGTAGCCGACGACGGACGCGAGGACGATCAGCGGGTTCGCCGTCCAACCGCCATCTGATGCACATTCGCATCCAGCGGTCGCAGTAGTGTCCGCCCATGCGCGACTCGGAGGCGATGGCATACGCCCGAACGCTTGTGCTTGCGGCGCTGCTGGGCGTGCCCGTCGCGTTCGCGGCAGTGATCTTCCAAACCGCCATCCACGACCTGATCCACCTCGTCTGGGATGTGATCCCCGACGAACTCGGCTGGAGTGAGCCTTCCTGGTGGTATGTCGTTCTCGTACCGGGACTCGCAGGGCTGCTGGTTGCCGCGGCTGTCCGGCTGCCGGGCCACGGCGGACACTCTCCTCTGGAAGGGCTCGGAGCGGACCCGATCCCCCCGATCGCACTAGCCAGCATCCTCCCCGCCGCGCTCGCGACTCTGGGACTCGGACTCGTTCTCGGCCCCGAAGCGCCTCTGATCGCGCTCGGGCTCGGTCTCGGTGCGCTCTCGGTCAGACTGATTCGATTGGAGGGAACAGGAGCTCAGCTCCTCGTCCTCGCGGGTGCATTCGCGGCGGTAGCCGCGCTCTTCGGCGGCCCGCTGGTCGCGGCATTTCTCCTGTTCGAGGTGACGGCTGCAAGCGGGAAGGTCCCCGCGCAGCAGATCGGGCGCGCGCTCCTCCCGGGGTTCGTGGCCGCCGGAACGGGGGCGCTCGTCTTCACCGGGGTCGCGGGCTGGAGCGGGCTGCACCAGACGAACCTCTCGATCCCGACGCTCCCGCCGTATGAAAGCCTGCGTCTCACCGACCTGGCCTGGTGCCTGCTCATGGCAGTCGTCGTCGCCGCGCTCGTCGTGGCCATTCGCCACTTGGCGCATGGCATTGCGGCGCAGTCGGTCCTCGGCCCTGCCGGGCTGCTGATCGTCGCCGGGCTCGTCGTCGGCGCGCTGGCGGTCGCCTTTCGTGCGACCGCCGACCGACCCGTCGACCTCGTCCTCTTCTCGGGTCAGGCGGAGCTGCCGGATGTGATCGCCGAGGGATCAGCGGCGGTGCTGATCCTCCTCGTCGTGACCAAGGGTCTCGCCTACGCGCTGTCGCTCGGCGCCGGTTTCCGAGGTGGGCCAGTCTTCCCGGCGATTGCGATCGGCGTCGCCGCCGCGATGGCCGCCGCCGACGTGCTTCCCGGGCTGCATACGACGCCGGCGGTCGCGGCCGGGATCGCTGCCGGAACGACCGCCGTGCTCCGGGTTCCCTTCACCGCCGTTCTGCTCGTGTCGCTCCTCATGGGCTCGTCTGCATTCGACGTCGCACCGATCGCGGTTCTCGCTGCTGCGATCGCCTGGCTCGTCGCCACAGCGCTCCCGAATCCCGAGGATCGGGTGCAGGAGAAGCTCGTCGAAGCCGTGCCTGCTGTGCCCGGATGATTTGTTCGCTCGGTCGTGCCGCGCTGTCCGAGAGCATCGTCAGAGAGGCTGCGCGCGGGCTGTGAGCGCTACTTGGGCTCGGCCTCGAGCTTGTAACCCACTCCGTAGCGCGTGTGGATGAAGGAGTGGCGCTCGGCGCGGCGATCGATCTTCTCTCGCAGCTTGCGCACGAAGACGTCGACCGTGCGATCGCGGTGCCCGGCGCGCCTACCCCATACGCGCTGAAGGAGCTCGTCGCGTGTCATGACCCTCCCCTGCTCACGCGCAAGCGTGTAGATCAGCCGGAACTCCGTGGGAGTCAGCTCTGCGCTCTCGCCGTCGACGTAGGCCTGCACGTTGTCGGGGTCGAGTCGAAGCTCCTCGATCACGATCGGTTCGCCGCGGCGGGGCTCGGCCTCGCTCACGCCGCGGCGCGCTGCCGCGCGAACGCGTGCGGCGAGCTCTTTCATGGAGAAGGGCTTGACGAGGTAGTCGTCCGCTCCGATCTCGAGCGCGTGGACCCGGTCGTGCTCCGTCCCGCGGGCGGAGACGACGACGATCGGCGTCCCGATGCCTTCGCCGCGGGCCTGCTCGATCACTCGCCACCCGTCGATTCCCGGGAGCATGAGGTCGAGGACGCACACGTCCGGACGCTCGTAGCGGAGTCGTGCCAGCCCGGTCTCCCCGTTGGCGACACCCACTGCGTCGAAGCCGGCCGCCTCGAGGTGCCGCGCCATGCCCTGTGCGATGACGTCGTCGTCCTCGATGATCAGGACCTTGGCCATGCGGTAACACGATAGTCGCGGCCCTCGGAGACGACAGGGGCGGCGAGGTGGTTACCGGCTGGTAACCAGGTGGTGAGTGCGGCCTATCCACTGACTTGGGGCCTGGCTGAAGCCAGACCCTCGGGCTTCAGCCAGACCCTCGGGCTTCGGCAGACCCTCAGGGCGTGCCAACGATGGGCAAGCCTTCTGTTAGAACCGTGGCGATGGACGACGAGATCCGCGGGCGCACGCTCGTCGAGGAGAGCCGCGAGGCCGTGGTCGTTCTCGACGACGGGGACCGGGTCGTACTCGCCAGCCGGCGCGCCCGGCAGACCGTGGAGGGAGTGCGTGAGGGCGAGCGCTTGCCTCCGGACCTGCTCAGCGGCGTGCGGGGAGTGGTCCCGCACGTCGTCCCGTACGAGATCGACGGTCGGCGCGAGCGGCTCGTCTATCTCTCTCGCGAGGGTGACCTCGCCGCCTACGAGGAGCTTCGGTCTGGCTTCACCGCCGCCGTCTCGCACGAGTTGAGGACGCCGCTTGCCCGTCTGCTGACTCTGCTCGAGACGGCGACCCTGCCGGGCGAGGACGTCTCGGTGCTCGTCGAGCAGGCGCAGCGGGAGGTCGAGCAGATCACCGAGCTCATCGACGAGGTGCTCTTCCTGAGCGAGCTCGAGTCCGGGGGCCGTGTCGTGGCTCTCGGCCTCACCCGGATTCGTCCGGTCCTCGAGGAGGCACTCGGGGAGCTCGACGAGCGGGCCGCGAGAGCAGGCGTCGAGCTTCGCCTCGAGTGCGACTCGGACCTCGCGCTCGGGATCCGACCGAGGATGCTGCGCGTGGTAGCACGCAATCTGGCCGAGAACGCGATTCGCTACGCCGGCCCCGGAGCGACCTTCGTCCTCGGTGTCGAGCAAAGCGCCGACGGCTCGATAGCCGTCATAGGGCGCGATGACGGCATCGGGGTCGAGGAGGCGGAACTTCCGCGGCTCTTCGAGCGCTTCTATCGCTCCGACCGGGCGCGCGCCTCGCGTGGTACGGGGCTCGGCCTTGCGATCGTGAAGCACATCGTGACCCAGGCCGAAGGCACGGTGGAGGCGCGCGGATCGCGCGGACGCGGCCTCGAGGTGCGCTGCACGTTCCCGGCGCCACGATAGGCGTTCACCGGACTTACACCGCATCTTCACCATTCGGCTCCCCGCTCGCGGCAACCCTGGCGAAAGACTGAAGCCATGGGGTCACGCGCTCACCTCGCGCTCCTGTGCGCTGCTTGCCTGGCTGCGATCGGCGCGGGCTGCGGCGGTGGCACGTCGAGCAGCGTGATCACGGCGGACGGCTCGAGCACGGTCGGCCCGTTCACGACGAAGGCGGCGGAGGACTGGAAGGCTGCGGGCGGTTCCGACGTCACGGTCGGCATCTCGGGCACGGGAGGCGGCTTCGAGCGCTTCTGTGCCGGTGAGACCGACATCTCGAACGCTTCGCGCGCGATCAAGGACGAGGAAGCCGCGATCTGCGCCGAGAACGGCGTCGAGTACGTCGAGCTGCAGGTCGCGACGGACGCACTCACGAACGTGGTCAGCTCAGAGAACGACTGGGCGACGTGCGTGACGCTCGAGCAGCTGAATGCGATCTGGAAACCTGGCTCGAAGGTGTCGAACTGGAATCAGGTCGACCCCTCTTACCCGGATGTTCCCCTGAAGCTCTACGGGGCAGGAACGGACTCGGGCACGTTCGACTACTTCACGGACGTCGTCAACGGCGAGGAGGGCGCGAGCCGCTCCGACTTCTCGGCGACCGAGGACGACAACGTCACCGTGCAAGGCGTCTCGGGTGACAGGGGCGCCCTCGGGTACTTCGGCTTCTCGTACTTCGAGGAGAACCAGGACACCCTGCAGGCGCTCGAGGTGGACGGCGGCGGAGGATGCGTCCCTCCGAGCGTCGAGACTGCCCAGGACGGCTCGTACACGCCCCTTGCGCGACCGCTCTTCATATACGTGAAGACGAGCTCACTCGCCGACACGGACGGACTGGCCGACTTCGTTCGCTACACCGTCGAGAACGCGAAAGTGATCGCCGAAGAGGCGCGCTTCGTCCCGCTGCACCAGGCGCAGATCGACGCGCAGCTGCAGAAGTTCGAGGACGCGACCGCCTAGTGGCCTCCGTCGACGTCACGGTTGCTCGCCCCGGGGCAACGACGCTCCCACGGAGGAGGATCCGCTGGGGCGAGCAGCTCGTACATGCAGTTCTGTTCGTCGCCGCCGCGATCTCGGTGCTGACGACGCTCGGGATCGTCCTCTCCCTGCTGCTGCCCGCGCTCGAGTTCTTCCGCGAGGTGAGCCCGGTCGACTTCTTCACGGGAACGACCTGGGCGCCGCTGTTCCTCGACGCGCATTTCGGGGTTCTTCCGCTCGTCGTCGGCACTCTGATGATCTCGTTCTGGTCGTCGCTCGTGGCGTTTCCTCTCGGGGTCGGCGTGGCGATCTACCTGAGCGAGTACGCGGCACCACGAGCTACGGCATTCCTGAAGCCCATCCTCGAGATCCTCGCCGCAATCCCCACCGTCGTGCTCGGCTACTTCGCTCTCACGTTCGTCACCCCGTTCCTGCGCGATCAGGTCGGTCTCCAGGTCGAGATCTTCAACGCGCTGTCCGCCAGCCTCGTGCTCGGGATCATGCTGATCCCCACGATCGCGACGTTGTCCGAGGACGCCATGGCTGCGGTGCCGCGTGATCTGCGCGACGGCGGCTACGCGCTCGGGGCCGACAAGCTGCAGGTCTCGACGAAGATCGTCGTGCCGGCGGCGATCTCGGGCATCATCGCCGCGTTCGTGCTCGGCTTCTCACGAGCCGTCGGCGAGACGATGATCGTGCTCATCGCCGCCGGGCAGCTCGCGCAGATCACGTTCGATCCCCGCGAGACGATCGAGACGATCACCGCCTTCATCGGCGCGACCGGTAACGGCGACGTCCCGACCGGCTCGATCGAGTACAAGACCATCTTCGCGGTCGGGCTCACGCTCTTCGTGATGACGCTCGTCATGAACCTCATCTCGATCCGGCTCGTTCGCAAGTATCGAGAGGTCTACGAGTGACGACGGCGGTGCCGACCTCGCTCGCAGGCGGTCCCCGGCGGCGTGTGTGGAGGAACCGACTCTTCCAGCTCGCGATGCTCTCGTGCATGTTCGTCGCGTTCGGCACGCTTGCGCTGCTGCTCGCCGACACGTTGATCACGGGCTGGCCGGAGCTCTCGCGCCGTCTCCTCACCGGACTCCCTTCGACGGTGCCCGGCGAGGCGGGCGCGCGCCCTGCGATCCTGGCGACGCTCTACCTCGGCTTGCTCGTGCTCGTGTTCTCCGTGCCGATCGGCGTTCTCACAGCCATCTACCTCGAGGAGTACGCGAATCGCGAGCGCTGGTGGAACCGGGCCATCGAGGTCAACATCCAGAACCTCGCGGCCGTTCCCGCGATCGTTTACGGGATCCTCGGCCTGGCGTTCATCGTCCGTGGTATCGGCGTCGGTCGGGTCGTGCTCGCCGGAGGGCTCATCTTGACGCTGGTGGTGCTGCCGACGGTGGTGGTCGCTTCGCGCGAGGCCATTCGCGCGGTGCCGGATTCGATCAGACAGGGTGCGTTCGCTCTGGGCGCGACGAAGTGGCAGGTGGTGTGGCGACAGGTGCTGCCGGCGTCGATCCCGGGTATCGCGACCGGTTCGATCCTCGCGCTCTCCCGTGCAGTCGGCGAGACGGCTCCGCTGATCATGGTCGGCGCCATCACGTACGTCGCATTCAATCCGTCGCTCTTCGGCCCGTACACGGCGCTCCCCGTGCAGATCTACAACTGGACCAAGCAGCCCGATCCGGGCTTCCAGACGCTGGCCGCGGCCGCGGCGATCGTGTTGCTCGCGATCGTGCTGAGCATGAACGCCGTCGCGATCTTCCTTCGCAATCGCTACCGCAAGCAGTGGTGAGAGCTCTTCGATGACGCAGATGGAAGCTCCGCGCATAGACAGCAGCCGTATCGCCGAGGTCTCTCATGGGCTCGACCGCTCCGAGGTCGAGAGCCGCGAGAGGGTGTTCTCCGTGCGCGATCTCAGCGTCGCGTATCACGGGAACGTCGCGCTCGAGAACGTCGAGCTCGTCGAGATACGGCGGCGGATCGGGATGGTGTTCCAGAAGCCGAATCCGTTTCCGAAGTCGATCTACGACAACATCGCATTCGGACCGCGTGTCTTGGGAATGAAGGGCTCGCTGGACGAGCGAGTCGAGCAAGCGCTGCACCAGGCCGCGCTCTGGGACGAAGTGAAGGATCGACTCAAGGACGGCGCGCTCGGCCTGTCGGGCGGCCAGCAGCAGCGCCTGTGCATTGCTCGAGCGCTTGCCGTCGAGCCCGACGTCATTCTCATGGACGAGCCGGCTTCGGCGCTCGACCCCATCTCGACCACGCGAATCGAAGACCTCATGCACGAGCTGAAGCGTGACTACACGATCGTCATCGTCACCCACAACATGCAGCAGGCGGCACGCGTTGCGGACATGACCGCTTTCTTCAGCGTCGACGTCGAGGAGGACGGCAGCGGGCGGCGCGGCATCCTCGTCGAGTACGACGCGACGACGAAGATCTTCACGACGCCGTCCGACAAACGGACCGAAGACTACGTCACCGGGCGATTCGGATGAGAGTCGAGTTCCAGGCCGAGCTGGACGCCCTCGAAGCGGGATTCCAGGAGACCGGCGAGATCGTCCTCCGGTCGATTCGCGGCGTCATCGACGCGCTGCGCACGCAGGACGTCGAGCTCTGCGACGAGGTCATCGCCTTCGACGACGAGATCGACGATCGGTATCACGCTCTCGAGAAGCAGATCGAGCTCGTGCTCGCCCGCCAGACACCAGTCGCCGGCGACCTCCGTCTCGTTCTCGCCCTCCTGCATTGCGGGCTCCACGTCGAACGCATAGGCGACCAGTGCGTGACGATCGCGAAGCTGACGAAGCTGTCGAGCCACCTGGACACGAGACAGATCGTGATCGAGGGGCTCGTCGACATGGGGGAGCGCTGCGCGGAGATGGTGAAGGCGTCGCTCACCGCGTTTGCCAACCGCGACCTGGGACAGGCGCGTGGGTTGCACGGCCTCGACGATCTCGTCGACCGCGCGAACCGTCAGGTGTTCGAGGAAGTGCTGGGGTACGTGAACGATGCCGAGGCGCTCGAGTGGGGGATGCGCCAGATCACCGTCGCTCGTTGCTTCGAGCGGATCGGCGACAACGCCGTCGACATCGGGGAGCAGACCGCATTCGTCGTAACCGGCGAGTTCGCCGAGTTCACGGACGCCTCGCATGACGTGCGCCCGCCCGGGTAGCTCGGGCGTTCACCACTCCGCCACCACGAGTTCACACGCTCGAACCCCACATCACGTGCCGCCGTGACGACCATCCGCTCGAGAGGGCAATTCGGACAGAGGAGAGAGGAAGCATGAAGAACGTACTCGGGCGCCGTGGCCTTGCAGTGGTATTCGGTGCAGCCGCTTGCCTAGGACTCGTGTCGACGGCAATCGCAGGCTTGGCTGCAGGACCGACGTACAACCTGAAGAAGCTCAAGGGCTCGGTCACTGCGGACGGCTCGTCGACTGTCGGCCCGTACACGACAGCCGCCGCGGAGCTCTTTCGCCGAGCGGGAGCGACCGGTGTGCAGCTCACGGTGGGTATCTCCGGCACCGGTGGCGGCTTCCAGCGCTTCTGCAAGGGAGAGATCGACCTCTCCGATGCGTCCCGTCCGATGCGGAACAGTGAAGCCGCAGCCTGCAAGACGAACAGCATCGGCTCGTGGCGCGCGTTCACGGTGGCCAACGACGCGCTTACAGTCGTCGTCAACCAGCAGAACACGTGGGCACGATGCCTCACCGTCGCCGAGCTGAAGAAGATCTGGGAGCCCGGCTCCAAGGTCGACAACTGGAAGGACGTCCGAGCCGGTTTCCCGGACGTGCCGCTCAAGCTCTTCGGTCCGGGGACCGATTCCGGAACGTTCGACTACTTCACCGAGGCGATCAACGGTAGGGCTCGAGCGAGCCGCTCGGACTACCAGGCCTCGGAGGACGACAACGTCCTCGTGCAAGGCGTCTCGGGCGAGCGCGGTGGAATGGCGTACTTCGGCTTCTCGTACTTCACCGAGAACCAGAGCCGCCTGAACGCCATTCAGATCGCGAACCCGAAGACGAGCCAGTGCGTCGCACCATCGAAAGCGACCGTCTTCAACAACTCGTACCGGCCGCTCGCGAGGCCGCTCTTCATCTACGCGAAGGGCTCGTCGTTCGCGCGCACGGAGGTGCAGGCGTTCCTCGACTACATCTTCGACAACGAAGTCGCAATCGCCAACCGCGCCGACTTCATCTCGCTGACTCCCAAGCAGCTCAAGCGCGCGAGGACGAACTTCATCCTCGCAGTCAAGGCGGCGAAGCGCACCTAGCCTCTTCTCCTCCGACCGACGCCCGTCACGCGAGGGGCGGCCGAACCGGCCGCCCCTCGCGCGTCAACCGACGGTGATGCGCTTGACGACGGCGTGTTACGGGCGGAAGATTCGGTGGTCGGGGAGCAAAGGAGGGTGGGTGCTGCTGCTCAGACATGCGAGCGCCGGAGCGCGTCTCTCGTCGTCGGCAATCGATCGGTTCCGCCAACTCGATCACGAGGGGCGCGCACAGGCCCGAGACCTCACGTGGGCGTTGGCGGACCGGGAGATCGAACGGATCGTGACGAGCCCGCTGGCGCGGTGCGTCGAGACGGTAGTCCCCATCGCGGAAAGGCGTCAACTGGTCGTCGAGCGCCGGATCGAGCTCCAGCCCGAGGCTCAGCTCCAGGAGACACTGGAACTGCTGGGAGACCTTCCGGATGCGACGCTCGTTTGCACACACCGGGAAGTCATCCTGCAGCTGTTCGAAGGCGGCGTCACGTGTGAGAAGGCGGGAACGTGGGTTCTCGAGCGAGTCGGAGTCCTCTTCAGCCCGACGGAGTATCTCGCGCCGCCGGGCGCTCTGCACGATGCCGTCCCGCGCACCGTCCTCAGTCGCTCACCGTAGTCAGCGCGCCGAGGCGGCCTCGTCAGGCTGAGAGGCCCAGCTGGGTCAGGAGCGCCTGGACACGCCGATCGATGTCGTCCCGGATGCGCCGAACGGTCTCGAGATCCTGGTCCGCCGGGTCGTCGACCTCCCAGTCCTCGTAGCGCTTTCCCGGATAGATGGGACATGCGTCGCCACAGCCCATCGTGATGACGACGTCCGCTTCTCGAACGGCCTCCTCGGTCAGCCGCTTTGGGAGAGCCTGGGAAACGTCGACTCCGATCTCGGCCATCACGGCGACCGCGGCAGGGTTGATCCGGTCTGTGGGGTTCGACCCCGCCGAGTGGACGTTGACGCTGCCACTTGAGCGGAGCGTAAGGAGACCCGCCGCCATCTGGCTCCGCCCGGCGTTGTGCACGCAGACGAACAGGACCTCTTTCGTAGCTGCGTAGGGGCGAGGCTCGCCTCGCCCTTGCTCGTCGTGGGCGCTTCCCGGGCGAGGCAAGTCTCACCTAGACACCACGACGCTCGCGAGCACGACGTCGTGCCCGCGTGATCGCGCGTCGGGCCATGGCTGCGTGGTGCGAGTGCGGCTTGTCTCCCGCGCTGGCACGCATCCACTCGCCGTCCGACCCGAGCAGCCACGAGTTCGAGTCGTCCTCGAGCGCGCTGTCGAGCAGTGCGTGGACATCCTGCCGAACACGCCCGTTCTCGACCGGCACGAGCACCTCGATTCTGTGGTCGAGGTTGCGCGTCATGAGATCCGGGCTTCCGACGTACGTGGCCACACGATCACCGGCCTCGAAAGCGTAGATGCGGCTGTGCTCGAGGAAGTGACCGACGATCGAGCGGACGCGGATGTTCTCGGAGAGCCCCTCGACCCCAGGGCGAAGCGCGCACGTGGTGCGGGCGATTACGTCGATGCTCGCGCCTGCCCGGGAGGCCGTGTACAGCTCGTCGACGATCCCGGGGTCGACCAGATGGTTGACCTTGAGCCGGATGCGGGCGACCTTCCCGTCTGCGGCCGCTGCTGCCACCGAGCGGATCTCGTCCACGAGCCCCGTGCGCAGCGTGAACGGGGCGACGAGCAGCTTTCGGAATCGCTGCGGTCGCCCGAAGCCGGTGATGAAGTTGAAGAGATCGGCGACATCGGCGGTGATCTCGTCGTCGCCGGTGAAGATCCCGACGTCCTCGTAGAGGCGGGCGGTGGCTGCGTGATAGTTGCCGGTGCCTATGTGTGCGTAGCGGCGGAGCTCCTTGCCCTCGCGCCGCACGACGAGCGTCATCTTCGCGTGGATCTTGAGATCGGGAAACCCGTGGACGACGTGGACTCCTGCCTGCTCGAGCGCTCGTGACCACTCGATGTTCCGGCGCTCGTCGAACCGTGCCTTCAGCTCCACGAGGCACACGGCCTGCTTGCCGTCCTCGGCGCATTGGATGAGGGAGCCTACGAGCGCGCTGTCGTCGCTCGTGCGGTACACCGCGGTCTTCATGGCGATCACGTCGGGATCCTCGACCGCTGCCTGCGCGAACACCTCGAAGCTCGACCGGAACGACTCGTACGGCTGGTGGACCGCGACGTCTCCGCGGCGGATCTCGTCGAAGATGCGGGCGAGGTCCCCTTGCGAGTCGACGAACCGAGGCGGCACCACGGGAACCCAGGGCTCGCGCTTCAGGTCGGGTCGGTCGAGGGCGGTGAGCTCCATGAGCTCGGCGAGATCGAGCGGGCTCTCGATGCGGTAGATCTGCGTCTCGTCGACACCGAGGCCGTGCGTCAGGCGGAGGACCATCTCCGCAGAGGCGGACGCGCTGACCTCGACACGAACGACGTCGCCGAAGCGGCGTTTGCGAAGCTGGCTCTCGACGGCCTCGAGGAGATCGGCTGCATCGTCAGAGACCTCGAAGTCCGCATCTCGGGTAACGCGGAACGCCGCTCGCTCGACGATCGCAGCGCCCGGGAAGAGCGTCGGGAGGAAGTGAGCGATCACCTGCTCGAGCGGGAGGTACAGGCCGCGCTTGCCGATCTCCACGAACCGAGCGAGGCCCTCGGGGATCTTGACGCGCGCGAATCGCTCCTCTCCGGTGTCCGGGTCCGCGGCAAAGACCGCGAGCGAGAGCGACAAGCCCGAGATGTACGGGAATGGCTGGCCGGGGCCGACTGCGAGCGGAGTCAGGACAGGGTAGATCTCACGCTGGAAGTGCTTCTCGAGCCGCTTGAGGTCCTTCTCGGTGCAGTCCTCGATCCCGCCCACCACCACACCCTCCGCGGCTAGCGCAGGCGAGAGCTCCTTCCTCCACACCCGGGACTGGCGGGCCGTCAACTCGAGCACGCGTTCCCGGATGCGCGCGAGCGTCTGCTGCGGCGTCAGGCCGTCCGGGGACAGCATCGCCAGTCCCGACTCGGCCTGGCCGAGGAGCCCCGCGACACGCACCTGGAAGAACTCGTCGATGTTCGACGCGAAGATCGAGCAGAACTTCACGCGCTCGAGCAGCGGCAGTGAATCGTCCTCCGCGAGCTCCAGGACCCGTGCGTGAAAGTCGAGCTGGGAGAGCTCGCGATTGAGCAGACGCTCGGTCGGCTCGCTGCGAACGCGGGTTGCCATCTCGACATTGTGTATCGGCAGCACCCTCCCGCGCGTTACGGTCGAACGACTGGTGCGACCGGGTACCGGTCTCAGGCGGGCGCCGGTATGAGGCGCCGCGTCTCGTAGCGGCGCCCGACGAACGCCGCCGCGGCGATCGCGCCTGCAAGGAGGACGACGATGAGATCGCCGGCCGGCAGTCTCGTGACCTCTTCCATGAGAGCTCCGACGAGGCCGGCCGCTGGGAGCGTCAGGATCCAGGCGACGGCGATGTTCCCGGCGATGCCCCAGCGCACGGCGGAGAATCGCCGGCTCGCCCCGGCGCCCATCACGCAGCCTGTGATGGTCTGCGTCGTCGAGACGGGGAAGCCGTAGTGCGCCGTCGTCCACAGGATCCCTGCACAGGTGGTCTGGGCCGCGAAGCCCTGCGGCGGGTCGATCTTGGCGATCCGCGTGCCCATCGTCCTGATGATCCGCCAGCCGCCCGCGTACGTGCCGAGCGACATCGCTAGCGCGGACGACACGATGACCCAGCTCGGCGGCCGTTGGAAGTCGGGGCTCAGGTGCCCGGAGACGATCAGCGCGAGCGCGATGATGCCCATGGTCTTCTGCGCGTCGTTCGTCCCGTGCGTGAACGCGACGAAGCTTCCGGAGACGATCTGTGCACGCCTGAACACGCGATTCACCCGGGTCGGGGAGCGCCGCCGGATCACCCAGATGATCACGAGCATCAGCACGAGAGCCGCCGCGAAGCCGATCGTCGGTGAGAGGACGCCGGGCTTGACGACCTTGTCCCAGATCCCGCTCCAGTTGATGACGTCGACCCCCGACGCGGCGATCGCCGAGCCTGCGATGCCTCCGATGAGAGCGTGGCTCGAGCTCGACGGCAGGCCGAGAAACCACGTGATGAGGTTCCACGTGATCGCGCCGACGAGACCGGCGAGGATGACGCTTAGCGTGATCGCATCTGGATCCACGATGCCCTTTGCGATCGTCGCCGCAACCGCAAACGACGCGAACGCACCGACGAAGTTGAGGATCGCGGCCAGGAGGACCGCGGTGCGCGGCGTGAGCGCGCGCGTGGAGACGCTCGTCGCGATCGCGTTGGCCGTGTCGTGGAAGCCGTTCGTGAAGTCGAAGAAGAGCGCGACCGCGACCACCGCGACCAGCGTCAGATCTTCCACGCCTGGCCGACCTCAGCTCTTGACGACGATGTTCGCGATGACGTTCGCGACGGTCTCGCACGCGTCGAGCGCTCGCTCGAGTCCTGCATAGATGTCCTTCCAGCGGATGACGATCAGCGGGTCGATTCCCTCGTCGCGGAAGAGAGCAGCGAGCGCATCGCGATGCACGCGGTCACCTTCGTCCTCGTGGAGCTTGACCTGTACGAGCGCTTCCTGGACGCCGCGCATCCCCTTCAGGTTGTCGCACGCGACGGCAATCTGCTCGCAGGCTTTGACGATGATCCCGCACTGCTCGACCGCGTGGCGGGTAGGCATCTCGACGCCGTAGAGACCGAGGAGGTCGGAGGCCTCCTCGAGGTAGTCGACGATGTCGTCGAGCTCGGTCGCGAGGAGGTAGATGTCGTCGCGGTCGAACGGCGTGACGTACTGCGTGTTCAGCAGCGTGATGAGCTCGCGCGTGATCGAGTCGCCCTCGGTCTCCTCGCGCTTCACCTGCTCCTGCGTGATGCCGGAGTTCGGATGCTCGCGGAAGCGACGCTCGACGAGACGCGAGACCTGGAGCGCGTTCTCGCCGGCCTTGCCGAAGAGCGTGAAGAACTCAGAGGTCCGCGGTGTGAGGCTGAACCGCATGCGGGCGGCACGTTAACCGTTTGGAGACATTCGCGGGTGACGGTGCGTGACAACGACTGGGTAAACCGCGACACTTGTCGCATGGCGAGGACCCTCGCGTGTGTCCTGCTGGCTCTCGTTCTCGTGGCCGCGGCGGGGTCCCGGGCCGACGCGGCCAAGCAGTACCGCGTCGCGTTCGTGGCCGACATGGGCGGCGTCGACCCGCCCATCATGCAGCAGAACATCGCCGGGCTCCGCCGCGCCGGCCGCGACTTCGGGGTGGAGGTCACGGTCGTCGTCCAGCCGATCCGCACGAGATGGACGAGCACGTTCGAGGCGCTCGCACGGCAGCGGTACGACCTCGTCCTGGCGCCGTTCGGAGGCAACCAGACCCCGGCGGTCGTGGCCGCGGCACGCGCCTATCCCGATCAGCGCTTCGCCGTGGGGGACGCTCGGGCGGCCGAATGGGGTCGCCTCGGCTCCTGGCCACAGAACGTCCAGGGCCTCTCGGCCCGAGAGGAGGAGATCGGGTTCGTCGTCGGGTACCTCGCGGGACTCGCCGAGCGCAGGCGCCCCGGGAGGGATGCCGTCGGCAGCGTCGGAGGCTTTCCCGGCGTTGCTCCGGTCGACCGCTTCATCGCCGGGTTTCGCGCCGGCGCGCGTCGCGCGAGCTCGCGGATCCGTCTCCTGAGCGCGTATTCCTACAACTTCGGGAACCCTGATTCCTGCGCGCGGATCGCGGTGGGGCAGATCGCGAAGGGCGCGGGCGTCGTGTTCGACGTCGCCGGTGCATGTGGTCTGGGAGCACTCGCGGCTGCTCAGAAGCACCGGGCATGGGGGATCGGCGTCGACCAGGACCAGTCTGCCCTCGGCCCCCACATCCTCACGAGTGCCGTCAAGGAGGTCGGTCTCATCAACTACCGCGCCATCGAACTCCTCGTACAAGGGCGTCTCGAGACCGGAGGAGACACGACTTTCGGCCTGAGGGACGGCGTCCTCCGCCTGGGACGGGTCAGCCCACGGGTTCCGCCGGTGCTGGTGGAGCGAACTCGGCGAATCGAGCGCGCGATCGCGTCCGGGCGAATCACCGGCATCCCGACGGTCGGGACCCCCTAGCGTCGGCCTTCCGGTCGGTCGATTGCGACCCAGACGGCCCCGGCCGCCACGGTAACCCCGCTCGGCGCCGGCCCCAGCTCGATCCTCTTCGGCGGCTGTGCGAGAAGGGGATCGGAGAAGAGCACGAGCGCGCCCTGGGCAGTGGTGGCCCAGAAGCCCCTGCCGTCGGCGTCGGCCGCTGCAGTCGTGAACCCACCCAGGCTGAGCGTCCGTACGAGCTGAGTCGTCTCGGGGGTCCACGACCCAGACGTCCACGACGAGAACGAGCACGCTGTCGTCCGCTGTCGTTAGGTCGAACGGGAAGGTGCCCGGCGAGCCGACGGGCAGGTTCGCCGTGACTGCGCCGGTGCTCGGCTGGATCCGGAGGAGCCGGCCGCCGGCGGTGATCGTCCAGACCGTACCCTGTGCCGAGGCGACCGCGAGAGCTGCTGCTCCGACGTCGACGGTTCGAACGACGCGGTTCCTCGCGGGGTCGATACGGACGATCTCGTGTCCGGCGAGAGCGGCCCAGACCCCGCCCGTCCCGGCCGCGACCCCGTTCACCGTCGTCGCCACGAACGGATCGCGGGCGCGCAGGTCGAGAGTAGCGACGACGTCATTCGACTCCGGGTCGATGCGCGAGACCGTCCCGTCGATGCCTCCGGCTACCCAGATCGCATCGGCGCCGACGGCGAGGTCGACGGGAGACGGGACGCCGATCGTGGCGTCCACTTGCCGGGTCTCCGGGTCGATGCGCGAGACGGTTCCACTCTCCGAATTGGCCACCCAGATCGAGTCGTGCCCGGAGACGATCGCTACCGGACCGGAGCCGACCTCGACCGTATCGACGAGCCGCAATGTCTCGGCGTCGACGACCGCAACCGTTCCGGGCTCGGCGAGCGTCGCGGCGCTGTCGCCGCGGGTCATGATGAGTGCTGTAGCCCCGGCGACGACAGCGAGGCCGACGACAACGGCGGCGAGGACGACGCGCCGTGGGCGCCGGCGCAGCCTCTCCGGCGGCCTGAACCGCGGGAGCCCGGCGTCGAGCTCGGGATCCTGAGCGAGGATCGCCTGCTGGAGCTCACGCAGCCGCGGGGTGGGCTCGATGCCGAGCTGGTCGACGAACGCTCGCCGAGCCTCGTTGTAGACGTCAAGGGCCTCGGCCTGGCGTCCGGACCGGTACAGGGCGAGCATCAGCTGGCCGCGTGGCCGCTCGCGCAGCGGCTCGCGCTCGACGAGGGCCTCGAGCTCAGGCACGAGCGTTCGGTCCTGGCCGAGCGCAAGGTCGGCGTCGATTCGTTCGTCGAGCGCCTCGATGCGCAGCTCCTCGAGCCGAGCCGCTTCGGCGCGCGCGGAGGGGGCTTCCTCGGTACCGGCGAGCGCCTGGCCTCGCCAGAGCTCCAGCGCCGTACGCAGCGTTCGGGACGCCCGCCCGACCTCGCCGGCGGAGAGCGCCTCGCGCCCTTCGAGGAGGAGCCCCTCGAACCGAGCCGAGTCGAGCGCCTGGCGCTCCACGCGGAGCACATACCCGGGAGCGCGCGTGACGAGGATCTCCCCGGGCGTGCGGGCGGTGCGGCCGGGCTCGAGGGCCTTGCGAAGCTGTGACACGAGGCCGTGCAGGGACGTGGCGGCGGTTTCCGGCGGCTTCTCACCCCAGAGCTCGTCGATCAGGCGGTCGCTCGAGACGACCTCGTTCGCCCGCACGAGCAGGACGGCGAGCAGCGCACGCTGATGCGCGCCGCCGATCCCGAGCCCGCGCCCGTCTCGGAGCATCTCGAGCGGGCCGAGGATGCGGAACTCGAGGAGCTGTTCGACCCGTCGTCCGTACCGCGACGCTACCACGGCTCTGCCGAGAAGGCGAACATTTGCAGGCGGAATTAGCCGGTCCTTAGCCCCTCGAAGCGCCCCGTTACGGCCGAATGTCACGGTCGGACGCGTCGAAAGGGCGGATTCGATGCGAGGGCGTCTATCGATTGGTCGGGCACTCGTCATTCTTGTGGCAGTGTCGATGGGCTGTGCGTCCACGGTCTCTGCCGCCTCCGAAGCCCGCCAGCAACGGGTCATGCTCGAGCAGAAGCACAAGTTCGGGGCGCCGACCGGCACGTTCGTCCTGTACGGCCTCACCGAGGGGCTCGTCGACCTCGACTCCGGCACGTTCACCCTCGCGGCCGCAGAGCAGCCGTACGTCGTTCGTCACGGCCAGCGGATCGCCGTCTACGTCGCGGCCGAGACGCTCGCGGGAAGGCGGGGCACGCTCAGCATCCGCTGGCGTGTGGAGTTCGTCGGAGCCGGGCTCGGCGCCACCGTAGGGACCGGCTCGTGGTCGGTTCTGCGCGGGACGGGCAGGTACGCGGGCCTGACCGGAGGAGGCCGACTTGCTGCGGTGGTGATGACGCCGCGTGGGTTCACGAGCGCGCAGCTCGAGGGACTCATTACGTCACCGGCTCTCCGGGCCGCGTCCGGCTGATCGTGGATCGGAGGGCGGCGCACAGCCGCCCTTCGCCCTTTCAGGCGAGCGCGTCGACGACCAGGCTCTGGAAGTGCGCGACGAGCCGCTCGGACTCGGGCATGAGCCGACCTTCGTCGATGAGGCCGACCCGGACGCCCGCCTGGACGCGCTCGACGAGGGCGCGGTCCTCGGCGCCCACCTGGAAGTCGAACGCCAGCGACTCTTCGATCCACGCGTCGCTCGCGTCCGCGGCCACGAAGTAGTCGAGGAAGCGGTGCGCGGTGCGCTGTGCTGGGTCATGCGCCCGCCCTGCGTCTCCAGGAGGTACGCGTCGGGTGAGACGTCCATGACCGCCGAGAACCCGGGATGCGCAACCGAGCAGTGGTAGCACTCGAGGAAGTTCTCGGCCGAGATCTTCCAGTTGGCGTCGAGCTCCACGTCGTACCGCTGGGTGAAACGGAGAGCGTCCAGGTCGATCCCGGCCTGGGCGATCTTCGCCGGTGCGTCTTCCAGGAACTCTGCGAGAGGCGCGGCATCCACGTCCGGGTTGACGAAGACCAGTGGCCCCCAGGTGTCGAGAGAGAGCTGGACGAGCCCCAGTCGCTCGTGATCGGTCCCGCCTTCGCGCGCGAACCTCGGCGCGGCGACCAGCTTGCCGTCGAGGCCGTACGTCCAGGCGTGGTACGGGCATTGCAGCGTCGCCCTCTTCCCCGACCCCTCGCACACGAGCGAGCCGCGGTGGCGGCAGACGTTCAGGAACGCCCGAAGCGTGCCCTCCTCGTCGCGCACGAGGACGACCGGAACGTCACCGACTCGCGTCGCGACGAAGGAGCCGCTCTCGGCGACCTCGTCCTGGCGGGCGACGTACTGCCACGAGCGGCGGAAGATCCGCTCCCGTTCGATCTCGAGCACGGCCGGATCCGTGTACCAGCTCCAGGGAATGGTCCGCGTCTCGACGGCGCTCACGTGGGCGAACGCTACCCGTCTCGCGCGCCGGGAGCGTGGGTAGGATCGCGCGCGTGCTCGAGCGGATGGACGTCTCGGACCGCGAGATCGTCGACGCCGTCGCGGCAGTGGGGAACGAGATGCTCGAGCTCTTGTGCCAGCTCGTCGAGGTGCCCACGACAATCGGAAACGAGGAGCCGGGCCAACAGCTCATGGAGGAGGCGTACCGCGACCTCCTCGGCCTCGAGCCCGCCGACATCGCGATGGACGCGCAGCTGCTCCGCTCTCATCCACGCGCGGCTCCCTTCTCCTGGGACGTGTCGCAGAAGCGGAACGTCGTGTGTGACTGGCCGCCCGCCGGCGCGGGGGGTCGCTCGCTCGTTCTCCAGGGTCACATCGACGTCGTCGGCCCTGCGTCGGAGCGGCTGTGGAGGACACAGCCGTTCAGGGCGGTTCGCGAGGACGATTGGCTCTACGGCCGCGGTTCGGGAGACATGAAGGCGGGACTTGCAGCGATCGCCGGCGCGGTCCTCGGCCTGCGCACGCTGGGGCTCGCGCCGCTCGCGCCCGTCCAGCTGCAGTCCGTCGTCGAGGAGGAGTGTGGCGGAAACGGGGCACTACAGTGCGTCGTCTCGGGGCTCCGACCCGACGCGGCGGTCATTCCCGAGCCGTATCCCGGCTACATCCCGACATCCCAGGTCGGCGTCCTCTGGTTCCACGTCGACATCGCCGGCACGCCGGCGCACGTGGCTGACGCTCAGGACGGCTTCAACGCGATCGAGGCGTCGTTCACGGTCGTGAACGAGCTGCACGCTCTCGAGGACGAGCTGAACGAGAGCCCGCCGGCACCCTTCGACGGCGTTTCCCACCCGATCAGCTTCAACGTCGGGGTCGTGTCCGGCGGCGATTGGGCATCGACCGTCGCCGCCGAATGCACGTTGTCGTGCCGGATCGCGCACTACCCCGGCACTCCGGTCGTGGAGCTCCAACGTCGTGTCGAGGATGCGGTGGCACGCGCTGCTGCAGCGAACGTCTATCTCGCGGAGCACCCACCGGTCGTCCGCTACGACGGGTTCGCATGCGAGGGCTCGACCCTGGCGGGCGACGAGCCTGTCGTCCAGGCGCTCTCGGCGGCCTGGGAAGCGGTAACCGGAGATCGAGTGGCAACGGGCGCGACGACGGCCACGACCGACGTGCGCACGTTCATCGCTGCCGGTATCCCGGCGGCCTGTATCGGCCCACGCGCCGAGCGCATCCACGGGGTCGACGAGCGCGTCTTTCTTCCGTCGGTGATGCAGACTGCGCAGGTGCTCGCACTCTTGGTTCGCGACTGGTGCGGCCTGGCTTGACGGCCCAGTCGCTCCAGACTGTGTCAGAGATCCGGCGCTTCTTCCGCACGGCTAAGACGCCCGTCTACTTCGTCTCGGCGACTGCTTTCAACCTGCTCGGCATCGACCGCTGGATACCGACGTTCCGCTACCTCAACTACTACGACTCGTTCGACGGGTACCACCCGAACGTGTTCGTCCCTCGCCACCACTCACCCCCGCTTTTCGAGTCGATCGAGGAGATCTGCAACTACCTCCTGGGGCACAAGGACGTGCGGGACTTCATCCGCGAGAACGGCTCGGGCGGCAAGGCCGTCTTCCTCATGTTCGACGACGAGACGGAGCGGCTGGCCGAGGATGCCGGGCTCGAAGTCGCCTTCCCTGCCGCTTCGTTGCGCACGCGCCTCGACTCGAAAGTCGAGACGACGCGGCTCGCCGACGAGGCGGGTGTCCCGAGCGTCCCGAACGTCCTCGGGCGCGCCGACTCCTACGGCGACGTGCTGAAGCTCGCGCTCGGGGCCGGGCTCGGCCAGGACCTCGTCGTGCAGACCCCCTACGGCGACTCGGGCCAGACGACCTTCTTCGTCGGGAGGGCCTCCGACTTCGACGACAACGCCGGCGACCTCGTGGGTCAGGATCTGAAGGTGATGAAGCGCATCGATCCGCAGGAGGCGGCGATCGAAGGTGTGATCACGCGGCACGGGACGCTGGTCGGGCCGCTCATGACCGAGCTCACCGGCTTTCCGGAGCTCACACCGTACGGCGGAGGCTGGTGCGGGAACGACATCTTCCCGACTGCCCTCACCGAGCGCCACCGCGAGCTGGCGCGTGAGTACACGCAGCGGATGGGCGATCGCCTCCGGCAGGAGGGGTATGTCGGCTACTTCGAGCTCGACTTCCTCGCCGACGCCGATTCCGGCGAGCTCTATCTCGGGGAGTTGAACCCTCGCGTCACCGGGGCCAGCTCGATGACGAACGTCACCGCGGTCGCCTACGGAGACATGCCTCTCTTCCTCTTCCACCTCCTCGAGTTCGCCGACGTCGACTACGAGATCGACGTGCGCGCGCTCAACGAGGCCTGGGCGCACCCCGGCGCGGTCGACGAGTGGAGCCAGTTCATCCTCAAGCAGACCGAGGATGACGTGGAGCAGATCGTCCACGCCCCGAGATCGGGCATCTGGCGTCTCGACTCGAGCGCGCCGGGAGGCATCAGGTTCGTGCGCCGCGACACGGACTGGCACGACGTCTCGGGCGAGCACGAGGCCTTCTACCTCCGCATCGCGGCCGAGGGCCAGTACCGCTATCCCGGCGCGGATCTCGGCATCCTCGTCACACGCGGGCGGCTGCAGACGGACGAGCACGCTCTCACCGAGCGGGCGTTGGCCTGGATCAGCGGGATCAAGTCCCAGTTCGCGGGAGTGCCGGCGCCGGTCGAGGCCGAGCTCCCGCCGCCCGAGCCTTTCTCCTTCAAGATGCTATGAGGGCTGCGCTGACATTCGAGGCGATCGCAGAGGACGCGCCGGGGCCGAAGTGGCAGGCGCTCTTCCACCGGCATTGGCCCCGGTATAGACAGTGGTTTCTCCACGAGGGCGAGCGGCCGCGGGCCTCGTATGGGGAGTCCGCCCGGATGGTGGGCGAGCACATGCCCGAGCTCGCCGCGACGTACGGCCACCTCTGCCAGCTCGCAGGCGGAGGCGACCTCGAGGCCCGGATGCTGTCGATGTGGCGGCCGCCCTCGTATCTCTCCGGCTGCTCGCAGGGCGTCTGGGTGCGTGGGGAGCCCGCGCTCGTCCGCAACTACGACTACTCGCCCGATCGCATCGAGGGGACGATCCTTTCGACGTGGTGGGACGGGCGACGCGTGATCGGGATGAGCGACTGCCTGTGGGGCCTCCTCGACGGCGTGAACGACACAGGGCTCGCAGTGTCCCTTGCGTTCGGCGGCCGGCGCGTCGTCGGTCGCGGGTTCGGCGTGCCGCTCGTGGTTCGGTACCTGCTCCAGGTGTGCTCGACGGTCGCCGAGGCTCGTGCGGTCCTGTCGCGGTTGCCGTATCACCTCGCGCATACGCTCACGCTCGTCGACGGTGCCGGCGACGTCGTCACGGCCCATCTGTCGCCCGATCGCGGCGTGGCGTTCCGCGAGGTCGGCGTCGCGACGAACCACCAAGACAGCGTCGAATGGCACGAGCACGCCCGTGCGACCCGCTCGCTCGAGCGGGAGCGAGCGATCGCCACAGCGCTCGAGCGGGCGACCGACGCGCAGGAGTTCGCCTCCGCGTTTCTCGAACGACCGCTCTACTCCGCCGCCTACGAGTCGGGCATGGGGACGCTCTACACGGCTGTCTACAGGCCCAACCGAGGCTCGGTCGAGTACCGCTGGCTGGGTCAGGCGTGGGAGCACTCGTTCGACCATTTCGACGAAGGGGTTCGGGTGATCCGCCTGCTGGAGCCCACGGCCGCCTGATGCGCCCCGCAATGCTCGCCGACACCGTCGAGGAGATTCTGCGCCCGCTCATGCAGGCACGCAACGTCGCCTGGTGGCGCTCGCAGACCGACGCCACGGAGGAGAACGAACGACGGCGGGCCAAGACGGAGCTCGCTCTGTCGGACGCGCTCGCCGACCGCGAGCTCTTCGCCGCGATCGAGAGCGCGCGGGCCGGCGGTGAGGGCGACGCGCTCGTGCGACGGCGGCTCGACCTCGTACGCAACCTGATGCTCCCCCACCAGGTCCCTGACGGGCTCCGTGCAAGGATCGTCGATCTCGAGTCGGCGGTCGAGGTCCGCTTCTCGCGTCATCGGGGGGTGGTCGGCGGGGTCGAGGTCGGCGACAACGAGATCAAGCACATCCTCCGACAGAGCGATGATCCTGCGGAGCGGCGGGAGGCGTGGGAGGCGTCGAAGACCGTGGGTGCAGCGGTCGCCGACGACGTGCGTGAGCTGGCGACGCTGCGAAACGAGGCCGCGCGCGGGCTCGGGTTCCGTGACTGGTTCGCGCTCTCCCTGGCGACCGACGAGCTCGACGAAGCCAGGTTGCTCCAGACGCTCGCCGACGCAGATCGGGCCACGGCCGAGCCGTTCGCGCGCTGGAAGCGGTCACTCGACGAGAAGCTCGCGCACCGCTTCGGATGCACCACGTCGGAGCTTCGTCCCTGGCACTACGCCGACCCGTTCTTCCAGGAGGCTCCGGTCGAGGGCTCGGTCGACCTCGACCCGCTGTTCACCGAGCAGGACGTCGTGTCGCTAGCGCGCAGGACGTTCGACGGCGTCGGGCTCGAGGTCGAGGGCATCCTCGAGCGCAGCGACCTCTTTCCGCGCGCCGGCAAGTGCCAGCACGCCTTCTG
>JAIBJO010000023.1 GCA_020029615.1 Actinomycetota bacterium
CGTCGTTGCACGCCGCCACGGCGAGCGAGCACGCTGTCGCAACGAGCACGCGAGCGAGCCAGGGAGACACCGACCGTTCCTTGCGACGGAGCTCACGAGCTCCAGCCGGTTCGTCGAACTCCGCTGTAGCTCGCATCGCCTCGATAGGTCCTCGTCCAGATGTTCGTGCCGTAGGCCTCGCCCTTGGCCTCGATGATCTGATCGGTCCCGTCCGCGTTCTTCGCATAGATCATCCCGATGTGGCTCTCGCTCGCCAGGGCGTCCATTTTCGTCAGGGCCGACTTGGCCACGGTGACGTTGGCGGCTCCATGGCCCGCCTTGAACCGCGAGGCCGTGAACGGCCCGTGCACCGCGCGCAGCATCCCCCACTGGTAGAAGCCGGCGTCGCTCTCGTTCTGCGACTCGCGCCAGACCTTGAACGTGAAGCCGGAGCAGTCTCCGCCCTCGCCGCCTGTCGACGGGTCACTGGTCGGATCGTTCGGCGAGTCGTCGCGATCGTTGTCGTTCCAACAGCCCCCCGCCCACTGGTACCCCTCGTGCCGCGCACGGAGAGCGACCGTCGCCGACCCGTCGCGCGTGATGTACGACGTTGCCGTGGGCGCCGCGTAGTTGCAGTTGTCGGCCACGAATTGCGTGTGGTACGCGGACGCGGCCCCGGCGCTGGTCAGGAGGAACGTCGCAGTGAACCAGGCGATGAAGGGTCGCGAGCGCACGATCATCCAACCCCCAGGTCGAAGCGATCGACGAAGGCGCCTGCAGGGGTGGAGCCGAGCTGGTACAGCGAGCCACCGACGAGCTTGAAGCGCCCGAGCGGTGCAGTCTCGGCCCAGTCCGCGGCGTCGAGCGCCACTCGGCTGACCAGCCCGTCGTCGCCCAGAACGAGGGCCACGAACTCGTCGGCAGCGTCGTCGTAGACACGCGCGACGAGCACGACCTGATCCCCTAGGACGTCCGCGAGCTGGACTTCCGCCAGCATGGTCTTGCTCACGATTCGCCAGGTACGTCGCGCTCCCGACGAGCCGACGACCGCGACTCGAATCTCGTTGTCGACTCGGAGCACGACGATCTCGCCGCCGCCCCGGATCGGGCGGCCGGCGCGACCACGGCGCCGCTGAATCTCGGCCGCGATGGGCGTTCCGGCCGACATGACCGGCATCCACTGCCCCGACGGCTGCTGTAGGACGACGGGTCCGGTCGGTCCCTGGCGGATCTGGGACGACGTTCGCTCCGCAGTCTCGATCTTCTGCAGCGTGCGGCCGTACGGGTCGAAGCGTCGGACGAGTGGCGTGCGACCGGGCTCGCTCACGGACTCGAGGACATGCATCGAGCCGTCGGGCGCGAGCGACACGTCGGCGAGTTGCCCTGCGATCGACAACGGTATTCGCGTCGGTGCACGCGTGCCGCTGCGCCACCGGAAGATTCTCCGGTTCGCCTGGTCGAGCAGGACGACGCTCCCGCTCGGATCGACATCGAACGCCGAGGCGCCGGTGGGTGTGAGGTTGCGCCCGTGCTCCAGCCCGGCTTGTTCCGCGCCCTCGCCCCAGGCGACCTCGGCGACCCGCTCGTCAGCGTGAACCGTCGTTCCGAACTCGTGTCGCCCGAGGTCGATCGTGACCGGCGAGCCGAGCGGAAGGCTCTGGTGCGGAGCCGCTGCTCCTCCGGAAGGAAGGGTCGTCGCGGCCTGGCCTGACGAAGCGGCGATCTCCGCGTAGTACGTGAACCCCCTCGGGGACGACGCGATGTCATCCGGCACGCGGGCGACGAGCTGACTCGCGCCTCCATCGCCGCGCAGCGGGAGCTCGCGAAATCGCCCCGCCGCGCCGGCCCGGATGTACACGGTGCCTGAGAGGTCGCACGACGACTCGGCGTCTTCGTTCTCCAGTTCGATGCAATACGCGTCATAGCGCAGCTCGACGCGCTCGCCTGCCTGAGTGAGCAACGCCGGGACGTGTGTCGCCTCTACGACGACGGCTGTCGTGTCAGCCCTTCCGCTCTCGACCGCCGATCCCGCGGCGACGAAGGCAGCGGCACCTGTCAGTACGCCCGCCAGCACCCCGAATGTCGCGGGGAGCCTTCGGACGAGGTAGGGATTCCAGTCGTCCATGCGTGCTCCTCGGTTGTCTTGTGCGACAACGCTGCCAGAGAGGACGCCAGGCCGCAATGGGCGTTCGAAAGTCGGCGCGAAGCCGGCTCAGTTCAGCGAGGAATTCGACGCCTGGCGAAGCGCTCAGCGACGGGTGGGGACGCGCCCGAGCTCTCGCTGAAGTCGTCGCGCTCGCTTTGCCACCACGTCACGGAGCCTTCGTGGCTCGAGAACCGTCGTCTCGCCTCGATCGGCGAGAACCTCTGAGAGAAGCCACTCCTCGGTCTTGTACGGGACTTCGGACATTGCAGAGCCGTCGGTGAGCGGGCGAGCACCTCTCTCGAGCTTCCATCGTGCGACGACCGGCGAGTGGAGGAGCCGGGCAACCCGCGGATTACGGAGATAGGACGGATCGAACCCGTCTCGGGGCTCGAAGCGATCGTCGGTGAGTCGGGCCGAGCGCATGCGGTCGAGGCGAAACGTGCGGGCGGCGTCGACCGTCTGGTCCCACGTGTGCACGCGCCACACGGGTAGCTCGCGCTCGATCGTGTACGGCTCGACACGGCGCAGCGACGGGCTCTCGTCCCCCTCCTTCAGATATTCGATCTCGACGACGATGCGCTTCTCGGTCGCCTGCGAGAGGACCTTGACGAGCGCCTCGTCGTCAGAGACGTCGCGGGGCTCGGGGGTCCCGACGAGATCGAAGCGCCCGAACGTCTCCTCGAGCTTCTTGCGAACCCGCTTGAGGGGGGAGTGCGCGTCCGCCGCGATCGTCGGCCCGACGTACTCGATGGCCAGGCGAATCGCGCGCGCCTCGAGAGGGGTGAGCTTCGGCGGGCGCCTGAACACGTCACCGTAGAGCTCCTTGTCCACACGTACCACGTCACCTTCGTGCATCGCGTACACGGCGTAACAGCCGCCGCCGAAGTTGACGAGATTGAGCAGCGAAAGGTGATCCTGGAGCTCCTCGATGGGGATGGAGAAGCGCGTCGCGAGCTCGTTGGCGTCGAGCACGGCTGTCCGATCGTCCCCGCAGGCAGCAAGAAGTTGAGCGAGCAGAGCCTGCAGGACGCCGAACCGCTCCGGTGCGACCGGCCCGAGGGGGCGCTCGGGCAACGGCCGCCTCGGATCGGATCGCTTGGGACCGGCTGCAGCCGGCGCTGCTCCGCCATGCGTCTCGGCAAGGCGCGACAGCCCGTCGGACACCGCCTCAACGAGCTCGTCGGGCTCGAGTGGCGCCGCGCGGCCGTTCTGGCGCAGGATCCAGCCCGCAAGCAGCTCGACGTTGGCGTATTCGGTCTCGAACACCCCGTCCTCGACGACCCCGGCGTCCGAGAGCGTGCGCTCGACCCACCAGGCGGTGTCGTCCGATACGGAGATGCGAGCGGATCCCACCGTGTCGCCGATCTGCCATGGTCGGGGAATTCGGTGCTTCTCCACGTCGAAGTCCGCAGGAGTCCGAAAATCGCGCTCGCGCCGGGTCGCGAAGCGAATGTCACCGCGTATTCGCGAGACCTTGAACGTCCGCTCCGTCTTGCGCTCGAGGTCGTGCCCGACCACGTACCAATTGCCGTCGTCGAGACGCAGCGCGTAGGGGTTGACCGTACGTTCCTGAGATCGGGTGCGCCGCGGGCTCCAGTAACCGAAACGAACGGTACGCTGCTTCGAGATCGCCGACTCGAGCTTGGACAGCCGACCAGCGAGCTCAGGTGAGTAGTCCGGGGCGTTGACCCGCACTCGCTCGGCCGTCTCGGTGGACGGCTCCGGGAAGCCCGTGCGACCCAGTGCGAGATTCTGGAGGGCAAGGCGCAACGGCTCCGCGTAAGCGAACTTCCCCTCGAGGTAGTAGAGGGCGGTCTGCAGTGCCGCCAGCTCGTCGTCGTCGAGCTCGAGTCGGTCGAGGAAGTAGTGCTCCGAGCGAAGTGTGTAGAGCTCCTCGCCGGTGAACTCGTCGCGCTGGGACTGAAGCGGGACGCCGAGGGCGGTCAGCTCTGCGCGATCGGAGTAGAACCGGCGCGCGAAGGCCTCGTCCGACATCTCGCTGTAGCCCTCCACGTTCGACTTGACGTCGCGGGCCGTCAGCAGCCGTCGCTCGGCCATGAGGAATGCGACCAGTGACAGCTGCCGGATGAGCTTGTCAGCGTCGTGAGACATGCGCGCTGCGAGCTTACCGCTCGCCTACGCTTCCCGTTCCTGCGGCCGGAGAGCCCGGGCGGCGGCCGGCGAACTCAGGCGGCGACGATGGCTGCGCGCTCGAGGTGCTGATGCGACGGGCAGTAGTCGCGCCCCGGCAACGGTGTGCGTTGACACGCGTTGCCCTTGCGCGTGGTCGCGTGGCAGCGTGCGATGCCACCGTCCAGAAGCCCGGCCTCGATCTGCTGCTCGATGAACGTGGTCGCAGCGCCGACGCCTTCCCTGACCGACCAGGCCACCTGGGCCTGGTTCGTGATCGGGAAGTAGCGCCGTATGTCTGCGAACAGCGCACGGTCGGGGCGCGCGAAGTAGTGCGGGTCGTCGGCGAGCCGCCCCATCGTCAGCTCGCATTCGACGAGCACGGCACGGCGGTACTCGAGCTGCGTCGTCTTGGTCGCATAGGGATCGATCAGATCCTTGATCGCTCGATAGATCGCTCGCGAGTATTGATACATACACGAGCGCAGCTGTGCGGTGTGATCGTCCACCGGATCTCCCGAAACCTCTCCTGAATCCCTCTTGCGGGGCGAAAAAAGAGGCGAAGCCAACGCTTCGCACGGTGGAGTGTAGCGCCTTTTCGACGTTGTTACAAAGTCCGAGGCAAGCATCGCCCTGCCAGACAACGCGGGCTCAGGAGACGACTCGCCGAACTGCCGCCGTGCGAGCGAATCGTCGCGCGGCTTCGAGCGTGCTGGTCGCCTCGGCCTCGGTCGAGTAGACACCCGTGAAAACGAGCCAGTAACCCGGGTGCAGGCTCGCGTAGCGCGACGAGTCGAGCACGCCGACTTGAGGCAGGCCTCGCGCGTGTGCCTGCCGCGCGCGCGCCAGAACGTGCTCGATGTCGGTACCGTCGCAAACCCACCGGTGGCGGTGAGGACCTCGGGGTCGCTCCCGGACCCGCCCGCCATGGCCACGGCGGCAGCGGCTCCGATCGTCGCGACGAGGCCGGCAACGGCCGCACGCGCCATCCAGCTCAGCGTGGATCTCTGCATCTCCCGGACCCCCGAGCTTCCGAGACGCTCGCCACATTCCAGGCAGTACTCCTGCCCGTGGGCAGATGGCTCGCCGCAACGCGGGCAGATGGTCATTCGTCCCCGGTCGATCCGGTGGCCGGCGAGCGGCCTCCGCCGACCGGCCGACCGCACGTTGCGCAGAACTGGGCTCCCAGGAGGAGCGGAGCTCCGCAGATGCAGACGGCGCCGCCACCACCGCGACGGAGCCGGGCGGTCCCGTCCAGCAAGGCGTCGATCTCCTGGACGCGAACCTCGATCGCGACAAGCTCGGCGCAACGCTCGACGACGAGGGTCGCACTGAAACGGTCACGTTTGTACATCTCGAGCGCGAGGCCGCCCAGATCACGTAGCCGTTCCTCGCGCATCTCGAGCAACGCCTTGCGCTCGCGCTTGAGCTCGCGCGCTGGCGGCACCACATACTCCGGGACGGACGAGCCCGTCGGTGCCGCGCCCCGCCTGCTCTCCGTTCTCGCCATCTCGGGCAGAGCCTAGAGCTGTAGGACGACGAGCCGCTCTTCGGTCATCTCGCGGATCGCGTGCGCAGGCCCCTCGCGGGTATTCCCCGAGTCCTTGATGCCTCCGTACGGCATCTGATCCGCACGGAAGGTCGGCGCCTCGTTCACCGTCACGCCCCCGAACTCGAGCTCACGGGCCGCCCGCAATGCCGCCTTCAGGTCAGACGTGAAGATGCCGGCCTGCAAGCCGAAGCGTGTGCTGTTCGCGAGCGTGATCGCCTCGTCGAGGGTGTCGTACGGCGTCACCGTGCACAGAGGCCCGAAGACCTCCTCGCACGAAACTTTCGCCGCGTGCGCGACGTTTCCGATCACGGTTGGCCGCAGCAGCTCGCCGTCGAGTGTGCCGCCGGCGAGGACGGAGGCACCGGTTGCCTTCGCCTCTTCGATCCAGGCGAGCACCCGGTCGCGCTCCGTGGCCGAGATGAGGGGACCGACGTCGGTGTCCTCGTCGGCCGGGTCGCCGACCTTCAGGGCCTCTACGCGTGGAAGGAATCTCTCGAGGAAGGGCTCGTAGGCCGAACGTTCGACGTAGATCCGCTGGACGGAGATGCAGCTTTGGCCCGCGAACGAGAACGCGTTCGCGGCGAGCCTTGGCACGATGTCATCGAGGTCTGCATCCGCCGCGACGATCACCGGCGTCGCGTTCCCGAGCTCGAGGTTGACGCGCTTTCGAGCTGCACGCTCGCGGAGCTTCCAGCCGACGGGAACCGATCCTGTGAACGTGATCAACTTCACCCGCTCGTCCTCGACGAGGACGTCTCCGATCTCGCCCGACGGGCCGCACACCACGTTGAGCCACCCGGACGGGAGACCCGCCTCGGTCTCGAGCTCGGCGAGCAGGAGCGCCGAGAGCGGCGTCTGGGACGCCGGCTTCAGCACGACGGCACAGCCCGCGGCAAGGGCGGGAGCAACCTTGTGCGCCACGAGGTTGAAGGGAAAGTTGAACGGCGAGATCGCGGCGACGACCCCGATGGGCACGCGCAGCGTGAGCGCGATCTTGCCGGCTCCCGCTGGCGAGGCGTCCATGGGGATCACGTCGCCGGCGAGCTTGCGAGCCTCGACTGCGGCCATCGTGAACGTCGAGTGCGCCCGTGACGCCTCGATCCGGGCTGCCTTCATCGGTTTCCCCGCCTCGGCCGAGATCGTCCTCGCAATCTCCTCGCTTCGCTCCTCGACGAGAGCGGCAGTACGGTCGAGGATGGCAGCACGCTCGTGAGCCGCGATCGGCGCGCGCATGGCCGCATCGGCGGCGTCGAGCGCTCGTCGTGTCTCGGCGGCCCCCGCTTTGGCCACGCGTCCGACCAGGGAACCGTCGTATGGTGAGTGTACCTCGAGCCAGTCGCCGGTCTCGACCCAGTCGCCGTCGATGAGGAGCTTCCGCTCGGTCGCGGTGGTGGCCACGGCGTGAGTGTAGTGGGCCGCTTTCGCCTGCCGGAGGTTCCCGGCGTTACTACGCCTGCGACGGTGGGTCGCGGTCTGCTCCAGGGCAGCTCCCGTATTGCCTGCGGCGACGGCGGGAGCATGAGCGGGAGGGCGTTCCGGGTACCTGGCGTCTTTATGCTGTACTCGATGGCTGACGCGTACATCGTCGACGCCGTTCGGTCGCCGATCGGGAAGCGGAACGGGTCACTCTCGGGAATCCGCGCGGACGAGCTCGCCGCGCAGGTCCTCAACGGCCTCGTCGATCGGGTCGATGTGGACCCGGGCGAGATCGAGGACGTGCAGATGGGCTGCGTGACGCAGGTCGGCGAGCAGGCGCTCAACGTCGGACGCGGGGCGGTGCTCGTTGCCGGCTGGCCGGAGACGGTGGCGGCGACGACGGTCGATCGCCAGTGTGGGTCGTCGCTGCAGGCGGCTTTCAACGGCGCCTCCGCGATTCAAGCGGGCCACCTGGATCTCGTGGTCGCCGCGGGTGTCGAGCACATGACGCGCGTGCCGATGGGCTCGAATCTCGGCGACCTGGGGTGGGGCGCGGTCAACGAGAAGATCGGAGAGCGCTGGCCGATCGTCCCGCAGGGGATCTCGGCCGAGGTTCTCGCCGACGAGTGGAACCTCACGCGCGATGCCCTGGACAAGTACTCGCTCGAATCGCACCGTCGAGCGGTCGCTGCAACGGACGAGGGGAAGTTCGAGAGCGAGATCGTCCCCATCGAGGTCGGAGCTGGGGGTGCCGCCGTGCTGTTCGCCGTCGACGAGACGCCGCGCCGAGACACGTCGCTGGAGAAGCTCGCATCGCTACAGTCCGCCTTCAAGCCGGACGGCGTCGTGACCGCCGGGAACTCGAGCTCGATCGTCGACGGCTCCGCCGCGATGCTCCTCGCGAGCGGTGAGGCGGTGGAGCGCCTCGGCCTCGAACCCCGCGCTCGCTACGTCTCCTTCGGCCTCTCGGGCGTCGATCCGTACCGGATGCTGCACGGGAATCCCGAGGCGTGCGCGCGTGCGCTCGCGAAGGCAGGCCTGACCTGGGACGACGTCTCGGTGATCGAGGTCAACGAGGCCTTCGCGTCGGTCGTGCTCCAGTTCCTTACGGACACGGAGCTCCACGAGCGCTGGGAGGCCGGCGACGTGAACCCGAACGGCGGGGGGATCTCGCTCGGGCACCCACTCGGCGCCACGGGCGCGCGAATGACCGCGACGCTGCTCTCGGAACTCGAGCGCCGCGAGGCGCGGTACGGAATCGTGACGATGTGCATCGGCCAAGGGCAGGCGATCGCGGGCGTCGTCGAGCACCTCTGACTATTCCCGAGGTCGATCACTTCTGCTGATTGACAGACCGAGTATCGTGACTGGTGCTGATCGAGCTCCGGGCGCATCATATGGACATGTTCGGATTGATCCTCATCGCAGTCATCGTCGCGCTCGTTCCGTTGGCGTACTTCGTCGGCGCGGACTCGCGGATCGACGACGTCGCTCGCCGCCGCCGCTACAACGGCTGACGGGTAGGCGCTGACGGCCGCGTGGCGCGGGTAGGATCGCGCCCGTCGTGACCGTCCCGGAGATCCGTCGAGTCGGTGTCGTGGGACTCGGTGCCATGGGCGCCGGGATCGCCCAGCTGGCGATCGAGGCCGGGTATGCGACCGTCGGCCGCGAGGTGTCGGACGAGCTGGGTGAGAAGGCGTACGAGCGAATCGCGCACTTCCTCCAGCGCAAGGTGGACAAGGAGCGCATGTCCGAGGCCGAGTGCGAGGCTGCGCTCGCCTCTCTCTCGCTCACGACCGAGCTCTCCGCCTTCGCCGACTGCGACCTCGTGATCGAGGCGGTCGTCGAGGACCTCGACGCGAAGCTCGAGCTCTTCGGCGCGCTCGAGCCGATCGTCCATAGGGACGCGATCCTCGCAACGAACACGTCCGCACTGTCGGTGACCGAGATCGCGTCGGCCGTCTCGACGCCCGAGCGCGTGGTCGGCATGCACTTCTTCAATCCGGCGCCTCTCATGCCGCTCGTCGAAATCGTGCGGGCCGAGCTTTCGTCCGAGGAGGCCGTGGAGGCCGCGTTCACAGTGGGCGAGCGACTGGGGAAGCGACCGATCCGCTGCCACGACACCCCCGGCTTCGTCGTCAACCGCGTTCTCATCCCACTTCTCAACGACTGCCTGCGCGTGCTCGACGAGGCGCGCGTCTCCCCCGAGGACCTCGACACCGCGATGACGGCCGGCGCCGGTTGGCCGATGGGGCCGTGCACGCTGGTCGACCTCGTCGGGATCGACGTGCACGTCCACGCCTCCGAAGCGCTCTACGAGAAGCTCCGCGAGCCTCGGATGGCGCCGCCGCCACGGATCGTCGCGATGCGGAACGCCGGCCTGCTCGGCCGCAAGACCGGTCGCGGCTTCTACGCCTACGACTGAGCCTGCGGGCGGGAGACCGCGCGGAGGACCGGCGGCGCGAGCAACGTCGTGAGGATCGACATGCCCACGATCACGGCGAAGAACTCCTCCGATACCGCACCTTCGGCCAGCCCGATGCCGGCGATCACGATTCCGACCTCTCCGCGCGGGACCATGCCGACGCCGACGATCGTCGCCTCCCTCGACCCGAGCGAGCGCGCGCCGAGCCAGGCCCCGGCGAACTTCGTCACGATGGCAACCGCGGTCGTCGCAGCGAGCAGGCCAAACGTCCCGAGGCTGCCGTAGGCGCCCAGATCGAGCTGAAGCCCGATGAACACGAAGAAGTACGGCGCGAAGAACGCGTACAGCGGAGCGACCTCCTCCTCGATCGGATGCTGCTCCTTCGTCTCGGCGACCATCATCCCGGCGAGGAACGCGCCGATGATCGCCGCGAGCCCGATCTGCGCTGCGATGGCCGCCAACGCGAGGCACAGCAGCACCGCCGGCAGCAGTGGCGACTCGGAGAAGCGTGGAGCTTTCAAGATCCCCGGAGCTCGCTGCATGACTCGGGTTCCGCCGAGCGCGAAGAAGGCGACGAACGCGACGGCCAGGACAGCGCTGAGCGCCAGGCTCGTGTAGTCGGCGCCGGCATCGCCCGAGAGCCCGACCGCCACGCCCAGTATCAGCATGGCGAGTATGTCGTCGACGACAGCGGCGCCCAGGATCGTACGACCCGCCGGCGTCGGCACCAGGCCGAGGTCGCTGAGCACGGCGGATGTGATGCCGACGCTCGTCGCCACGAGCGCAGCTCCGGTGAACACGACGACCGCGGTGGTCTCGCCCGCGCTCAGCCCGATTCCCGCACCGCCGGCGAACGGGAGCAGGACACCGAGCATCCCGACGAGCGCGGCCGCCCGACCGACCTGGCGGAGGTCGCCGATTCGCGTCTCGAGCCCGACCCAGAAGAGCAGGAAGACGGCGCCGAGCTCGGAGAACACCGCGAGGATCTCGGTCGGCTCGACGAGGTCGAGCACCGACGTCCCCACGACGACTCCGGCCAGGATCTCCCCGATCAGCGTCGGTAAGCCGAGGCGTTTGAAGAGCTCGTCTCCCAGCTTCGCGGCGAGGAGCACGACGAAGAGGTCGACGAGCGCATCCTGGACGGTCGACGCGGCTAGCGGGACCACGGCGGGAATCTACTTCCGGCCCTGGCGCTAACACTCTTCTTACACGCATCTCATCGGCGACACACGCCGTATGCCGATACTGGGCTGGAGCTGGTGCGGAAGCTTGCCCTCATCCCCTGCGTCTGCGCGGCCGTACTCGCCGCGTTCGCCGGTCGTGCCGGCGCGGACGAGCCGAACGTGGGGACACTGTCCGTCGAGCGAGGTAAAGGTGTGGTGATGCTCGACCTCCGCGGGAACGTGCTCGGCCGTCTCACCAGCGGCACGCTGCGTGTCACCGATCAGACGCCCGGCGACCGCTACGCGCCGTACGTCGTCGGAAGGAAGCTCGCCAGCACACGGATCGGTCCCCGGACGATGCTCTATCGAGGCACGGGGCTTCGCTTCCGGATGCTCGGTGGCGCGTACCGCATCGTCGTTCGCGGTACCGGCATCGACGTCGAGGCGGTCGGGCGTGGCGTCGTCACGCTCGACGGCGATCCGAAGACCGAAGGCGAGGACACCGGCGTCTATTCCCTCGACGGAGACGACTGCGGTCTCGAGCCTCAGTTGTGCACTGCAATGCCTGACGAGCCCGAGCGCTTCGTTCTCGGGCCGCCGCCGACCGACGAGCGCTCTCCGCGGGCAGGGCCATGACCGCTCCGCACACGATCCTGGTCGTCGAGGACGAGACCTCGATCGCATCGTTCGTGTCCGCGTACCTGCGAAACGCCGGCTACGGCGTCAAGACCGCGTCGACGGCGCAAGGAGCTCTCATCGAGCTCGTCGGCGAGACACCCGCGCTCATCGTCCTCGACCTCAACCTGCCCGACGGCGACGGCGTCGAGCTGTGCCGCCGGATCCGCAAGAGCTCCGACGTTCCGATCCTCATGCTGACCGCCCGCGACGAGGACATCGACAAGATCATCGGCCTGGAGGTCGGCGCCGACGACTACATGACGAAGCCGTTCAACCCCCGTGAGCTCGTGGCCCGCGTCAAGAGCGTCCTTCGCCGCGCGGCGCCGGAGCGGCGCCGGAGCGAGTCCGAGGAGCTCCAGCACGGTGATCTCACGATCAACTCCGGCAAGCGTGAGGTGTACGTGGGCGAGGAGGAGATCCGGCTCGCCCCCAAGGAGTTCGACCTGCTGTGGGAGCTTCTCGACCACCGCGGAATCGTCCTGACCCGCGACCAGCTCCTCGAGCGCGTCTGGGGGTACACGTTCGCCGGAGACACGAGAACCGTCGACGTCCACGTCCGGCAGATTCGACGCAAGCTCGGCGACGCGTCCCCGATCGTGACGGTGTGGGGTGTGGGCTACAAGGTCGCGTCCGAGCGGACGCCGGCCCCGGCCGTCTAGACGGCTACCCTGAGCTCGTGCTCGGAACGCTTCGGTTCCGTCTGACTGCTCTGTTTCTCGCAGTAGTCCTCGTTTTCGGCCTCGTCTCGATTGCCGCAGCGGTCCGCCTCTTCCAGGACGTCACCCGGACCGCGTCGGAGCGCGAGCTCCAGCGCGAAGCCTCCGGTCTCGCTGCCCTGTACGCCGCGTCGGCCCTGCGAGCGACCGACGAAGGTGCAAGAGCGCCAGAGTTTGCAGCGGAGAAGCTCGAGCTCGCTACCGGGGACGAGCTCTTCTACGTCGGCGCCTCGCTGTTTCCGGGGCAACGGTTCGGCCTCACTCGCTTGCCGAGGAGCGCCCTCGGAGAGATCGAGCTGGACCGGGACCGGCAGGTCACGTTCGAGTTCACGCCGCCGGCGGAGCGCCGCGTGCTCCTGGCCGCCGCTCATCCCGTCAAGCTGGAGCCGGGCACGGATCCGTTCGGCTGGCTGATCGTCGCGAAGCCCACCGCGGAGCTGCGTGAGCAGTGGCTCAATCTGGTCGGGAGGCTCGCCCTCGCGCTCGCCTTCGGCATCGCGCTTGCCGGAGTGCTCTTCTACTGGCTCTCGCATCGTCTGACGGACCCGGTCCTGGCGCTTGCGCGCGCCACGGAGGAGGTGGCTGCGGGTCGATACGACGTCGACATTCCGGTCGCGCGGGGCAGTGACGAAGTGTCGCTTCTCACCGAGCGCTTCCGAGGGATGGTGGAGCAGCTCGCCGAAGCTGAGCAGCTCAAGCGCTCGTTCCTGATGTCCGTATCCCACGAGCTGCGGACGCCTTTGACCGCGATTCGAGGCCATGTCGAGGCGATCCGCGAGGGGATCATCACGGAGCCCGATCAGGTACAGGGCTCGCTCGACATCGTCGCCGCCGAGACCGACCGGTTGGAGCGGCTCGTCGGTGACGTGCTGGATCTCGCCAAGCTCCAGGCGCACAGGTTCACCGTTCGCCGCGAGGAGGTCGACCTCAACCGTGTTCTCGACCACGCGTACGGCGCGTTCACCGAGGAGGCGCGTCGACGTGAGATCGACTACCGCTTGGCGGCCGAGTCGGAGCCTCCGGTCATCGTGTCCGACGGTGATCGTGTGCTCCAGGTGATCACGAACCTGCTCTCGAACGCTTTCCGCTGGACTCCTGACGGTGGGCGCATCGAGCTGTCGCTGGCCTCGGAGAACGGCAGCGTCCTCGTGGACGTGCTCGACACCGGGCCGGGCGTTCCACTGCGGGAGCGCGCGCGTATCTTCGATGCGTTCGTGTCCGAGGATGCCGACGGAACGGGCCTCGGGCTTCCGATAGCCCGCGAGCTCGCGGTCGCGCTCGGCGGACGCATCGAGCTCCAGTCGGAGATCGGCCGCGGCAGCCGCTTCCGCTTCGTCATCCCGGCGACGACGGCTGTGGTGCGCGGCTAGGCAGCTGCCGCGGTGCGGTCGACCCGGTGAGCGCGAGCGTCGTCTCCAAGACCCCCGGCGACGGATGCCACGAGGGCCAGGTCGGCCTGGCCGTGCTCGAGCTTCGCTAGACGCTCGTCCACTCCGCGCCAGCTCGAGCTTACGAGATCGACGAGCAACGCGAGATCGTCCACACGTGCATGGCGTTCGGCGAGTAGGTCGCCCTCGAGCCGCTCGAGCCGGCGGATGGCCTGGTTGAGCAGGCCACGGACCTCCGCGATGTGTCGCCCTACTGGGAGAACCTCGGTCCGGAGGCCGTCGCGAACCGCGCTTCCCACCTGAGCCGGAATCGACGCCTCGAGCTCGGCCGCAGCGACCGCGAGCGTCTCCATCTGACTGCGTGAGCGCTCGAGCGCCGCTTCGAGCGCTGCGGGTTCGGGTCGTCCCGCAGCCGCGTCCGCGATCCGCTGTTTCGCCCGCTCGAGTGCATGGCTGTCCATGGGCGCCGAGGCTACTCTCAGCGCCGGATGGACATGGCTCAGCTCGACTACGACCTTCCTTCGGAACTCATCGCCCAGCGACCGGTCGAGCCTCGCGGCGCGTCGAGACTGCTCGTCTTTCGGCGCAATGCGGGCACGATCGAGCATGCACTCTTCTCGGATCTCCCCGCCCTTCTGGGCGACGAGCTCGTCGTCGTCAACGACAGTCGCGTGCTCCCGGCGCGGCTCCGACTTCGACGCGCGTCCGGCGGCGCAGTGGAGATCCTGCTGCTGGAAGCCCTCGAGGGGCAGGGCATGTGGGAGGCGCTCGCACGCCCCACGCGCCGGCTGCGATCCGGCGAGAGGCTCGGGCCGGTGACGCTCGTGGAGCCCCTCGGCGACGGGCGTTGGCTCGTGCGACTCGACGGCGAGCCGGATGGCGACGTCCCGCTCCCGCCCTACATTCACGAGCCGCTCGACGATCCCGAGCGGTACCAGACCGTCTATGCCCGCGATCCCGGATCGGCGGCTGCTCCGACCGCGGGTCTCCACTTCACCGCAGACACCTTGGCACGCCTCGATCCGGTCCACGTGACTTTGCACGTGGGGCTCGACACGTTTCGTCCGGTCACGTGCGCGCGCCTCGAGGAGCACGTTCTCCACGGCGAGCGCTACGAGGTCGACTCTGATGCGTGGGCCCGCATCACGGGCGCGGACCGAGTGCTCGCGGTCGGCACGACGACGGTGCGGGTGCTCGAGACCGTGGCTCGAAGTGGCGAGCTGAACGGGCGCACGACGCTCTTCGTGGCACCCGGTTTCACCTTTCGACGCGTCGACGCGCTCCTGACGAACTTCCATCTCCCGCGCTCGACGCTGCTGGCGCTCGTGATGGCGTTCGTGGGCGTGGAGGAGGCACACGAGATCTATCGCGTTGCCGTCGACAGGCGGTACCGCTTCTACTCGTTCGGGGACGCGATGGTGTCGCTGTGAGCGTGGTGGATCCGCCGCGCGAGCTTGTGTGTTGGCGCGCTTTCGACACGCTCTCGTCTCCCACGCGTCAAAACTTTCCGATTACGCTCAAAGCGGGTGGAGGCGAGGGGTGGCCCCGGCAGGCGGCCGGCGTTTCGAGCATGAGCTGGCGAGCATGAACTTTCGCGTCGGGGCAACCGACGGCGCTGCCCGTGCCGGAACGCTTGCGACTGCGCACGGGGAGATTCGGACGCCCGCGTTCATGCCGGTCGGCACGAAGGCGACGGTGAAGTCGCTGCACCCCGACGAGGTTCGAGCGCTCGGCGCACAGATCGTCTTGGGGAACACGTATCACCTCCACTTTCGTCCCGGTGAGGAGGTCGTCGAGAACCTCGGCGGTATCCACCGGTTCTCCGGTTGGGATGGGCCGATTCTCACCGACTCCGGCGGCTATCAAGTGTTCTCCCTCCGGGACACGATTACGTCTCTGGACGATGACGGTGTCACCTTCCGCTCGGTCTACGACGGCTCGCATGCCCGTTTCACCGCTGCAGGCGTCGCGGAGATGCAGCGGCGGCTCGGTTCCGACATCGCCATGTGCCTCGACGTCTGCCTTCCCGCCGGTGCGCCGCGGAAGGAGCTCGAGCGCGCGGTTCGACTCACGGCGCTCTGGGCCGTGCAGCAGGCCGGCGCGCCACGCGCGCCGAATCAGCTTCGGTTCGGCATCACGCAAGGGGGAACCGACGTCGAGCTGCGCCGGCGCTCGCTCGAGGAGATCGGCGCCCTTCCGTTCGACGGGTTTGCGCTCGGCGGTCTTGCGGTCGGTGAAGAGAAGCAGGAGATGCTCGACTGCGTCGAATGGGCCGCGCCGGCCCTCCCCGCCGAGCGGCCGCGGTATTTCATGGGGATCGGCGATCCCGTGGGCATTCTCGAGGTCGTGGCGCGTGGGATCGACATGTTCGACTGCGTCCTGCCGACTCGCACGGCGCGGACGGGCTCCGCCCTCACCTGGGAGGGGCGTGTCAACCTGCGCAACGCTCGTCACCGAGCCGATGCGAGACCGCTCGACGAGGAGTGCCGTTGCCCCGCCTGTGCGCGCTTCTCGCGAGCGTATCTCCGCCACCTCGTCACGCAACGGGAGGTCCTCGGGCTTCGCCTGCTCAGCCTGCATAATCTCTGGTTCGTACTCGACCTGACTGCACGCGCGCGGGCGGCGATCGAGCGGGGCACGTTCTCGTCCTTCCGGCGGGACGCCCTCGCGCGGCTGGCCCACCTGCCGGAGGAGGAACAGTGAGCTTTCTGCTCGTTATGGTGTTGCTGCTCGTCGTGATGTACGTCCTCATGATTCGTCCGCAGCGCCAGCGACAGCGGCAGCAGCAGGTGATGATCGAGGGCGCGGGGGTCGGCGACGACGTCCTGACGACGGGCGGCATCTACGGAACGGTTACGGAGGCGGAAGGTGACGACGTCGTCGTCGAGATCGCGCCGGGACTAGAGGTGCACATGACACGGCGAGGGATCGCCGCCGTTCTTCCACCGGAAGCCGACGAGGAGCCCGACGTCGTCGACGCCGAGCAGATGGAAGCGGACACGTCCGGCGGGCACGACGACATCGAAGGAGCCGATGAAGGTGTCGTTACAGATGGCGAAGAACCGGTTACGGGCACCGGTGGCGCCGACACGGTCGTCGGTGACCGGCGCTAACCTGATCCGCCTGCCTTGAATCGACGTTCCTCCACCGTGGTCGTCGCCCTGCTGGCCGCAGCGCTGGTCGGCGTTGCGCTGCTCGCGATTCCCGGATCGCCGCTCCACCAGAAGCCGACGCTCGGCCTCGACCTCCAGGGCGGGCTCGAAGTCACCTTGCAGGCAGTTCCCCCGCCCGACCGCGAGCTCAAGCAGGAAGACCTCGACCGGTCGGTCGACATCATGCGAAACCGCGTCGACAAGCTCGGCGTCACCGAGCCCGAGATACGCACGCAAGGTGACGACCAGATCGTCATTCAGCTGCCGGGCGTGAAGGATCCCGAGGCGGCGGCGGAGATCATCGGCACGACGGCGCAGCTCGAGCTGTACGACCTCGAGACGTCGCTCGTCGGGCCGTCGATCTCGATCCGTGGCGAGCCCGTCGAGCACGCCTCGCTGTACGACCTGCTCGCGCAGGTTCAGTCGCAGGGGAACGATGGAACGGCGTCGGAGTACTACATCGTGAATCCCACCACGAAGCGGGTCGTCTCCGGGCCGTACGCGTCCGAGAAGGAGGCGCTCAAGAAGTCGAACGGGAAGCTTCCGGCAGGCCGTGACCTCTTCGTCGTGCCCGAGGAGATGGTCGTCATCACGTGTGGAGCGAGCGCCGTCGTCTGTCCTGGCGGGCCGCAGGGAGGCGGTGTCGCGCCCGATCGAACCTACTACTACCTCTTCAAGTACGACCCGCCGAACGTGCCTCAGATGACGGGCAAGGACCTCAAGCTGTCGGGGACGCGCGCCGACTTCGACACGAGCCCCGGATCGTCCGGCCGGCCGATCGTGACGATGGAGTTCACCGGCGCCGGCTCGAACGCTTTCGAGCGGATCACGCGTGACGAGTGGATCCGTGGGAAGCTGCGGCAGCAGCCGCAGCACTTTGCGATCGTGCTCGACCGCGAGATCAAGACGTTCCCGCAGATCGACTTCACGGACTCGAGCCTCTCGGGCGGAATTGGCGGCGGGCGCGCCCAGATCGAGGGATTGGAGTCGTTCCAGGAGGCGAAGGAGATCGCTCTCGTGCTTCAGACTGGCGCGCTGCCCGTCAAGTTCGAGACGCTCGACCGGACCGACATCTCCGCGACGCTCGGCAAGGACTCGCTCGCCGAGGCACAGCGCGCCGCCATAGGCGGCCTGATCCTCGTCGCGATCTTCCTCCTGATCTTCTACCGCTTCCTCGGTCTCGTCGCTGTCGCCGGGCTCGGGATCTACGCGGCGTTTCTGTACGCGACGATCCTGCTCTTCAACGTCACGCTCACGCTGCCCGGCTTCGCCGGCCTGGTGCTCACGTTCGGAGTGGCGGCCGACGCGAACATCGTCATCTTCGAACGCATCAAGGAAGAGGTGCGCGCGGGGAGATCGGTGCGTGCCGCGATCGCACAGGGGTACAAGAAAGGCTTCGCGACGATCGTCGACGCGAACGTCGTCACGGCGATCACGGCGATGGTGCTCTTCGCGGTCGCGACGGCCAGCGTCCGTGGGTTCGCGCTCATGCTCCTGCTCGGCACCGCCCTCTCCATGCTGACCGCGGTGCTCGCAACCCGCGCGATCCTGGCACTGATCGGCGGCTTCGGCTGGATCGACAACCCGCGCTTCATGGGCACCGCCGGGAAGGGCATTCCGCGCTGGCTGCGCATCGACTACATCGGCAAGCGCCGCATCTGGTTCGCGATCTCCGGTGCCGTCGTCGCGCTGTCGATCGCCGCGATCGCCTACAACGGGCTCAACCTGGGCATCGACTTCAAGGGTGGCACACAGCTCACGTTCCGAACGCCACAGCCGACGTCGCTCGAGGAGGTCCGTAGCCAGGCTGCCCAGATCGGCCAGGCGGGCGCGGTCATTCAGGGCCGCGGGCAGTCCGTGAACGGGAACTACACGAACTTCCAGATCCGCACGGAGTCGCTCTCGAGCGACGAACAGAGCACGCTCCAGCAGGGCCTCGCCGACGCGGTCGGCGCGGCCTCCTTCGGCGCGAAGAGCGTCTCCGAGAGCTTCGGCCGGCAGATCGCGAACAACGCGCTGCTCGCGATCCTGGTGAGCCTGCTCCTGATCGTCGCGTACATCTCCGTGCGCTTCCAGTGGAAGTACTCGGTCGGCGTGCTCGTCGCTCTGGCGCACGACGTCGTGATCACCGTCGGGATCTACGCGCTGACGGGGAGGGAGGTCTCGACCGCGACCGTCGCAGCGGTGCTCACCGTGCTCGGGTACTCGATCTACGACACGATCATCGTGTTCGACCGCATGCGCGAGAACGTCCCCCTCATGCGCCGCGCGTCGTTCCGGGTGATCGGGAACGTGTCGATGTGGGAAGTGCTTCCGCGCTCACTGGCGACGACGTTCATCACGCTGCTTCCCGTCGCCTCGCTGTACGTCTTCGGTGGGGACACGCTCAAGGACTTCGCCTTCGCGCTGCTCGTCGGCATCGGTTCCGGTGCGTACTCGTCGATCTTCCTCGCCGCGCCGCTGGTGGCCGCGCTCAAGGAGCGCGAGCCCGAGTTCGCGCGGCGTCGCGACGATCTCGGCGCGCTGAAAGGGATCACCACGGTGGGCGGCACGCTCGCGGTCGAGGCGATGGACTTCGCCTCGAGCGGGGACGATGTGACTGCGGGTGACGACGCCGGCGAAGACGCTTCGGTTGCCGAGCGGGTGCCTGCGGCCGGTGCGCCCAAGGCCGGATCAGCGGCGTCCTCCAAGCGGGAGAGGCGTCGCCAGCGGCGCGCATCGAGACCTCATGGCCGTTCCCGCTAGCGATCGCAGCCCGCTCTCGACCCTGACCCTGGCCGGGCTGGGCGCCGTCGCGCTTGCCGCCGAGCGGGCCGATCGTCTCGCCGACGAGCTCGCAGGTCGCCTGGGCGTCGAGCGTGACGAGGTTCGCGCTGCCGTCGCGGACGTCCTGGAGAGCTGGCGCAGGGAGGCGGGACGCCTCGGCGACAGCACTGGGAGCACAGCGGCGCGCGTTGCCGCCGAGCTAGGGGTGGCGTCGAAGGAGATCGTCGACGATCTCGAGCTCCGCGTCGCGCAGATCGAGCACCGTCTTAGGCTGCTGGAGCGCGCCGAGTAGGTCTCCATTGGGGCGAGATAGATCTCGCCCTACAATCGCGGGGATGGCGACGTCGCAGGCGCGATCCCAGGGTGGCCTCGGCCGTCTCTCGGAGATCGCCCAGGTCGCGGCGCGCCACGGGTTCGGCTACTTCTTGCGCAGGAATCGCCTGGACGACCTCGCGCCCGGAGCTGACGGAACGACCGCCGCCGTCGGCTCGGACCGAGGTCGGCGCTTGCGCGAGATGCTTGACGAGCTCGGCCCCACATTCGTCAAGTTCGGCCAGCTCCTGTCGACGAGGCCCGACGTCATCCCGCCCGACATCGTGGCGGAGCTGCGGGGCCTGCAGGATGACGTGTCTCCTGTTCCGTTCAAGCAGGTGCAGGAGGTCGTCGAGGCCGAGCTCGACCTGACTGCCGACCGAGCGTTCCTGGAGTTCGACTTCTCGCCGATCGCGTCGGCGTCGATCGGGCAGGTGCATCGCGCCGTGCTCCCGGATGGCCGAGAGGTCGTCGTCAAAGTGCAGCGCCCGATGGCGGAGGCGCAGATCGAGGCGGACATCGGGCTCCTCTACCAGGCGGCGAAGCTCCTGAAGGAGCGTGTCAGGGCTCTCGAGTTCATGGATCCGCAGGAGCTCGTGGACGAGTTCGCCCGCTCGATCCGGCTCGAGCTCGACTACGGGCACGAGGCCCGGAACGCGGAGACGTTCCATCGGAACTTCGCACGGACGGACGGCGTGGTCGTCCCGCGGGTCGTTCGCCAATACTCGACGTCACGTGTGCTCACCCTCGAGTACCTACACGGGACAAAGGTGGCGGAGCTCGATCTCGACGCGCTCCGCCCGGACGAGCGACGCGACATCGCGTACCGGCTGGCCGACGCCTGGATGACCATGGTCTTCCGCCACGGCTTCTTCCACGCCGACCCGCATCCGGCGAACATCTTCGTCCTCGACTCGGGCCAGCTCGGTCTCGTCGACTTCGGGCAGGCCGAGAAGCTCAGCGACGAGGACATGGCGAAGCTGACGCGCCTGTTCGTCGATGCGGCTACAGAGAACATCGACGCGATCCCCCGACGGCTGCGCGAGCTCGGCGTGCGCTACGCGCCCGAGCGCGAGCAGGAGTTCCGCGCAGAGGTACGCATCCTGTTCGACCGCTACTACGGCACGCGACTCTCGGACATCGACCCGCTGCAGGTCATCCGAGAGGGGTTCCAGCTCATCTACTCGCTGAACCTGCGTCTCCCCAGCCGATTCGTGATGCTCGACAAGGCGATCGCGACGCTCGCGTCGGTGGGGCAGGAGGTCTACCCCGAGTTCAACGTGTTCGAGGTCGCCAGGCCGTACGCGCGACGGCTGCTCGTGGATCGGTTCCATCCCCGGGTCGTCTCCCAGCGGGCGCTGGCGGAAGCGAGCGCGCTCGGCTCGGTCGCGCGCGAGCTCCCGTATCAGGTGAGCGACATCCTCGAGCGCCTGCGAGACGGATCGTTCCAGGTCCGGATCGAGAACCCCGGCATCGACGAGCTCGACGACCATATCGACAAGGCGACGAATCGGATCGCAGTCGCCCTCGTCATCCTGGGAGGCCTCCTCGGTTCGGCGATGATCGGCGTCTTCGCGGAGAAGGGCCCGCATGCCCTCGGGGTCAACCTGCTCGCGCTCATCGGCTTCGTCATCTCCGGCGTCTTCGGGATCTGGCTCGTCTGGGGCATTTTGAGACACGGGAGGTTGTGAGCCGCCCCGGTCAGGGAGCGGCCATGGTCGAACCGGACGGCTGAGGAACGCTTTTCACGGTTTCGCCCGAAAGGACATCTGGCGCCGGGAAGAGGAGCGGGCTAGCGTCGGCTCCATGCCGAACGCCGTCCTCGTTGCCGAGCCCGAGCCCGACACGCGCGAGTACCTGGGGCGACAGCTACGCGACGACGGCTTCGACGTCCTGGGCGCTGCGCGGCGGAGCGAGGCACTCGAACTCGCCGAGCGAGCACGTCCGGACATCGTCCTCCTCGCGGAGCTCGACCTCTGCCTTCGCCTCCGGCGCGGCGAGCCGGGGCGTACGTGGGATCGAAACGTTCCGGTGATCCTGCTTGCTCCGTCGGCGGACCCGGTCGAGCGCGTGCGCGCCCTCGACCGCGGCGCCGACGACGTCATGGCTCGGCCGTTCGCATACGACGAGCTGCTGGCTCGCATTCGCGCGCTCCTACGCCGAAGCTCCGTCGGCGTGGCCGACGTTCTCGTCGCCGACGACCTCGTCATAGACAAGCGGACTCGCCGAGTTGCCGTCCGCGACACGCTCGTCGTCCTGTCGGCGAAGGAGTTCGAGCTCGTCACGCGGCTCGCGGTCGAGCCGTATCGGGTCTTCACGAAGGAAGAGCTGCTTCGGGAGGTCTGGGGATTCCGAGCACTGGGGCGCACGAGGACGCTCGAGTCGCACGCATCGCGCCTACGGAAGAAACTTCGCGTGACCGAAGGCGACCGCTACATCGTGAACGTCTGGGGCGTCGGGTATCGGCTGCTGGAGTGACCGGGCGCTGTCGTCGCGGCTACCGCGCACCCTCGAGCTCGAGGAGTGTGGCCTTCCGGTCGAGCCCGCCCGCGTACCCGGTCAGGTCGCCCGTCGAGCCCACGACTCGGTGGCAGGGAAGGACGATCGGGATGCGGTTTCGGTTCATCACCGTGCCGACCGCGCGAGCGGCTCGCGGACGCCCGACCTTTGCGGCCAGCGCGCCGTAGGTTGTCGTCTGGCCGTAAGGCACGCGAGCGAGCTCGTGGAGCACCGACACCGTGAACGGTGGAAGTGCGCGGAGATCCAGGTTCAGGTCGAACACGCGGCGACGTCCCGAGAAGTACTCGTCGAGCTCGCGGCGAGCCTCGGCCACCGACTTCGGAGACCGCAGGACAGCCGGGCCGGCAATCCTGGCCAGGCTTTCCAGCTGCTCGTCGGGCTCGGCCTCGAACGAGATCGCCGCGAGCCCGTGACCCGAGGCGGCCACGAACAGCGGGCCAATCGGCGTGTCGACGACGTCGAACCCCATGTCGAGCAGGTCGAGGCCATAGGCCGCCTCGCGGAAGCGGCGGTCGAGATCAGGAGATACGGTCATGAGAGGCGCTCCTTCGCAGTCTGCGGACACCGGTTGAGGTGGCCTGACGGGCGGCATCAGGACTCGAGTCGAGCGCCGCCGCGATCTGTTCGTAGGAAAGGTCGTATCCGTAGCGCAGAACGACGGCCGCACGCTCCTTGGGCGGAAGGCCGTCGGTCAAGTCTGCGAGGACCTCGTACGCGGGGCGGGAATCGTCCGCTCCGACTTCGACGAGCTCGACGGTTGGCTTCGCGCGGCGAAGCATGTCCAGCGCCACGTTCTGCGCGATCGTGAGCACCCACGCGCGGAGGTGCTCTCCGTGCTCGAGGCGACGATACGCCCTGAGCGCCCGCAGGAACGTCTCCTGGAACGCGTCGTCCGCTCGGTCGACCCCGAGGCGACGGCGCAGCAAGCGAAGCACTTCTACTCGGTGCTGCTCGTAGAAGCGCTCGAAAGGTGGGATCGCCACTGCGTCCATCATCGTCGTCCAACGCGGGACCTGGCGCATTTGTGAGCATGCGCGTGTGAAGGCAGCGGTGGTCGGGCATGTGGAGTGGATGGAGTTCGTGCCCGTCGAGCACGTGCCAAGCGTCGGCGAGATCGTTCACGCCGAGGAGTCGTGGGAGCAAGCGGCCGGGGGAGGGGTTGTCGCCGCGGTCCAGCTCGCCCAGCTCGCCGACTCGGTGCAGTTCTTCACGGCGCTCGGCGACGACGACAAGGGGGAACGCGCCAGAGTCGAGCTCGAAGCCCGCGGGATCGAGGTGCACGCGTCGCCCCCGTCCCGGCCACAGAGGTCGGGATTCACCTTCGTCGACCAGGCCGGCGAGCGCACGATCACCACGATCGGGAGGAAGCTCCATCCGCGCGGGCACGACGACTCGCTTCCCTGGCACGAGCTCGCGCACTGCGATGCCGTCTACTTCTGCGCGGGCGATGCGGACGCCCTCGTGTCGGCACGACGCGCGCGGGTTCTCGTCGCCACTGCGCGCGAGCTGGTGACGCTGCGGCAGGCCTCGGTCGAGCTCGATGCGCTCGTGTCGAGCGGGAAGGACGAGGCGGAGCGCTACCACACCGGCGAGCTCGATCCCGAGCCGCGGCTCATCGTCACGACGTCCGGCGCTCTCGGCGGCTGGGCGCAGCCGGGCGGGCCGTACTCGGCGGCCCCACTTCCGCCCGTGACGGTCGACTCCTACGGCGCCGGGGATTGCTTCGCCGCCGGTCTCGCCTTCGCCCTCGGCGCCGGGCTCGACGGGCTGCCGGCCCTCGACTTCGCCGCTCGCTGCGGTGCGGGCGCGCTTGCAGGCGCCGGCGTCCATGCGGAGCGCGTTCCGCTTCCGTAGCGACGGCCCCGAGTGGGGCAGAGGGGTTGCGTTGTGGGTGGAAGTGGAGTAAGGTGGGGCTCCGTGGGTGGATCACCGCGGCGCCTTCGATGTTCTACGGCAAACACGAGCACACCGTCGACGAGAAGAACCGGCTCACCCTGCCGGCGAAGTTCCGCGATGCGCTGTCGGCCGGGGTCGTCCTCGCACGCGGGATCGACCGGAACATCGACGTCTATCCGCGGGCGAGCTGGGATGCGAGCGTCGCGCGGATCGCGGAGCTGGACTCGCTCACGCGGGAGGCTCGCGAGATGAAGCGCTACGTCTTCGCCGGCGCCGCCGTCGCCGAGCTCGACAAGCAAGGTCGGGTGCTCGTCCCGCCCGATCTCCTTGCGCACGCGGGCCTCGGCAAGGACGTCGTCGTCGCCGGAGTGCACGACCACGTCGAGATCTGGGACCGCGCGCAGTGGGCGGTCCATGTGAGCGCGATCGAAGGGAGCGTTGGCGATGTTGCCGAACGTGCAGCGGACAGACGCAACTGATCACGTCCCAGTGCTCGCCGACGAGGTGCGCGAGCTCCTCGCCGTGCAGGCCGGTCAGACGATCGTCGACGGGACGTTCGGGGCCGGGGGGCATTCGCGCCTCCTCGCGTCGGATCTCGCAGGAAGCGGGAAGCTCGTCGCGATCGACCGCGACCCGACCGTTCGCTCGTACTTCGACCGAGTGAAGGCGTCCACGCGGGGCGTGCAGATGCGGTTCCTGCGCGGTGACTACGCCGTCGTCCTGGCCCAGCTCGCCGGTAACGGCGTTCGCGCAGACGCCGTTCTGCTCGATCTCGGCCTCAGCTCGATGCAGGTGGATCGACCCGAGCGTGGCTTCTCGTACGCGACGGATGCGCCGCTCGACATGCGCATGGATCCTTCCGAGGACGTCACAGCTGCCCACGTCGTCGCGACCTGGGGCGCGCGAGAGCTCGAGGTGATCTTTCGCACGTACGGCGAAGAGCGGTACGCCCGCCAGATCGCGCGCGCCATCGTCCGCCGCCGGACAGAGAGCCCGATCGAGCGCACGGGTCAACTGGTGGACGTCGTGCGCGCGTCGATCCCGGCGCCGGCGCGGTTCGGCGAGGGGCACCCCGCAAAGCGGGTGTTCCAGGCGCTCCGGATCGAGGTCAACCACGAGCTTGCGTCGCTCGAGGCCGGTCTGCCCGCGGCTTTCGAGATGCTGCGCCCAGGCGGTCGTGTGGTCGTCATCAGCTTCCACTCGCTCGAAGACCGCATCGTCAAGAGGTTCCTTCGCGATCGAGCGCGCGGCTGCACGTGCCCACCCGAATTCCCGGTTTGCGTGTGCGGGCACGAGCCCGAGCTACGGATCCTGACCCCGAAGCTCGTGCGCCCGTCGTCTCGTGAGGTCGAACACAACCCGCGCGCGGGGTCGGCTCGGCTGCGCGCAGCAGTCAAGGTCTGATGTCCACAGTCGCCCAAAGCGCACGCGTCGCACGCACGCGGGCACTGACGAGGGCAGGCCGCCGGTCCTGGGCCCTCGGCGGGGGCGTCGTCTGGATCGTCGTCTTCGCCCTGCTGCTCGCAGGCGTGGTCGCCGTCAACGTGACGGTGCTACGGCTGAATCTCCAGCTCAACGAGACGGGCCGCGAGCGGACCGAGCTGCGCGCGGACATCTCTCGCCTGCGCTCGCAGCTGTCGAGCGCCTCCGCGACCTCGAGGATCGATCACCTTGCACAGAAGGAGCTCGGTCTCGTCCCGGCGGATCCCGACGAGACCCTCTACGTCCGCCTCGGGAAGTGAGGCCGGCCACGACCAACCGGCGGATCGTCCTGCTCGCGGGCCTGTTCGTAGCGCTCCTCGCAGTCGCGCTCGGCCGCGCCGTGTGGCTGCAGGCGGTGAAGGGCCCGGAGCTCGCGGCCATGGCGCTGCGCCAGCATCGTGAGATCGTCGTGGTGCCGGCCGCTCGCGGGACGATCTTCGATCGCAACGGCGAGCCGCTCGCAATCGGCGAGCAGGCGACGACGGTGTACGCGAACCCCCGCCAGGTGGACCGACCACGTGATCTCACCCTCGCCGCCGGGCGGGCCCTCGGAGTCGAGCCCGCGGTCGTCTACCCGCAGCTCGTGGACCGGACGCGCGGGTTCGTGTACGTAGCGCGGAAAGCCGATCCGCTGAAGGTGGAAGAGCTGGAGGAGCTCGGGTTCGCCGGGCTCGGCTTCTACCCGGAGGAGCTCCGTACCTACCCACAAGGCCCCGTCGCGGCGCAGGTGCTCGGGTTCGCCGGGCTCGACAACAAGGGGTTGGAGGGGCTCGAGCGATCGCTCGAGGACGTGCTCGCAGGGCGGCCCGGGAGCCAGACGATCGTGAAGGACCCGTTCGGCCGTGCGCTCGACGTCGTCTCGACGAAGCCGGAGACGCCCGGGAAGAATGTCCGTCTCACACTCGACCATCAGGTTCAGGCAAACGCCGAAGCGGTCCTCCAGGAGACCGTTCGCCGCTGGGGAGCGCGGGCAGCATCGGCGATCGTGATGGACCCGCACACGGGAGCCATCCTCGCGATGGCGGTCGCGCCACGCTTCAACGCGAACCGCTTCCCGACGACTCGCCCCGATCGCCGCCGCAATCGCGCCGTCACCGACAGCTACGAGCCTGGATCGACCTTCAAGCTGGTCACGGTCGCGGCTGCACTGGAGGAAGGCATCGTCGGCCCGTCGACCTCGTTTCGGCTTGCCCCCACGCTGAAGGTGTCGGACAAGGTGATCCGCGAGGCTCACACGCGCGGGACGCAGCGGATGACGGTCAGGCAGATCGTCGAGTACTCGTCCAACATCGGGACGATCACGATCGCTCAGCGCCTCGGTGCCGGCCGGCTCTCGTCGTGGATCGACCGCTTCGGGTTCGGCAAGCGCACCGGGGTCGACTTCCCGGGCGAGTCGTCGGGCTTCGCGCTCCCGCTCGACCGGTGGTCGGGATCGACGATAGGAACCGTCCCGATCGGGCACGGGATCGCCGTCACGCCGATCCAGATGGCCGGCGCGTACGCCGCGATCGCAAACGGGGGCGTGCTCGTGCGACCGCGCCTCGTCGAGCGGGTGGACGGTCGGACGGTGGCGAGAGCGAAGAAGCGCCGCGTCGTCTCGCGTGCGGTCTCCGAGCAGATGCTCTCGATGCTGCGAGGTGTCGTCCTCGAAGGGACGGGCACCGAGGCCGCGATCCCCGGCTACACGGTCGCCGGCAAGACCGGCACGGCAGCGAAGATCGACGCGAACGGGCGCTACTCGACGTCGCGCTACGTTGCCTCCTTCGTGGGGCTCGTTCCTGCCACTAAGCCCCGTCTCGTGGTCATGGTCATGGTCGACGAGCCGCACGGGAACATCTACGGCGGCGTGGTCGCTGCACCGGCGTTCAGGGAGATCGCGCGTTTCAACCTGCAGCACCTCGAGGTGCCTCCGGACGTGCCTCGCACTGTGAAGCCCTCCCGCTGAGCCGCCGCGAGCATCTAGCCTTCCGCGAGGTGGAGCTCGACGCCCTGATCCGGGCGCTCGCACCGAGCGAGGTTGCCGGAGCGCGGTCGGTCGAGGTTCGCGACCTCGCGTACGACACGCGCCGCATGGCGAAGGGCGCCCTCTACTTCTGCGTTCCGGGTGCGTACGTCGACGGCCACGATCTCGCGTGGGAGGCCATCGAGCAGGGCGCCGTCGCGCTCGTCGTCGAGCGTCCGCTCGAGGTGGACGTTCCGCAACTCGTCGTCGTGGACTCGAGAGCTGCGATGGCGGTGGCCGCAGACGTGTTCTTCGGGAAGCCGACGAAGGAGCTCGAGGTCGCCGGCGCGACGGGTACGAACGGCAAGACGACGACGGCGATCCTCCTTCAGTCCATGCTCAACGCGGCCGGAAGGCCAGCCGGGCTGGTCGGGACGATCGGCTGGGTCGTCGGCGGCGAGCAGCGAGCGGCGCCGTTCACGACTCCCGAGGCGATCGACCTCCAGCGCCTCTTCCGGGAGATGCTCGACCGGGGCGATCGCAGCGCCGCCGTGGAGGCGTCCTCGCACGGCTCGGCACTCAACCGGCTCGACCGCGTGCGCTTCGATGCGCTCGTGTTCACCAACCTCAGCCAGGACCATCTCGACCTGCACGGCACCATGGACGCGTACTTCCAGGCCAAGAGGCGCCTGTTCACCGGAGCGCAACCCCCTCCGGCAGCCGTGAACGTGGGCGACGACTTCGGCCGGCGGCTCGCAGGGGAGCTCGCGAGCGCCCATCGTGCACCGCTCGTCACGTTCGGGCTCGACGACAGCGCGGAGATCCGTCCCGACGGCCTCGAGGTGACGGCACGAGGCAGCCGGTTTCGCGCTGCGGGAATCGACGTCGAGACGCCACTGCGAGGCATCTTCAACGTCGAAAACGTCCTCGGGGCGGTCGCGGCGGGACTGCTGCTCGATCTCGAGGAGGAAGCGATCGCCACCGGGATTGCAGGCGTCGCAGGCATCCCCGGGCGGTTCGAGGTCATCGACGAGGGCCAGTCGTTTTCCGTGATCGTCGACTACGCGCACACTCCCGACTCGCTTGCCACGGTGCTGCGTGCGGCGCGTGGGCTCGGCAACGGGCGGGTGATCGTCGTCTTCGGCGCGGGAGGCGACCGCGACCGGGGGAAGCGTCCGCTGATGGGGCAGGTCGCGGTCGAGCTCGCCGACCACGTCATCGTCACGTCCGACAACCCGCGCTCCGAGGAGCCGGTCGCGATCATCGCCGAGATTCTCCAGGGCGCCGGCGTGGACGTCGAGTTGGATCACGACCGGCGAACGGCGATCGCGCGGGCCGTCGATCTCGCCGAGCGGGGCGACGTCGTCGTCATCGCGGGCAAGGGGCACGAGCAGGGCCAGGAGATCGCCGGGGTCGTCCACCCCTTCGACGACCGCACGGTGGCGCGCGATGCCATTCTCGCGCTCGGGCGCGAGAATGGCTAGAGGAACAGCCCTGTGATCCCGGTTCCCTGGTCCGAGATCGAAGCGCTCGGGCTTGGGCGGCTCGAGCGGCGGGGCTCGGGTGGGACGATCACCGGGATCAAGGCCGACTCACGCGAGGTCGAGCCGGGCGACCTGTTCGTGGCGCTGAACACGGGCGCGCGTTACCTGGACGA
>JAIBJO010000108.1 GCA_020029615.1 Actinomycetota bacterium
CAGAGGGTTGACGGCTACCGGGCTCGAACCGATAGTGAGACCGAGGCGCGGGCTGGGAACCCGGCTCGGGGACTCGATCACGTCGCGCTAAGCTTGGCGGCAACCAACGGAAGGATTGAGAGGGGAGAGCGATCGTGGCATTGCTGGTAGAGGCGCCGTACGAGAGCCTCGGTGACCTGCGCGAACAGGCGAAGATCGAGATCGCGAAGGTGGTCATCGGGCAGGAACGCGCAGTCGAGCTCTTGCTCGTAGCGGCGCTCGCGCGTGGGCACGTCCTGCTGGAGGGACCGCCAGGGAGCGCGAAGACGCTCCTGGCGCGCGCGACGGCACACATGCTCGGCGCCAAGTTCAAGCGCATCCAGTTCACACCCGACACGTCGCCTGCCGAGCTCACCGGCTCGACCGTGCTTCGCATGGGTGAGCCGACGTTCCTTCCCGGCGCGGTCTTCACGAACGTCCTGCTCGCAGACGAGATCAACCGGACGCCGCCACGCACGCAGGCCGCGCTGCTCGAGGCGATGCAGGAGCGCCAGGTGACCGTCGACAGCAAGGCGCACAAGCTTCCGGATCCGTTCCTCGTCATCGCCACTCAGAACCCGTACGAGCATCGCGACGTCTTCGAGTTGCCCGAGTCACAGCTCGACCGCTTCCTCTTCAAGATCGTGCTCGAGTACGCGGATGCGGACAGCGAGTACCAGATGCTCGACCTCCCGCACAGAGGGGTCGCCCCCGACATGCTCGGAGAGGTGCGGCCGCTGCTCGGCGTGGTCGGTCTCGACCGAGCCCGTGTCGAGCTCGACGCGACCGTCCTGCCGGAGCAGATCGGGCGCTACATGGTCGATATCGCGCGCCAGACGCGTGACCTTCCCGGAGTCGAGCTCGGCGTGAGCTCGCGCGGCCTGATGCATCTTGCCAGCGCTGCAAAGGCGAGCGCACGCCTGAGCGGCCGCGACGAGGTCACGGCCGAGGACGTTCGCGAGATCGCCCCGTACGTGCTGCGTCACCGGCTCATCGTCGAGGAGGGCGTGAACGAGGACGAGGTGTTGGCGAAAGCCTTCGAGCTGATCCCTGCTCCCGCTCGCGTCCTGGCGTAGCGAGCACCGGGTCAGGTCTCGAGTGTCGCGCGGTCGCGACGCACTCGAGACCTGACCCCACTGGCCTACCTCGTCGCCGCCTCCTCGAGTGCGCGCTTCGTCAGAACGCGAGCGAGATGAGCGCGGAAGTCCGCGCTCGCCGCGTGGTCCGACGGCGGCTCTGTTCCCTCCGCGGCGAGCGCCGACGCATCGTCGATCGAACCGCCTTCGGCGATCGCCTTCTCGGTGGCCGTGGCTTGTATCGGTGTCGCACCCATGTTCGCGAGCGCAACCGAAGCCCGCTCGATCGAGCCGTTCGATCGCTCCACGACCGCAGCGACCGCCACCGTCGCCCAGTCCTGAGCGCGACGGCTCATCTTCGTGTACGACCAGCCCGTGCTTGGCCCGAGCTTCGGTACCCGGATCTCCACGAGCACTTCCTCGGGTGCGAGCGCCGTCTGGAAGACACCCGTGAAGAACTCCCGAGCGGGTATCGCACGGTCGCCCGCCGGCCCGCGCGCCACGAGCTCCCCGTGGAGCGCGAGGATCACGGCCGGCAGATCCGATGCAGGATCTCCGTGCGCCAACGATCCTCCGATGGTTCCTCGATGACGTACCTGCGGGTCGCCAACCTGGCCTGCCGCGTGCGAGACGATGGGACAGTGCTCGCGAAGGAGCGCGGCGGCCGTGACGTCCTTGTGTCGTGTGAGAGCGCCGATCGCGATCGAGTCCGCTTCCTCGAGGACGTACGACAGATCGGTGATCCGGCCGACGTCGATGAGACAGGCGGGGCGGGACAGACGGAGTTTCATCGCCGGCAGCAGCGAATGGCCGCCTGCGAGAAGCTTCGCGTCCTCCCTCGCGCCGAGAAGTGCGATCGCGTGATCGGTGCTCTCCGCGACCTCGTAGTCGAACGCAGCGGGGATCACGATCTCACCTCCTCGATCGCGCGCCAGACTCGCTCTGGCGTGGCCGGGATCGGGACGTCCGTGACGCCGAGGTGGGAGAGCGCGTCCACGATCGCGTTGACGACCGCGGGAGCGGCCGCGATCGTTCCGGTCTCCCCCACGCCCTTCACGCCGAGCGGGTTGTCGGCGACCGTCTCGATCCGGTCCGTCTCGTACGAGGGCAACTCCGCCGCAGACGGCACGAGGTAGGTCGTCATCGTGGTCGTCAGGAGGTTGCCCTCCTCGTCGTAGGCGCCTTCCTCGTAGAGCGCCGCCGCGATGCCCTGCGTGATGCCGCCGTGCACCTGACCGTCGATGATCTGCGGGTTGACCGGGGTGCCCACGTCGTCGACTGCCACGTAGCGAACGAGCCGGGTGTCTCCAGTCTCTGTGTCGACCTCTACGACGGCCGCGTGGGCCCCGCTCGGCCAGGAGAAGTTCGGCGGGTCGAACACCGCCGTCTCCTCCAGGCCTGGCTCCATCCCGTCAGGGAGGTTGTGAGCCGCATGCGCCTGGAATGCGGCAGCCTTGATGTCCATCGAGCGGTCCGGAGATCCCTTCACCGCGAAGGCCCCGTTCTCGAACTCGAGATCGTCCTCGGAGACCTCGAGTTGGTGGGCGACAATCGCCCGCGCCTTGCCGACGATCTTCTGGCTCGCGTGATAGAGGGCGATCCCGCCGACCGTCAGCGAGCGACTGCCGTACGTGTCCATGCCCTGCTGGGACACGGCCGTGTCGCCGTGGAGCACCTCGACCTCGTCGACGCTCACGCCGAGCTGGTCGGCCACGATTTGTGCCCACGTCGTCTCGTGGCTCTGACCGTGCGGTGACGTTCCGGTCACGACTTGCACCGATCCGAGTGGCTGGAAGCGGATCGTGGCGGCATCCCAGCCGCCGACCGCGTACCGGATCGCACCGAGGATGCGCGACGGCGCGAGCCCGCACATCTCGTTGTACGTCGAGAATCCGACGCCGATCTGCTTCGCGTCGCCGCCTGCACGACGGGAAGCTTGATCGGCCTTGATCGCATCGACGTCGAGCAGTTCCAACAGTCGCTCGAGGCACGCGTCGTAGTCGCCGGCATCGATCGTCAATCCCGAGGCCATCGTGTGCGGGAACTCCTTGACGAAGTTCTTCCGGCGAAGCTCGATGGGATCCACGCCCAGCTCTCGCGCAAGGGCGTCCATCGTGCGCTCGATGACGTACGTCGCCTCCGGTCGACCCGCTCCGCGGTACGCGTCGGTCGGCGTCGTGTGCGTGAACACTCCGGTGAAGGTGACGCTGTAGTTGGGAATGTCGTACGGGCCCGAGTAGATCCAGGCGCCGAGCAGCGGAATCCCCGGCGTTACGAGCTGCAGATACGCGCCCATGGCGCACTTGGCAATCGACTTCACCGCCGTGATCGTGCCGTCGCTCGTTGCCGCGAACGTCAGCTCGTGCACGACGTCCCGACCGTGAATCGTGGCCTGGTAGTTCTCGGTCCGCTCTTCCGTCCACTTGACGGGCCGCCCGAGCCGGCGCGCGAGCGTGACCGCCAGGGCTTCCTCCGCGTAGACGTTCAGCTTGGAGCCGAAGCCTCCGCCGACGTCGGGGGCGATCACGCGGATCTTCGACTCGGGAATCCCGATGACGAGCTGGAGGGCGAAGCGCAGGATGTGCGGCACCTGCGTGGCCGACCAGAGCGTGACCTCGTCGGTCGGGCCCACTTGCGCAAGCACTCCCCTGGGCTCGATCGCGTTGGGGATCAGCCTCGGCTGGAAGTAGCGGCGCGTGACGACGACGTCGGCGGCATCGATCGCGGCCTGGACGTCTCCTGAATCGAGCTTCCAGACGTAGCACTCGTTCGTCCCGAGATCATCGTGAACGAGCGGAGCTCCGTCCTCGAGCGCCTTCTCGACGTCGGCCGTAGAGCCGAGCGGCTCGTAGTCGACCTCGACGAGCTCGGCCGCGTCCTTCGCGAGCGCGCGGCTCTCGGCGACGACGACTGCGACGCCGTCGCCCTGGAAGCGGGCCTCGTCGACCGCCAGCGGGTAGTGCGTGGGCATCTTGATGTCTTCCGTCACCGGCCATGCGCACGGAAGCCCGCCCGTCCAGTCCTGTGCAAGGTCAGCACCGCTGAAGGCCGCGACGACTCCCTCCGCCGCACGTACGGCATCGAGGTTCACGCTCGTGATGCGAGCGTGCGGATAGGGACTGCGGACGACCGCCATGAACACGGTCGCGGGCAACGTGAGGTTGTCGACGAACGTAGTGCGCCCACGGAGGAGCCCTGCATCCTCCTTCCTCCTGACGGAGGTTCCCATGAAGGTCCCGGTTGTCTCGGTGACGGCCATCACGCCACCCCCGCCACGTCGGCTACGGCCGCAACGATGTTGTGGTAGCCCGTGCAGCGGCAGAGGTTGCCCTCGAGGCCTTCGCGAATCGCGGCCTCGTCGGTCGCCGCACCGCTGTCGATCAGGCTCACCGCTGCGAGCACCATCCCGGGGGTGCAGTAACCGCACTGAAGCGCGTGGTGGTCGTGAAACGCCTGCTGCACTGCATGGAGCTCGCCGTTGGTCGCCAGGCCCTCGATCGTCGTGATCTCCGTCCCGTCGGCCTGCACGCCGAGCATCGTGCAGGACTTGACGGCCTCGCCGTTCACGAGCACCGTGCACGCTCCGCACGACGAGGTGTCGCACCCCACGTTCGTCCCGGTGAGCCCGAGCCGCTCGCGGAGCACGTACACGAGAAGCTCGCGCGGTTCGACCTCGAGCTCGTGCCGTACGCCGTTGGCCATGAGCGCCACGTGTCGCATCGGCCCTCCTTTCCCGTCGACAGCACCGCGAGCGTAATACGGACAGGGCTGTTTGGCTACCTACAGGGCGCGCCGGGGGTCTGGCTGAAGCCAGACCCCAGGACTTATCCGTTTGGTCAGCGCCGGCGCTTCAGGGCGCGCTCGATCTGACGCTGCGCGTCGCGGTCGGCGATGACGCGCCGCTTGTCATGGCGCTCGCGGCCGCGCGCCAAGGCGATCTCCACCTTGACGCGACCATCCTTGAAGTACATACGAGTCGGAACGAGCGTCAGGCCCTTCTCGCGCACTTTCCCATAGAGCGAGTCGATCTCACGGCGGTGGAGCAGGAGCTTCCGCTCGCGATCCGGGACGTGCCCCGATCCGCCGCTCTGCGCGTACTCCGCGATCGAGGCGCCGACGAGCCACGCCTCGTCCCCGCGAATGTCCGCGTATGCCTGCCCGAGCTGCACTTTCCCGTCGCGTGCCGACTTCACCTCCGAGCCGGTGAGGACGACGCCGGCCTCGACGCGCTCGATGAGCTCGTAGTCGCGCCGCGCGCGGCGGTTGTCGGCGATCAGCTTGGTTCCTGCGGGTTTCTCCTTGGCCACCGCAGGAGTGTAGGGGCGAGGCTCGCCTCGCCCAAGCGCGGGTCGAGCAGCGCGCTCACGCTTCCGGCAAAGCCGACGCGAAGCGGCGGGCGATCTCCTTCAGCATCGCGAGCGCGACGGACGGCTCCGACTCGATGAGCGAGAGCGCGTCGTCCCGCGGGATGGCAAGGCACGTGACGTGGCTCGATGCACGTACCCGCGCGATCCGCGTGCCGCCGGGCGCGAGCAGCGTGAGCTCACCGAAGAAGTCGCCCGGCCCGAGCTCGACCGATCCGCCACGCCACTCGACCGAAACGGTGCCGTCGAGGATCACGAACATCCCCGAGCCGGGGTCGCCCTCGAGCGCGAGGATCTGCCCCGCTTCGGACGTCATCTCCCCCGCCGACGCGGCGACTCGTTCCAGTGCCGCACCTCCTGCGCCGCTCAGGAGTGGTATGGCCCGAAGCTCGTCAGGGGTCACAGGACGTTCATATCAGGACCGGGCCGTGATCCCCGCGCAGCGGTCGCACAGCGGGAACCACGGAGCGCACGAGCGCCCACACGAGCGACACCGCCCGATCGTCGGCGACTCGACCTCGACCCGCAGGCGCGCGACGACACGCTCGGCAGCGGCCTCTTCGAGGGCAGCGGCGCGCTCGATCGTGACGCCTCCGACGTCCGCGTACTGGAGGGCGAACCAGCGGAGGATGCCGGCCTCTCGCCCTGCCTGCTCGGCGTCCTCGAGCGACGCTCCTCGGAGGCGCGCCGTGTCGAGCAGGAACGTGAGATGGGGTCGCGCAATGCGGTCTCCTGCAAGCGCCAACGCGAAGGTGGCGAGGAGCTCGAGCCCATCCTCGTCGACGGGCGCATTCACGAGCTTCCACGTGTCCTCGAGCGAGATTCGCCGCCCGCGCTCGGACAGGCGCCGCTGGACGGCCTCGAGCCTGAGCCGGAGCGGCTGCAGCGACTCGACCGCCAACCAGCTCTCGAACGCCCACTCGCGCAGTGCGACGCGGTGCCAGGCGACGAGCGCGGCGTCGAACTGCGCAGGGTCGCTGATCCCGAGATCCGTGAGCCGAGGCCGGATCCGGGCCTCGTCGACGACGCGATACCCGAAGTGCCCGCCGGGAAGCGGAACGTGCGGCTCGAGCGCCGACTCGACGAGCTGCGGGTCGGCTACTCCCCAGCCGAGACCGGCGAGCACGCCGACGTGCCCGCGCTCGACCAGGCCGAAACGCCCGGCTCGCCCTGCGATCTGGGCGAGCTCCCACGGGAAGAGATTGCGACGCTGCTCCCCGTCGAACTTCGTCGTCTCGGCGAAGAGCAGCGTCTCGCAAGGCAGGTTCACCCCGTGGCCCAGGACGTCCGTCGCGACACAGACGTCGGCCGACCCTGAGAGGAAGCGCTCGATCTCCTCCCGTCGTGAGGCAAGCGGCATGGCACCGTAGAGGACGGCGACTCGGCCCAGGTGCGACCGGTTCACCTCGCCGGCGAGCGCGAGGACCGCCTTCCGGCTGAACGCGACGATGACGGTGCCCGGTCGGAGCGAACGAAGCGTGGACTCGCCGACGAACTCGAGCGGGAGCTTGCGCTCGAAGACCTTGAGCTCTGCGTCCGGGAAGGCGCGCTCGACGAGGGGAAGCGCGTCGAGTGCCCCGAGGAGGAGGATCTCCCGGTACTCACCCGCGAGCAGGAGGCGCGTCCACGCCGAGCCGCGCTCGGTGTCGTCGGCCCACTGCACCTCGTCGAGAACAAGGAGCGTCCCGCCCGCCGGGGCCATCTCGACGGTCGAGCAGATCACCGGAGCGTGCTCGTTGACGCGCTCTTCCCCCGTCACCAGACCGACGTTCTCGGCACCGATGCGTTCACCGAGACGGCGGTGTGCCTCCTGCGCGAGCATCCGCAGCGGCCCGGCGTAGACACCCGACCGATTGGCGGCGAGCTCCTCGAGCGCCGCGTACGTCTTGCCCGAGTTCGTCGGCCCGAGGTGCGCGACGACGCGCTCCGGCGGCGTGCGCCGTGAAGGAAGAGCGATCGTGATCCTCTGCTCGGCCGCGCGCACTGCCTGCGCCGGTCTGCGCCGAGCGCGTTGCGAGCGACTCGGCCGCTTCTGCCGACCTCCCGGCGTCCTTCGGTTCCGCATCAGGACACCGTAACGAGAGGGAATTGCCGTAGGCGCGACCCTTGGGTCGCCCTCGGGCGAGGCAAGTCTCGTCCCTACACCCGAAGGAAGCGGCGAAGCGTGAGACCCGAACCCAGAGCGCCGATGCCGAGCCCGATCGCGATCAGGATGGCCGCGGTCCAGGTGAACGCGAGCCCTCGCACGTCGGGGTCGTCCTGGATGTGGCCGAGAATTTGCGGGATCGCGATCTCGCGGCCGACGAAGAGCAGGAGCACCGCCGCGAGCGACCCGACGAGCCCGGTCAGGACTCCCTCGAGCATGAAGGGTCCACGAACGAACCAGTTCGTCGCACCGACGAGCTTCATCACCTCGATCTCACGGCGGCGCGCGAAGATCGAGAGGCGAATCGTGTTGGCGATGAGGATCGTCGATGCCGCCAGCAGGATCACGACCGCGATCAGGAACACGATCTGGATCGCACGCGCGATCTGGAGGATCCGCTGTGAGACCTCCTTGCCCCAGCGCACCTCTCCGACGGCTGCGAGCTTCGAGCCCTGCACGGCGAGCGCGATCGCCTCGGTGTCCTCGCCTTGCTTCGGAAGCACGTCGAACGACGCGGGTAGCGGGTTGGACGCCAGGTTCTCGGTCAGCTCCGGCGAGCGCTTGCGCATGATCGCGAGCGCCTCCGCCTTGGAGATGAACGAGATGCCGCCTTCGCG
>JAIBJO010000109.1 GCA_020029615.1 Actinomycetota bacterium
TCGAGACGCCGAACGCCCCCTGCATGCCGAGACGCGCGTGGCCCGAGACCGAGCAGAGGAAGGTGAAGGTCCCCTTGCGCGGGAACGTGACCGTGAGCACTTGACGTCTTCCGGGTGCAAGCACCCGCGTTCGTTTCTTCGTGACGACGAAGTCGTGGCCCGTGCTTCCGCGGTTCCGGACGACGAACCGCACAGAGGAACCAGCCGGCACTGAGCGCCGAGAGAGCTCGAACGAGAAGTCGCGTGCGTCGACGCTGATCGTGTACGTGCGCTCGGGCGCCGGTGCTGCCGCCCCCGCGAGCGTCAGCGCGGCCACGAGCGCCGCCGAGACGGCGGCGAGCCCTCCGACGAGCGGCGAACCCCCTGACACGACGTGCAGGCTACCCGCGACCGCCTCGATCCTCCCGCTGTGGATGCGAGTGTAGATTCCCCCGCTAATGCGCTACGTCTACGACTTCGACGAGGACTCGGGCAGTGGCCGCGAGCTTCTCGGCGGGAAGGGAGTCGGGCTCGCCGAGATGACGCAGCTCGGCGTCCCGGTCCCGTCCGGGTTCACGATCACCACCGACGCCTGCCGTGCGTATCTCGCGGCCGGTGGCGCGGTCCCCGACGGGCTCGACGAGGAGGTCGAGCGCCACATCGCAGCACTCGAGGACCGTACCGGGAAGCGCTTCGGCGACGAGTCCGATCCTCTTCTCGTCTCGGTACGCTCGGGCGCTGCGATCTCGATGCCCGGGATGATGGACACGATCCTCAACCTCGGGCTCAACGACGTCGCGGCGGCCGGGCTCGGCGTGTCGACGGGAAACCCGCGCTTCGCGCTCGACTCGTATCGCCGGCTCATCCAGATGTACGGGGAGGTCGTCGACGACGTGGACGGGCAGCGCTTCGAGCAGGCGCTGGCGGACCTCAAGGCGACGCGCAGTGCGTCGCAGGACGTCGACCTGACGGCGGACGACCTCTCCGAGCTCGTGGACACGTTCAACAGGATCTACGAGGAGGAGGCGGGCGAACGCTTCCCGCAGGACGCTCGCGAGCAGCTGCGCCGCGCGTACCGCGCGGTCTTCGACTCCTGGAACGCGCCGAGGGCACAGGTGTACCGCCGCACGTACGACATCCCCGACGATCTCGGTACGGCGGTGAACGTCGTGCAGATGGTGTTCGGCAACCGAGGCGAGGGATCGGGTACGGGCGTCTGCTTCACGCGCGATCCCGCCACGGGCGAGAAGCGGCTCTTCGGCGAGTTCCTTGCGAACGCGCAGGGTGAGGATGTCGTCGCCGGCATTCGCACGCCGGAGCCGATTGGACGGATGCGTGATCGGATGCCGGAGGCGTACGACCAGCTCGTCGACACTCTCGACCGCCTCGAGACCCACTACCGGGACCTCCAGGACATCGAGTTCACGGTCGAAGACGGCACGCTCTACCTCCTGCAGACGCGCACGGGGAAGCGGACGGCGACGGCGGCCCTCCGGGCGGCAGCCGAAATGGTTGAGGAGGGGCTGATCTCGCGGGAGGAGGCGGTGGCGCGCATCGATCCCGGACAGCTCGACCAGCTGCTGCATCCGATGATCGACCCCGCGGCCGACGTGGAGATCGCGGCCCGCGGCCTCAAGGCGTCACCTGGCGCCGCCTCGGGCCAGATCGTCCTCGACGCGGACACCGCGGAAGAGCGCGGCCGCGCAGGCGACGACGTCATCCTCGTTCGCTGGGAGACGACCCCCGACGACATTCACGGCCTCATCCAGGCCCGGGGCGTGCTCACCGCGCACGGCGGGATGACCTCGCACGCGGCCGTTGTGGCCCGAGGCATGGGCAAGCCGTGCATTGCGGGCTGCGAGGGGCTCTCGATCGACCACGCGACGGGCATCGTCACGATCGGCGAGCACGAGCTCCGCGAAGGAGACGTGATCACGATCGACGGTGGCGCCGGGACGGTGATCATCGGTGCGGTCCCGCTCGTGCCACCGGCGATCGACGAGAACTTCGGGACGATCCTCGAGTGGGCCGACGACCTCCGACGGCTGCGCGTTCGAGCGAACGCCGACACGCCCGAGGATGCGGCGAAGGCTCGTGAGTTCGGCGCCGAGGGCATCGGTCTCTGCCGCACCGAGCACATGTTCATGGCGGAGGACCGGCTCCCGATCGTCCGCGAGATGATCCTGGCTCGCGACGAGGACGAGCGGCGAGGGCCTCTCGAGCGACTGCTGCCGATGCAGCAGTCGGACTTCGAGGGCATCTTCGAGGCGATGGCGGGTCTCCCCGTCACGATCCGCCTCCTCGATCCGCCGCTGCACGAGTTCCTCCCGTCGCTCGAGGAGGCGACGTCCGAGGCGATGCGAGACCGGATCCGCCAGCTACACGAGGCGAACCCGATGCTCGGCACGCGCGGCTGCAGGCTCGGGCTCCAGTTCCCGGAGATCTACGAGATGCAGGTGCGCGCGATCGTGCGGGCTGCGAGGGCGGTCCGGGAGCGAACGGGTGAAGCGCCGCTCGTCGAGATCATGCACCCGCTCGTCGGGTTCCGAGAGGAGCTCGCCCGGCTCCGGGAGCTCACCGAACGCGTCGCCGCAGAGGAGCCCGAGGTCGACTATCTCTGCGGGACGATGATCGAGCTCCCGCGGGCCGCGCTGCGCGCCGACGAGATCGCGGCCGAGGCCGACTTCTTCTCGTTCGGGACGAACGACCTGACCCAGACGACGCTCGGCCTATCCCGCGACGATGCCGAGGGGAAGTTCCTGACGTTCTACCTGGAGCACGGGATTCTCCCGCGCAATCCGTTCGAAGTGCTCGACGAGGATGGCGTCGGCGATCTCATGCGGATCGCCGTCGAGCGCGGCCGAGGCACGAAGCCGGGGATCAAGCTGGGAATATGCGGCGAGCACGGCGGCGAGCCGCGATCGGTCGCGTTCTGTCACGGGCTCGGGCTCGACTATGTCTCGTGCTCGCCCTACCGCGTGCCGCTCGCGCGCTTGGCCGCCGCTCAGGCCGCGCTCGCGGAGGCGGGCGTGACCGCGGTCGCGATCGGCGGCTGACCGGCTACAGCTGGACCTGTGAAACCGCCAGCGCCACGCTCAGTGCCCCGACAGCCGCAACGGACAACGTCGCGAGCGCCGGCATGCGCCTGAGGCTCGAGAACGCGAACGCGCAGAGCCCGCCCCCGATGAGCCCGCCGACGTGGCCTCCGATGGAGATCCCCGGGATCAGGAAGGTGATCGCGAGGTTGAAGACGACGAGCCCCATCGCCTGGCCCCCGAACACGTAGATCTTGCGGGCCTCGAGCACGAGCGCAGCGCCCATGATCCCCCAGATGGCGCCCGATGCGCCCACGGTGAGCGCGTTCGGCGACCAGATCAGCGCACCAGCCGAACCGGCGAGCCCCGAGACGACGTAGACGAGCAGGTACCTCCCGTGACCGAAGTACTCCTCGAGCGGTGGCCCGATGATCCAGAGCACGAGCATGTTCATCCCGAGGTGGAGGATCCCGTAGTGCAGGAACATCGCCGTGACGAGGCGCCACCAGTCTCCATTGGCGACGGCGGGGCCGAAGAGGACACCGTTCTCGTAGATCCAGCTGCCCGTGCCGTTGATCTGGCCTCCCATGAGCAATGCGAGGAGGTATACGCCGACGTTCACCCCGATCAGCGTGAACGTGACGACGGGGCCGGAGCGGGAGAGCGAAACGCTCGTCCGGCGCGCCGCGCGGCGTGGCGCAGCTGCCTTCCCGGCCGTGCTCGCGTGGTCCGGGCAGCGGATCCCCACAGGGCCGAACGTCATGCAGTCCGGGCAGATGCCGCGCCCACAGTCCGAGCACGAGACGTAGGTCTCCCGCTCCGGGTGTCGATAGCAGCGGAGAGGCTCGTCCACCGCGGCTAGCGTACCCGCGTGCGCGTCGACGTCGTGTTCACACCGGACGAGGCCGGAGCGGCGCCGACCGGGATCGTCGTCGACGTCATCCGGGCGACCTCGACGATCTCTCAGGCGCTGGCTGCGGGCTACGAGCGAGTGTTCTGCGCTGCTGAGGTGGACGAGGTGCGCGCCCTTCGTAGGGCGCTCGGCGAGGGAGTTCTCGGCGGCGAGCGGAAGGCCGTTCGCATCCCGGGGTTCGACCTCGGTAACTCCCCGCGCGAGTACCTCGAGCCCGCCGGGCCGACGCTCATTCTGTCGACGACGAACGGGACGCGCGCGGTCGTGGCTGCCGCGGAGCGGTGCGAACGGGTCTTCATCGCGGCGCTCCTCAACCTCTCGGCTGTGGTGGACGCGGCCCGGACGGCCGGCGCGGATGTCGTCGTCGTGTGTGCGGGCGTCCAGGGGACGCTCGCGCTCGACGACGCGTTCGTCGCAGGCAGGATCGTCGAGCTTCTCGGCTGGGAGCGAACCGATGCCGCAGAGGCGGCGGCACGCCTCGTCTCCAGCTGGAGCGGGGCAGAGGAAGCCTTCCGCGCCTCCAAGAGCGGCCGCAACCTCATGGAGAACGCTCCGGAGCTCGAGGCCGACATTCCCTTCTGCGCACGCGAGGGCGTCCTCGACGTCGTGCCGCGACTCGTCGCGATGCGGGACGGCGCCGCCGAGATCGCGCTGTGATCGTCAACCGAGACCCGAAGGTGCGCGGGCCGTACACCGCGTTCGCGGACGTCGTCGGCGCCTACGAGCGCGCGCGTCCGGGCTATCCGGGCGAGGCGGTCCGCTGGCTCGTCGGCGACCATCCGTGCGACGTCGTCGACCTCGGCGCCGGCACGGGGAAGCTCACGCGCTCGGTCGTGGCACTCGGACACAGAGTGACCGCGGTCGAGCCCCTCGACGAGATGCGCGCCGAGCTCGAGGTGGTGCTTCGGGGCATTCACGCCGTGGCCGGGAGCGCCGAGGCGATTCCGCTTCCAGACTCTTCCGCCGACGTCGTCGTCTCAGCGCAGGCGTTCCACTGGTTCGATCACGAAGACGCCTTGCCCGACATCGCCCGCGTGCTTCGACCTGGTGGACGCCTTGCGCTCGTCTGGAACTCCCGCGATGACCGCGACGCTTGGATGGCGCGGCTCAGTGCGATCATCGGCAACGAGTCGATCGAGGAGTCGGATGTCGTCCCCGTGCTCGATGCCAGCGGGCTCTTCGATCCGGTGGAGACGGCGCTGTTCTCGTTCCAGCAGGTCCTCGACCGCGACGGCCTGCTCGACCTCGTTCTGTCGCGCAGCTATCTCGCGAAGCTCACGGCGCGCGAGCGCGAGCCGGTCCTCGAGGCGGTCGCAGCCCTCTACGACGAGACGGCGGATCCAGATGGCGTTCGGCTCCCATATGTCACCAAGTGCTTTCGCGCGGCGACGAAAGAAGTCACGTGATGCTGGAGCGTCTTCCTCGATTGCAACTGCAGGAATGGTGACGTCGGACGAGATTGGTCGGGTCACGGTGTTCGCGGGTCTCGAGCCGGCCGATCGTGAACGGCTCTGCCGCGTCGCCGCCGACATCAGCCTCAACCAGGGCGAGTTCGTAGTTCACGAGGGAGACGAGCCGGCGCTCTTCGGACTGCTCGAGGGTCGGATCGAGGCGGTCAAGCTCGTCGACGGCATCGGGCGCGTGATCGGCGAGCGGTTGCCCGGTGACGTCTTGGGGGAGATCTCGATCACGCTCGGAACTCCCCACCCGGCCGGCTTCCGCGCAGCGGAGGCGTCACGCGTCTTCCGGATCGAGCCGCACGAGTACCACGCCGTCGCCGCAGTCGCGCCGGAGGTCGGCAAGCAGGTGGGTCGCCTGGCGAGCAATCGCATCGGCGGTCCACGCGGCCTTCAGAGCCTCATCTCCGAGGCGGCTCCTTATCGGGCGATCGTCCTCGGCCACCGGTTTGACGCCTCGTGCGCCGACCTGCGTCGCTTCCTCGACCGCAACCAGATCCGGTTCAGATGGCTCCAGCCCGACGTACCCGCCGACGCGGAGCAGTGGTCAGGGGCGTTGCCGGCTGAGGGCGACTACCCGGTGATTCGCGTCAGGAATGGCAAGACGGCCGTGCGACCGCAACTGCGCCGCGTGGCCGAGCTGCTCGGGATCGCGACCGAGCCCGCTGCCGCGGAGTACGACACGGTGATCGTCGGTGCGGGGCCGGCCGGCCTGGCAGCCGCCGTGTACGGCGCGTCCGAGGGGCTCCAGACGATCGTCGTCGAGCGCGAGGCGCCAGGCGGTCAGGCGGGCACGTCTTCGCGGATCGAGAACTACCTCGGCTTCCCCTCGGGCGTGTCGGGCGACGAGCTCGCAAGCCGGGCCCTCCAGCAGGCACGCCGGCTCGGCGCCGAGATCCTCGTCACACGGTCGATCGAGCGGATCGACGCCGCGACGCGCGACGTGCACCTCGATGGCGGCGACGTCCTGCGGGCACGGACGATCATCCTCGCCTGCGGCGTCTCGTGGCGGCAGCTCGAGATCGAGGGGTTCGACAGGCTCGCTGGCAAGGGGATCTCATACGGCGCGGCACGGAGCGAAGCGGCGACCACCCACGGCCTGGACATCCATATAGTCGGGGCCGGCAACTCGGCTGGTCAGGCCGCGATGCTCTTCTCGTCCCATGCGCGAACCGTGGCCGTCCTCTACCGCGGAGAGTCGCTGGACAAGAGCATGTCCCGCTACCTGGTCGACCAGCTCGCCACCCGGTCGAACATCAAGGTCCTCTACAACACGGAGGTCGCGGCCGCGCACGGCGAGACTTCGCTCGAGGCGATCGACGTCGTCGACAATGCGACCGGGGAGCAAGCCCGCCTCGAGTCTGGCGGGCTTTTCATCTTCATCGGGGCGGACGCCGTGACGGGGTGGCTCCCGCCCGAGATCGCACTCGATCCGAAGGGCTACGTGCTCACCGGCTCAGAGGTTGGTGCCGCCGGTCGGTGGAAACTCGGCCGCGATCCGTACCTGCTCGAGACGAGCGTGCCTGGGGTCTTCGCCTGCGGCGACGTCCGGTTCAGTCCCGTGAAGCGCGTCGCGGCAGCCGTCGGTGAGGGCAGCATGGCGATCGCCTTCGTACACCAGTATCTGAGAGACGCTGAAGCCCGCTCGGAACTCGGCTAGAGCCTCGTCACCGTCCTCACCGACGTTCCGGATTGCGCCGTGGCCGATGTGAACTAGAGCGTCGGTTCCAGCGCGAGCCGCGTGCGGCAGGTCCGTGATACGCAGACGTACGGGAGCGTCGAGGCGAGGAAGAGCCCGCCGAACATGAGCGCGAGCGCGGAGAATCCACCGACCGCGAGCCCCAGGCCCCCGAGCAGGGATCCGACCAGGTATCCGATTTGGTTCGTGGCGGCGCGAACGGATCCAACCTCGCGTCCGAGATCTCCCGAGACCTGGAAGCCGTAGACCGTGCCCGCGACCGTTCGCGTTGCGGCGACGAACGCCGCCGCCGCGAACAGAAGCAGTGTGACGCCGACCGGCGGTGTGAGCGCCCACGTGAACGCGACTGCGACGGAGGCGCCGACGCTGCTTTCGAGCATAGCCCGTCTGGATCGGCGCGGCCGGCGAGCTGGTTGCCAGCGAGGAACGCGGCAGCCATGCCGGCCAGAGCGAGCCCGGTCGTCGCCGTGGACATGCCGAACCTCTCCGTGAAGAGGGCACCGCTGAACACGAGTGTGCCAGCCCACGCCGAGCTCGCGAGGAGCTCGCCAAGTGCCCAGCGTCTTGCCTCGCGACGACCGAGGAGCCCTGCGAGCGAACCACGCGCGCCCGCCAGAGGTGTGTCTCCGGGCCTCCGAGCGACTGCGACACCGACGAGAAGCGCCGCCGGAAGGGGGAGCGCGACGAAAGCAAGCCGCCAGTTGACCTCCGCGACGACACCGATCACCGGCATGCCGACGATCCAGGCCGCCGGCGGCCCGGCGAGCGCGCGTGCGACGACTCGCGTCCGGTTCACGGGCTCGCTCCACGAAGCGGCGGCGGCCACGCCCGCAGCGATCAGGGTCGCGACTCCTGCCCACGCCGGGACCTGCGCTGCAGCGAGGAGAGCGAACGTCGGTGCGACAGCGCTCGCAATCGAACCGAGCGCGAGAAGGGCGCTCCCGACTCCGAGAAGCGTGCGGGGTGAGAAGCGAACAAGTGAGCGACCCACTGCGATCGCGACGAGTGCGGCCAGCGGTGCGGCGAGGATGCGGAGCTGACCTGCCTCCGCGATGGAGACGTCGAAGTCCGCGGCGATGTCACTCAGGATCGGCGTGAGGGTCAGGACGCCCGCCTGGCTTGCGAACAGGCTGGTGCAGGACCCACGCGAGCGCCACCTGGGCCACCGTCGCCCCAAGGCGAGCGGCGATCGGGTGCAATCCGTCAGCTACCGCGAAGCTCCGTTCCCTGTTGCCGGGTGCGAGCAGTCGCTTGTAGAACCCGGATTCCGTCCAAGGCCCGGTCCACACCGAAAGCACCTGCTCTGGTGTCTTTCCCGTCAGGATTCCGCTGGCGAGGACGTCGAAGACGGTGACGGCAATCCTGAGCTCTCCGTACCGCGCGATCGCGGTCCTCGCGTCGAGATAGTCGAGCAGTGACAGGCCGACCTGTACTGCGTCAACCCGCCTCTGTGCATGGCAACGCTCGACCTCGACGAGCTCGTAGTTGGACATCCCGATCGCTCGAACGAGCCCCTCCTCGACGAGCTCGGCCATCGCGCCCCATGTCTCGTGCAATGGCACGCCAGTCTCGTCTGGCCAGTGCAGGAAGTAGACGTCGACATGATCGCGCCCGAGCCTACGCAGACTCGCGCGGCAAGCAGCATGAACCTCAGAGCGGCGGAACCCGGTCCCACCCCCGGTCACGCCTGCACCGGGGGCGACTTTGGACGCAATCAGGAGACGGTCGCCGGTCCGACGGAGAGCGGCGCCGATAACCGATTCGTTCCGCGTCTCGAGGTAATTCTCCGAGGTATCGAGCCAGTTGACGCCGGACTCGAGCGCCGTGTCGATCAGGCTCACTGCCCGATCGACGTCGGGCGACTCGCCTGGCTCTGGCCCGAGCTCGTAAATGCGCTCACAGCTACGCGAAGATTAGGCGTCCTACCGGCCGAAGGCGCGTGTGCGGTGTCTGGCCGGCGCCCCCTCCGCTACGACCTCGGCTCGACGACCTCGGTCACAACCCAGCGGTGCTTGCCGATCTTGCGGTCCCGGATGAACCCGAGCCTCTCGTAGGTGTGCTTGTGGCGATGAAGCGGGCCACGTCCACGGCTCGTGCCGCCTCAACTGCCGTCCGGAAACGCCTCTCCTGTCGCGCGGATCGTCTCGACGCCCCACCTTGCATCCGCTCCCGAAGGTGTGCCCCAACTCGAGACGAGAGCTTCGGCCCACTCGGCCCAGCCCGCGGTCGCTCTCTGCTGCTCTCCCAAGAGACGGGCGACAAGTGCGCTCAATGCGAAGCGATCGGGGTACTGGCCCTCACCCGCCTCGTACCGATTCGCGACCTGCTGCCAGTGCCCGAGCTGGGCAGCGGCGTCATCACGGAGTGCACGGATCGCCGCCAGCAGGTCTTCGAGCGTCCCGTTTTCGGCGAAGAAGATCTTGAGCAGCGCCTCCGACTCGTAGCGCTGGGGGCTGCTGGATGCCGCGAGCCACTCGGCGAGCGCGGCAAGCCCAGCGTTGGTGATGGTGTACACCGTGCGCGGTCGATCTCCTGTGGGTTCCGTTCGCGACTCGGCCAGCCCAGCCGCCACGAGCCGCTTCGGTTCCGCGTACACGTTGCTCTCCGCGCGCGGCCAGAAGTAGCGCCACCCCATCCGCATCTGGTTTGCGAGCTCGTATGTGGAGTGCTCGCGAAGGGCAAGCGCCCCAAGCAGCGCATAGGAGGTCGTCGTCAGCGCCCGCTCTTGACTTTTGCTCTCGACAGGAGTATTCATTGCTCCTGTTGAGAGTATACGCGGAGGGAGGAGACGATGAACCTTGGCCAACCGCTACTTCGAGTCGCCACTCCGGACGACACGCCCCGAGTCGAGGCGTTGATGAAGGAGTCGACTGCGGCGCTCTTCCCTCTCTTCTACGACGACCGGCAAACGGCGAGCGCCGTCAAGTACGTCGCGGAGGTCGATCCGATGCTGCTCGAGGACGGGACATACTTCGTGATCGAGAGTGTCGACGAGATGATCGGCTGCGGTGGCTGGAGCAGGCGCGACAAGCTCTATACGGGGAGAGATGACTCGAGGGGCGATGCGCGCCTGCTCGACTCCTCGCGTGAGGCCGCACGTGTGCGCGCGATGTTCGTTCGTCCCGACTGGACGCGGCGTGGACTTGGCCGGCGAATTCTCGAGGAGTGTGAAGGCGCCGCCCGACGTGAGGGCTTCGGCCAGCTCACGCTGGGAGCGACCTTGCCAGGAGTACCACTCTACCTCGCATTCGGCTTCCACGCTGTCGAGGAGATCGAGGTCACGATGCCCGACGGTGTCACGCTCGAGTGCGTGACCATGGAGAAGCCGATCGACGCAACGGTGGTGGGAGCGCCGCCCTCGACGCTGCCAACGCACGCCTGATCACGGCCGACGCAATCACCCCTTCTCAGGCAAGGTGCCTGTCGCACACTCACAGTGCGGGAATGTTCCCTGAGCGGCCGATGGTTTACGACGTGTGCACGGGATAGCGCAGATGCGTGACACCCACACCGGTGACGACTGTCGGATTCCCGAGGACCACCGGTGTGTTCGCGAGGTGGTCGAACAGCCGCACTCCTGCGCCTAGCAACACTGCAGCCAGATCGACGTGGATCTCGTCGAGCAGCCCGGCGTCCAGGCACTGCCGGATCGTTTGGGCGCCATGCACTCCCACGGACTTCGGGCCGGCAGCCGATTTCGCGCGAGCAACGGCGCTTTCGATGCCGTCGGTGACGAACTGGACTGTCGAGCCGGGCAGTTGCCAGCCTTCGGGCACGTGGTGGGTGACGATGAACGCGGGCACATCCCACGGGTGCTGGCCGCCCCAGCCGCTGGCGCGATCGAACGTGCGCCGACCGGTGAGCATGGCGCCGATCTCAGCCACCAAACCCCTCAGGTGCTCGGCGCTCGGCGGCGAGACCTGGAACGTCATGCCCGACGTCCCGCTCGCTGTGGGGACCTCGACGTCGCCCGAGAAGTACCAGTCGAAAACTTCGGCGACACCGTCGTTCGCGTCGGCGACGTACCCGTCGAGAGACATCGACATGATCGCGACCACCTTGGTCATGGGCAGGCGCGGTCGTAGGTACTGGCCGCATCACTCACGAACCACGTCTCGAAGTCCAGGTTGCCGGACATGCGGGCGGTGGTCGATCCGCAGTGGTCGGTGGTGAAGGCCGCGATCACCAGGGTCGTGACGCCCGCGGCGCGCAGCCGTTCCTCGAGGTCGGTCCCGATGAACGCGGAATTGACGTCTTTGGTCAGCACAGGCTCCCCGTCGCGCGGTTCCGCTTCCTCTTTGAACGCGAACCGGGGGTCGTCTTCGTGGAACATCGGCCAGTCCGGATCGGTCTCGCGTTGCCGGACGTGGATGATCGGGGCGTCCACGGCGCGCCACGCCTCCAGGAGTCGGGCGACGTTGCGTTCGGTGCTCGGGTTGTTGTTGCGCTCCCCCAGGCCGGGGTCGTCCCACGCCTTTTGCACATCCACGACCAACAACGTCGGCTTCGCCATGGACATCAGCCTAGCGCGACCCAGATCTCACCTTCGGCGGGCCACATCTCCCACAAGCTGATCGGGTCGAAGGGTTGCGCCGCGCCGACATCCTTCAGGCGTGATCGAGCATCGTTGGACAAAGAAGGTTGACAGGAGAACGTATGTTCGTATAGAACATCTGTTCCCATGATCGCGTGCCTCCTCATCCCCGGGTTCGAGCTGAGAGCGGCACTGCAAGCGCGGCCGCGGCTGGCGCTCGTCCCCGCGGCACTCGCGCCGGAAGCGGGTGAGGAGCCGCTTCTCGGGCCAGTGACCGTTACAGCGGAGGCGATGGGCGTGAAGCCGGGAATGCGTCTCGGAGAAGCGCTCGCGACGTGCCCGGAGCTCGTCCTCGTCGACCGCGACCCGGCCGCGGTCGAGCGAGAGTGGGAGGGAGCTCTACGGCGCCTCGAGGACAGGGGCTTCGCCGTCGAGCCGGTCGAGCAGGGCGCGGTCGTGTTCGAGACGAAGGGCGTCGAGCGTCTCTACGGAGGCGTGCAGCCGGCGCTCGAGCGCGCGCTCGCGGCGGTCGGCTCGGCGTGGGATCCGCGCGTCGGCGCCGCCGAGAGGCGCTTCACCGCGCTCGCGGCGGCGAGCGTCGCTCGCCCCGGTCAGATCCTCCTCGTCGCGCCGAAGGAGGAAGAGGCGTTCCTCGACCCGCTGCCGCTCTCGCTGCTCCCCATGACGCCGAATCGCTATGCCGAGCTCGAGGGGCTCGGGCTGCGCTCGCTCGGCGAGCTGGCGCAGCTACCCGGCGGCGCAGTGGCGGAGCGGCTGGGAGTCGAAGGGAGGCAGGCATGGCGGCTCGCCCACGGGGGCCGCAGTGCACGCGTGCGTGGGCGCAGGCCGGCCTCGGAGCTCGTAGAGGAGCTCACCTTCCCCGAAGCAATTGCGAACGAGCTCACGCTGCGACGGGCGCTCGGCTCCCTCCTCGAGCGCCTGCTCGCGCGTCCAGAACGGGCCGGGCGGCCGTTTCGAAAACTCGCG
>JAIBJO010000177.1 GCA_020029615.1 Actinomycetota bacterium
TTCGACCGGATCTTCGAGTACCTCGACCTGCCGCAGGACATCACGGACGCTCCCGACGCCGTCGTGATCGATCCGGAGCAGGTGCGTGGGCACGTGCGTCTAAGCGAGGTCCGGTTCCACTACGACACGCCGCCTCCCGACGAGGTCCCGGTGTCGCCTCCGGATGACGCCGCAGCGCTTCGGACCAACCAGGAGGGAGCACGCCCTTGGACGCTCGACGGCGTCGATCTTGAGATCCTCCCTGGGCAACTGGCTGCGCTCGTGGGTCCGAGCGGCGCCGGGAAGACCACGATCACCTACCTGGTCCCACGGCTTTACGACGTGCAGGAAGGCGCGGTGGAGATCGACGGCATCGACGTCCGCAACATCGCACTCGAGTCGCTGGGCAGCATGGTCGGTGTCGTCACGCAGGAGACGTACCTGTTCCACACCACGATCCGCCGCAACCTGCTCTACGGCAAGCCGGACGCATCGCAGGAAGAGCTCGAGCAGGCGGCCCGCTCCGCCAACATCCACGACCGGATCGCCGAGCTCACCGAGGGTTACGACACGGTCGTCGGGGAGCGGGGGTACAAGCTCTCGGGAGGCGAGAAGCAGCGCCTCGCGATCGCCCGCGTGATCCTGAAGGATCCGCGCATCCTGATCCTCGACGAGGCCACGTCGTCGCTCGACACCACGTCCGAGCGGCTGGTTCAGGCGGCGCTCGAGCCGCTGATGGAAGGGCGGACGACTATCGCGATCGCGCACCGCCTCTCCACGATCCTCAAGGCCGACGTGATCTTCGTGGTCGATCGCGGTCGGATAGTGGAGCGCGGCACCCACGACGACCTGCTGGCGCTCGACGGCCTGTACGCGCAGCTCTACGAGCAGCAGTTCCGGGGCGGCTTGATCGAGGCAGAGTTCGAGGACGGCGTGATCCTAGCCTCGGGGGAGATCGTCCGGACGGCGAGCAACTAGTCTATGTCAGACTAGTGGCTTCTCGTACGAGAGGAGCACGAAGCCGTCGGGGAATACCCGATCGCCCCCGCGTTCGTAGCCGAGCGACTCGTACATCCGCTGCGCGGCGCGCATCCGCTGGGTCGTGTGCAGGCTGACGGCCGTGCGCCCCGCCTCCCGCGCCCGCGATTCGCACGCCGCCATCAGCAGCCGTCCGACACCCCGTCCTCGTGCGTCCGGGTGCACGCCGAGCATGCGGATGTGCGCCTCGTGCGGAGCGAGCGGGTCGTCGTCCTCATCGGTCCGCCCCTCGAGCTCGAGGGTGGCGGAGGCGATGATCATGCCGTCGTCGACCGCCACCAGGATGGTCGTTCGCGCGGCTCGTCCTTCCACGTCTTCGATCCGTGCCAGGTACTCGACCCAATCGGCGCTTCCTTCGCGGGCGAACTCGCGATAGGCCTCCGCGGTGACCGCGCCGGCGGCTCGGTATTCGTCGGGACCGGCTTCACGGATCTCGATCGTCACGGCCGGCAGGCTAGCCGATGAGGTTGGTCAGTCAGGTTGACCGTCGCTGGGCCGATGTCCGAAGATGCCTGCGTGTCTGAACCCGACCTCTCTCGCCAGCTGCTCGAATCGCATCGGACGCTCGCGTCCGAGCTGGTCGCCGGACTGGCGGAGCGGGGCTACGACGACTTGCGGCCCGGACACGCCGCGGTCTTCCTCCACGTGGACCGCCGCTCCGGGACGCGCCTCACGGAGCTGGCGCGCCGGGCGCGTATGACCAAGCAGGGCATGATGCTCGTCGTGGACGACCTGGAGTCGCGGGGGTACGTCCGGCGCGCTCCCGACCCCGACGACTCGCGGGCGAAGGTCGTGAAGCTCACCGCACACGGCCGGCGGGCTGCCGGCGAGACCCGACGTACGGTGCAGGCGATCGAGACGCGCACCCGCCGCGCGCTCGGAGATCGGCGCTACGAGGCGCTTCGAGAGGCGCTCGACGCCATCGTGTCTTCGACAGGCCACCCGACCTGATCTGCCGTCAAAGCTCCACCGTCTCGATCCGCGCTGGTCCCATCTCGATCTCGCGTCCCGCGACGTTCGCGTGCACGCGTGCATCGATGTGGGGGTTCCAGATGCGGACCTCGATGCGGTCGCCCCTCCTGCGGATGTTCGAGAGCTCGGCCGAGCCCGCCAGCTCCAGCAGGGTCCCACTCGGAGGCAGCGGGCCGAGGCCGGCGGCGGTTGCTCGGGCGAGCGGCAGCGCGAAGCGTTCCCAGTTCGCGAGCAGCGTGTCGCGACCGGCGTCCGGCCAGATCCCGAGTGAGAACGTCGTCTCCCCGAGCATCTGCGCCAGCGGCGTGGGGACGTCTGGACCGGCCTCGAACGGCCGGGTGGCGAGCACCGTTCGGCTGATCGTGCCGACGCATCGCAGCAGGGTCACGGCGAGCGCGCCGCCGCCGACCACCTCGTATTCGAACACGCCCTCGTGAAGGATCGCCGTGCCCGCGGCCAGCACGACGCCGCGCGCGGGCCAGGTCGCCGAGGGGGTCTCCAGCGCCCCACCCTCCGACAGCAGCGGACGCTCGACGAGCTCGAACGGCGAGCCCGCTAGCGCCGTGTCCGTCTCACGGGCGAGCGGCACATGGAGGCGCAGGCGGTGGTCGGGGCGTCCGTTGTCGATCGTGCCT
>JAIBJO010000178.1 GCA_020029615.1 Actinomycetota bacterium
GCTGACGGATGGTACGCCGCAGAGGCTCGATCACAGCCTCCCCGAAAGTCGAGCTTCGCCAGGTCGAGTGGCGGGCCGTAGATGGCCACTTGGCGGAATGTTCCCAGGAACAGGGACACCAACTCTCACCCTCAACCGACAGCAGCCAGCACCTTCGCGTTTGCCTCGAGCCGGCATGGTGATGCGGGCAATCGTCGAAAACCTGAAGGTTTGGGGCGAGGCTTCGTGCGAGGAGCGACTTCGGCGGAAGGCTGGCCTCAGGTTCATGCGGCGACTGTTCGTCGATCGTGTTGCCTGAGCCGGACCGGGTCTGACGGGGACCGGGTTAGCTGTGCGACGGCTAGACCCTTCATGACCGCGTAGGACTGTACGGCGGCCGTTGGGCTTCACGGCGCCATCTAGGCGAGCACCGACACCCGCTTCGGACGAGTCTCCGTCTACGTACCGGGCGCTCACGGCGACGGTCACCGGGTACTGCCATATCGCGTCACTCAGCTGCCAGCGCGGGAGCACCGAAGGGAGCACGGCCCGAGCCCTCGGGGACACCCAGGACACGACCGACACACATCCAAGCGGGATTTTCGCTTGAAGGCAGCCTCTCCGATGGGCCCGCCTGGGATCGAACACTCCTGCAAATCGCGAGGTTAGTAGCTAGGAGGCATGCACCGAGGCACGCACCCGACGAGCAATGCCGGCAGACCTGACACGCACCGCTTAGAACTTGGCTACGAGGGTAGAACGTGACCAACGCCACAAAAGGCGTCCGGCCTAGACGCAACGTGCGCTCAGCGAGCGTCGTGCTCTTCAGTGTCCGCCTCTGCCGGTACCAACTCTGACGCCTTCGCGTCTGAGTCCTTCCGATGAGTCAAGTCGTCTGAAGTGGTGTAACGCCTTCGCTCGTCGATCGGATGGTTAGGCTGGCTGGAGGGCGCGCAGCTCCTCTCGCTTGGCGTCGTGGTCGTCTTGGTCGACGAGGAGGAGCGAGAGCGACTCGGTTGAGAGGTAGCGGCGGCCGACGAGCCACTCGTCGTTCTGCTCGATCAGGAGCGCGCCGGCGAGGCGGATTGCCGAGGTGTCGTTGGGGAAGATGCCGACGGCGTCGGTACGGCGTCCGATCTCGCGGTTGACCCGCTCGAGCGGGTTCGTGCTCCGCAGCTTCGTCCAGTGCGGCGCCGGGAAGGCGTAGAAGGCGAGCAGGTCCTCCTCGGCGGCTTCGAGGAGCTCGGCCACTTTCGGCGCCGGCCCGGCGAGGCGGGCGATCACCTCGCCGACCCGCTCGGTGGCCTGGCTGCGATCCTCGGCGTTGAAGATCTCGCGCAGCGCCGCGGAGACGAGCCCGCGCTGGGTGGGTCGGCAGTGCTGATGCATGTTGCGGACGAAGTGGACGGTGCAGCGCTGCCAAGGGGCGGCGAGCACCCTCGCGATCGCGCTTCGGAGCCCCTCGTGCTGGTCGGAGACGCAGAGGCGCACGCCCTGGAGGCCGCGGCGGCGCAGGTCGCGCAGCAGCTCGACCCAGAACGCCTCCGACTCCACCTCGCCCAGGTCGAGCCCGATCACCTCGCGCCGACCTGTCTCGTGGACGGCGTAGGCGAGCACGAGCGCTTTTGAGCGGACGTGGCCGCTGTCCCTGACCTTGACGTGCTTCGCATCAAGCCAGAGGTAGGGGTAGTCGCCCTCGAGTGGTCGCCGACGGAACGCCTCGACCTGCGCGTCGAGCGCCCGGCAGAGCGCCGAGACGCGATCCTTCGACATTCCCTGGATCCCGAGCTGCTCGACCAGGCGGTCGACTTTGCGGGTCGAGACGCCGTTGACGTACGCCTCCAAGACGACCGCCACGATCGCCTGCTCGGAGCGGCGGCGCGGCTCGAGGAAGGAAGGGAAGTAGGCCGCACCAGAGCGCTTGCGCGGGATCGCGAGCTCGATCTCACCCACCCGCGTCTCCCACTCGCGTGGCCGGTAGCCGTTGCGATGCGTGACTCGCTCGGCCGACACCTCCCCGCGGCCGGCCCCGATTTCGGCCGACACCTCCGCCTCCATCAACTCCCGCGCGACGATCGCGACCGCCTCCCGGACGAAGTCGCCGTGCTCGCCCGCGAGCACGTTGGCAACGACATCCGCAACCGTCATCCTTGGCTCTTCGGCCATCGTGGTGCTCCTCTCATCGATTCGTGGATGAACCGACGAGTCTGGAGCCCGCGGTGGCCGGAACCCTGCCCCGGTCCCTACACGGGCGCCGTTACACCACTTCTACCGACGTGACCCGCCGACCGCGTCTGGGTCGTCTTCGACTGGGACGACGCGGGATGGCAAAGCTTCACCTCCGACCCCGACGTGCCTGCGATCTTTCAGCAAGCCGGGTTCACGGAAGGTCCGCCCAAGGCAGCGGAGTTCGTCCGCGAGCACCACGCCTAGACACGATCGCTCGACTCCAATAAAGCCCCCTTCTAGGGTCCGACCGGGATCGGCCCGAGCAGCGCGGCGAACAAAGGGGTAGAGAACCAGTGCACTCTCGGCCGGCACGAACGCGCTGCTCCGGCTAGGCGCGACGCCGGTGACCTGCGCAGGCGACGTGCTCGAACTGTTCGGGATCGATCCGGTCGAGGCTCCTCGCGC
>JAIBJO010000179.1 GCA_020029615.1 Actinomycetota bacterium
ACGGCGATTCGCCCATCGGCATCCCCTTCCAGCTTGATGACGGATGCCGACGACTTCGCTCTCAGCGAGCGGGTCCCTTCATTGAGTTAGAAGCTCTTAGGCTCGCTCGCATCGCATGCCTCTGCGAGTCTCGGCGATCTGTGGCCTGCTCGCTCCGGTCACGTTCATCGCAGGCTGGCTTCTTGGCGCGGGTGACGGGTTTGGCGTGCGAGTCGGAACGACAGTGTGATTCGTGTGGCCAGGTCTCGTCTCGTATCACCTGCTTCGTATCGCAGACAAGACCGAAGTCATGGCAAGTTCCGCTCCGGTGGCGACCTGAAACACGTACCGAGCGGGTGGTCTCCTCGATGTGTGTGTGCGTTCCGGAGTCTGAACGGCTACGTCGTCCGCTCACGGCGCCGTTTGCAGCGCGGCTTCGAGCCGATCTCGCTTGGCCTGGGGCGGACGGCGTGATAAGCAGTGCGCGTGCGGGAGGAGATCGTACTCCGCTTTCCTCGACGAAGGGGTTGCCGCGTCGGCGAGGCTCCTCCAGGAGCAGGCACCCGATACGTGCCGCGCCGTCTTGGACGCGCTGCCCGCCGCCCGATCCGCGCGTCACGGAATCTATTCGGGAAGCGAGGTCTACCTCGTCCTTCCCGAGCTGCTTGCGCCACCGCGTGAGCATGCGACAACGATCGTCGGCCCCGGCGATGTCGCCTTTCTCACGGTCGAGAAGGGCTCGGGTATGGCGTCGAAGAGGACTATTCGGAGGTTTGCTGGTTCTACGATCTCGACGCGACGCCCTCGATGCCCGAGGGGCCGATCGCGGTAAACGTCTTCGCGCGGCTCTACGACGCCGACGCCTTCTTCGCCGTTTGCCGACGCATGAGGCTGGAGGGCGCGAAGAGGGTCGAGGTCACCCGGGCATAGCTGGGCTCGAGGCCGCGAAGGAGGCGGTTAGGTTAGGTGAACGTCGCTCGTTTCGGCCGGTTCGGGCCCAACACCAACCCGTCCTCTCCTTCCGAATCGTTTTGGCCAGGATTAGGCCAGTACCGAGTTCCGGCCAAGATTACGATGAGCCGCAAAGCCGCATGAATCCTGGAAGCGGACGACGGGGCTCAAACCCGCGACACCGGCTTGGGAAGTGGCCGGAGGCTTCCGGTGGGTACTCGGGGCACCTCGGAATGGCTTGAACAAGCGGAATCGTTCCTCGGTGTTCCTGTGCGTTCTGCGGCGTCGCGTCACAGCGGCGTGACACGGCGTACCCTCCGGACGATGTGAGCGTGTACGCCGTCGTCGACGACGCCCTCTCACCCGACTTCCCGCTCGGCGTTGAGCTCGAGGTGTTCATCCGCCGCGAGGATGCCGAGCGGCGCACCTCCGGATCGAAGGAGCGCGAGCTGGAGGTTGGTCGGGGTGAACTAAGGGACGTCGAGCACGACGAGGTCGCCGCCGTGCGCTTCGCGCGTGCCGAGGTTGTCCGCTGCAGCGGCCGCGTCCGCCGCTGGGCACTTGAACGGCCAGCGCCGCGGCAGTTGGCCCGGGAAGGAACCCTGGTTCAGCGAGCCGTCCGCGTCCTGCCAGACGAAGCTCACGCGGTCGCGAAGAGCGGCGCCCGGCCCACCGTTGTCGACGGCGTGCCACAGGAAGTCCTCACCCACGACTCCGGCGGTGCTGGACGCCGTGATAAGGCCTCCGACAACTGCCTTGTTGCCGACAGCGGAGACGCACGTAATCCTCCCGCCGACGGTGAACTCCCCGGTGTCGTTTCGGCCGACCCGAAGCTCGCCATATGCTTTCGCATCGGCGCCCGCGTGTGCGTCAATGCTGGCGTCGCGCGGCGGGGGAGTGAGTCCGCTCGGAACGAATGCGCCCTCGGCGCGGAAGCCGCCGTAGATGCGGTCCTCGGACGGTCCTGCTCCGTCGTCTCGCGAGATCGCAATGCCTGCAGTTGCTAGTGCCACGACACCCGTGGCCGCAAGCACGAATGCGCGTTTCACTATCCCTCCCTTTGTACGGTTCGGTACGAACCCTATGTGAAAGCATCTGTGTGTCAAGCGACGCGGGGAGGTCGCCATGCACATGAGAACATACGTTCGCGACCGCCGACGCTCACGCTCATGTCCGGACGCCATTGCACGGCCGTAGCACGGAGCCAAAATCGCCTCAGAGCGTTCTCGTCTCGGCAAACGAAAAGCCCGGTTTCCGGGGCTTTTCTCGAAGCGGACGATGGGACTCGAACCCACGACACCTGGCTTGGGAAGCCAGTGCTCTACCAACTGAGCTACGTCCGCGAAGCGTGAATCCTAGCGGCCTAGAGCGATTCGGCCTCTGAGCCTGACGCCACATCAACGCCACTTCGCTCGGCCGCGAACGCACCCGGCCGCGAGCGGAACGGCTCGGCGGCACCTTCCACCGAGGTGCCCGTAGGTGCGCTCGATCATCTCCACCGACGTCCCCAAGTACCTCGCGAGCCCGAACGTGCCCACGCCAGCGGCGAGGGTGTTGGACGCGAACGTGTGCCGTAGGACGTAAGAGCTTCTAACTCAATGAAGGGACCCGCTCGCTGAGAGCGAAGTCGTCGGCATCCGTCATCAAGCTGGAAGGGGATGCCGATGGGCGAATCGCCGT
>JAIBJO010000110.1 GCA_020029615.1 Actinomycetota bacterium
ACCGCCCAGGTCGTCGATGAGATCGACGTAGTCGGTAGGCCCCGCGAGGTCGCGGTGGGCGCGGGCGGAGTCTGGGTGACCGCCGACGCGCGCTGATCTCACTCGCGTTACATGTCTGCTCGCGATCGTGTTGCTCGCTGTGGCTGCCGCGGGCTGCTCCCGCGACGAGGAGCCTTTTCGGATCGGACTGCTGACCGACTGTCGCGGCCTGTTCGCGGGCTACGAGGACGGAGCGCTCGCGGGCGCCGCGCTACCGCTCCTCGAGCGTGGCGCTCGGCTTACGAACGGGAGGCCGTCCGGCGGTGTCTCCCGGGCGCGCGTTGCCGGCCGGGACGTCGAGCTCGTCAACGGGTGCACCGAGTCGAGCGAGTTCACGATCCTCGTCGAAGAGGCGCGGCGGCTCGTCGAAGTCGAGGGCGTGGACGCCGTCGTCGGTCCTATCGGCGAGGCGGACGGGCTCGAGGTCCGTGAACTCGCCCGCAAGTACCCGGAGGTGGTCTTCGTTCCGGCGTGGTCCGGCGCGCAGGAGCTCACCCTTCGGCGCCCTGCGGCGAACGTCTATCGCTTCGACACCGACGAGGCTCAGGACGTGGCGGGCCTCGCGAGCTATGCGTACCGCCAGCTCGGGTGGCGACAGGCAGTAATCGTCGGCGACCCGAGCGCCGTGGGGTGGCAGGAAGAGGCCGCCTTCGTCGCGGAGTTCTGCGCTCTGGGCGGCAAGGTGACGGCACGCCTCTCAACAGCGAGCGATTTCGGTAAGCCGACGGTCGCACGCACTCTCGAGCGCGCCGACGGAGTCGCCGCGCTCGCCTATGGAGGGCTCTTCTCCCCGCCCGGTTTCGTGCCGGCGCTCGCCCGCGCAGTCGGGTCGCCTCGAAGTCGGATGGTCGTTGGCTCGTACGTGCTCGACGACTCGAATACGCTCGCGCCCGTTGCCGGCGTGCCTGCCGGGGTCGTCGGCGCGTCGTCAATCCCACCGGCCAGCGCAACACCTGCGATGCGCGCATACCGCACCGCGTTCTCGAAGGCGTTTCCCGGGCTGCCGCCCGCGGCCGCGCAGACACCAATCGTGCTCGCGTTCCACGACGCGATGGAGGGCCTGCTTCACGGGCTCGAGGCATCTGGGGGCGACTTGTCGAACGGTCGTCGACAGCTGCGCGAAAAGCTCGCGGGAGTCCATTTCGACCTGCCCTCGAGCCCCGTGTACCTCGACCGAAACCGCCAGGCTGTGCGCAACACGTACCTGCAACGAGTCGGCCGTGAGGGTGGCAAGCGGGTGCTTCGGCTCGTGAGGGTCGTGCCAGGGGTCGAGCAGACATTCGGAGGTCTCCTTTCCGATGCCCCGGCTCCGGGCCCCGGCAGCCAGCCGTGCCGGAAAGCGACGCCGCCTCCGTGGGCGCATTAGACGCTATGGCCCGACAGTCCAGGTGAAGCGGGTCCCGCTCGATCGCGGACCGAGCCCTCCGGGCCGGAGTCCTCGACGAACGATCAACGTCGGGTGGTGTGGCGACGCGGCGAGCGCGGCGCGTGCGTGACCGATCCCGTCGCGTCGCCAGCGGTCCGTGAGCCCGACTACTACGAGCGCCGCGTCTCGCGTCGCCTCGACCAGCGCCCCTGCCGCCGGCTCGACAAGAAGCGGCTCCGCGTGCACGCCGAACGCTCGCTGGACGGCGAGTGACGCGCTGGCGAGGGCACGGCTGGCATCGGCGCCATCGGCGCTTGAGGAGGCACCTGCCAATACGAGCGGCAAATCTGTACCGAGCGCGAACCAGGAGCCAAGCTCGACGGCCGACCAATCGTGCTCCGCTCCGGTGAACGGGACGATCACCGCATCACCGCCGGCTTCCCCATCGACGAGCACGGCGACGTCGCACGGCGCATCCTCTAGGAGCGCCAGCAGCCTGGTGTCCTCAAGCAGTCGGTCCGGTGCGTCCACGAGCACGAGCTCCGCCTCCTGCTCGGCGGCAAGTCGCGACAGGTCCGCACCCGGCATGACGGACGTGAACGCGGCGGAACGCGCTTCCACGCCCCGAGTCGCGAGCTCCTCCCGAAGCCGGCGCAGGTAGGCCGACGCGCTCGCGAGCTCACTGGCATTCGCAACAGTCGACGCGAGCACGAGCTCGTGCGGGCCGGTGACCCTGGCGAGCGGCTCGGCAAGAGGAAGGAGCGTCGCTACAGCCTCGAGCTCGAGCGAAGCGACGAGGATGCTCCGCGTCCCTGACATGCTTTCGCTTCGGCGAGAAGTCTCGAGATCGAGCGCCGGATCATGCTGGAGGATCGCTCGCTCGAGCTCCTGAAGCTGTGTTCCTGGCTCGATTCCGAGCTCATCGACGAGGGTCGTACGGGCTTCTCGATACGCGGCGAGGGCATCCGCCTGGCGGCCGCAACGGTAGAGAGCCAGTATGTGCAATGCACGAGGTCGCTCGCGGAGCGGGTACTCGGCCACCAGCCCTTCGAGCTCGCCAACGACCTCGGTGTGACGTCCGTACGCGAGATCAGCCTCGATGCGCCGCTCGAGCGCTACGAGCCTTAGCTCGTCGAGTCGTGCGGCGGCCTGCCTCAGCACCCCCTCGTCCGCGACGTCTGCGAGGGCGGGGCCGCGCCAAAGCGCGAGCGCCTCCCGCAGAAGCGCAGCGGCATCCTCGGCCCGCCCTCGCTCGAGCTGCTCGATTCCATCGGAGACGAGTCGCTCGAAGCGGTGGAGATCGAAAGCATCGTGATCCACCCGCAGCAGGTATCCCGGCTCGCGGGTCTCGATCGCGTAGCGACCGAGCTCCTTGCGGAGCTGCGAGACGTAGCCCTGGAGAACGTTCGCGGCGGTATCAGGCGGATCCTCGGCCCACACCTCGTCGATGAGTCGAGACGTCGAGACCACCTGGCCGGAATGGAGCAGCAGGACCGCGAGCACCGCTCGTGACCGAGGGCCGCCGAGCTTGACGGGCCTCCCGTCGGTGAGCGCCTCGAGAGGGCCGAGGACGCGGAACTCCGTGCTCACACGGGCGACCGTAACAGCGCGTTAGCGCTCGACGATGAGCTCGAGGGTGTAGTACCCCGGAATCGGCACTTTCGGGGCTCGGAGTGCTCGGAGGAATGTCTGGCGAGCTGACCTGTCTGCGAAGCGGTGTCCGAGCCTGAAGAGGAGAGGATCGAGGAGCGGGAACCAGAGCAGGCGGCGCTCGAGAGCGAGCTCTCGAAACCCGGCGGCGCGGACGAGGTTGCGCACCGTCTCGATGTCCGTGTACTCGCGCAGATGTGACGTGTCGAGGACGGACTCGCCGTCCCGCTTGCGGAAGTACCACGCCCACGGCTTCTTGAACACCGTCGTGACGTAGGCGCGGCCGCCCGGGCGCAGGACGCGGCGTATCTCCGCCAGATACGCGTTCTCGTCCGGCACGTGCTCCATCACCATGGTCGAGATCACGACGTCGAGCGAGCCATCGGCGATCTCGGGAACGGCCTCGGCAGAGGCCAAGACCGTCTGGATCCACGGGAACCGCGCGTTGACGCGCGACAGTCGCGCCGGGGCGAGATCGACGGCGTAGACGGGTCGCTCACGACCTATGAAGCCGCCTCGCTCGAGCGCAGCGAAGAGCGGGCCGTCGCCGCAGCCGAGATCGGCGAGCGCGAGCGGGCCGGGAGGGAGGTAGCGTTCGAGCACCCGTGGCAACCGCGCTGCCTCGAAGTGGAGCGCGGTCTCCGTGTAGTCCTCGGTCACGGGCGCGAGGTTACGGCGATTCCGATCTGCAGTCGCCCGTCTCTCCTTCACAGCAGCCGACTTTGAGTCGGCAGCGAGGGCACTGCCACGTGCCGTGCCGCCACTCCATGTACGCGCCGCAGCGCAGGCACGGCTCTGCGGTTTCCGGCCGCGGCTCGGAGCTCATACGCTCAACCGTAGCCCGCAAGGAGGACGGCTACGATGACGCGTCCCGGCGCCGTGGCCGAGAGGTTAGGCAGAGGCCTGCAAAGCCTCGTACAGCGGTTCGAGTCCGCTCGGCGCCTCTACTGCAATGGATTCGAACCGGGTCTCCCACGTGAGGTCTCGGACGCGCTCCATCAGGCGTTGGCGCTCCATCGCTCGCCAGTAGCGTTGCGTAGTCTCGATCTTCGAATGGCCGAGGAGCCGTTGCAGCGCCTCGACCTCACCAGGGTGTTGTTCGAGGAAGCGCACGGAGAACGCGTGTCGTAGCGCGTGAGGGTGAGTCTCTATCCCGACACGCCGGCCGATGGTCTTGACGAGGCGCCAGATGACGCGGTCGTCCCGGTCGCCCTTGCGACGCTGCGCCCGGAGCATTGGGATGACGTACGCGTCCGGGTCGTCTCCGATTACGTCGTGGGCGATCGCTTCGCGGACGATCTCCAGGTAGGCGTGGGGGATGGGCTTGTCGATCACCTTCGCGCCCTTCTCGTAGAACGTGATCCATCCGCGCTCGAGGTCGAGATGGCGTCGACGCAGCTTCGACACCGCGCCGCGTCGCGAGCCGAAGTAGGCGAGCGTCGAGAGGCAAAGGAGCTCGCGCCACGTCTCGCAGCCGTCGAAGAGCTTGCGCACATCGGCGCCCGACAGCGCTCGGAGCGGCACGTCGTCAGGATGCGTGCGCTTCGGCCGCGGGAGCTTGTCCATCGGATTCCGCTCGGCGAGGTCGTTGAAGTAGAGCCACTTGCAGAACGAACGGAAGATTGCGTCGACCTTGTACCGCGTTGACGGAGACGCGTCGGCCCACTGGTCGAGACAGTCGCGGATCACGTCCTGCGTCAGATCGCTCGTGCGCGGATCCTCTGGCGGAAGATGTTCGAAGAGTCTCCGCAAGTGCCAGAAGTAGTCGCGGCGAGACCGCGGCGAGCAGTTACGGCGGGCGAGATCGCCGTCGAAGCGGTCGAGCGCGCGGTCAAGTCGCATCGTCACCGGGCTCCGCGTCCATCACAAGCTCGGCCCCCTGGGGCTCATGCTCGGTCATCTCGGTTAGGTGGTCGTCGAGCTTCGCGTGGGGGTCGGCTGAGTCGAAGATGCCCACCGCGACCTGCGACCAGATGATGCACTCGCGGAGCGTCTTGCTCAGATCTCCGTCGTGGTGCTCGACCGCACGGTATTCGAGCCAGTTCCACTGATCGTCGGTGACCCTCGCTTGAACGTACCGGCTGAGCCTTTCGGCCGGGATCTTCCTTGGGCGTCCCATGGCAGTAGTTGTAATACAACAACTATCGGACGTCAAGCGTCTTGCCAGGTGCCGGCACGTTGCCATGCCCGAGTGTGCGGAAAATGTCTCTTGAGCGAACTCCGATCAGACGGCGGCGAGGCGTCGTCTGTGCTGGGGATGCGCGATGCGCGCCTTGAGCCTCGTCGCTATGAAGTCGGGGTTGCCTAGCGCTCGATCAGGTTGTGAACCTCGAAGATGTCCGGAGCTCCGGAGAACTCGATCCCGACGTCCTCGAGGATCGGCATCAACCGCTCACCGAACGCCTGCAATTGCTCTTGCGAGTCCCAGATCTCGCTGACCTTGAGGTTCCCTTCAGTCCCGAAGAGGACATGCGTCTGAAGGCCGTCCGGTGGCCACTCGCCCGCAGCCTCGAGTTTGCGGATGCTTTCCTCGTACTTCTCGGTCGTCACGTTGGTCGGGTTGAAGCGGACAACGATGCTCATGCGGTTCCTCCGAGGTCGGGGTTGAGCCGTGACCCTACCGGGTCGTCCTCGAACCTCGCTACGCGCGCTGTCGCACGGCGATCATCTTCGAGCGTACGGAGATCCGGTCAGTCCGTTCAGGGTCGTCGGCGTAGGGGTTCGGCGGCTACTCGCCACCGAGCTGGCGCAGCAGCGAACCGGTGTCCGCGATTTCCCACGCCTCAACGATCAGTCCATCTCGGAAGTGCGCGAACACCACTTGGTCAATCTCGAAGCTCCTGCCGGTGCAAGGCAGGCCGGCGAACTCGCCCTGAGGGGTTCCAGTGACCACGACGCGAGCGACAGCCCGCGATTCGTCGCTCACGACCTCGCGAACGTCGTGGCGAATGTCCGGAATTGCGCTCTTTCCGTCGGCCCACACTGCCTTCTCCGCATCGACGCCCGTGGTCGAGAGTCCGAGGGGCGCATGAACGACGACCTCCGGATGGAGGTAATGGTCGAACTCCTGGACATCACCGCGATCTCCCGCGGCGAGCCATGCGAAGAGGGTTGCTTCGTTGGAGCTCGCGCCGATCACATGGATGTGGAGCTACGCGTAAATCCTCCGAGCGGCTTTGACTCAACGCTCAGCGCGACACCCGACCCGGCAAGGTGTTCCATCATGCCGCGAGCGCGTCGCTGAGTTCGCCGAAGACCTGGATGCTCGTCGTCTCCTCCAGTAGGTCAGCGTATGCCTGAGTGATGTGCTCGCGGACAACTTGCATGCGGAGCTCCATCGAGGACGCGTCCGGATGTAGCTGAACGACGGCCACCTCCGTCCCTTGCTCATTCGCGTAGCTGTTGAACGAGATCATCCGCGGCTCTTTCGCCTCGACCACGTCCACGAGCTCCTTCCATGCAGCCTCGTAGTCGCCGAGCTTTCCCACTTTGAGCCTGTGGGTGCCAATGAAGATGAACGGCCCAGCCATTCGATTCTCCTTTCCTCCTATCTGCTCTTGGCTCGTGCCGCCCGACGCTACAACGAGCACTCCAGCTCGGCAACCTGATTCTGGCCAGCTCGATGACACTAACTCGGCGACTGGGTTGTGGCGTGGGCGAGCGCCCTGTTGCCTGAGCCGATCGGCTACCGCGAGATACGTTGCTCGTTCGAGGGAAGATCGCGCCGCATGCCGCCAAATCATGCGCTCGTTGTCGCCAGGATGTCGAGAAGCCTGGCACTTAGGCCAGGACGTTGTGCACGCTTCGGCGTATCGTGGCGCCTATGGCCGTTGCCGATCGAGAAGGGCGAGACCGCGGGTCGTTCGAGGGTCGGTTGTGGGGTGACGCGTTCGCCGACCTGTCGGAGGCTCAGCGCGAGGGCGAACTGGGGGCCGAGAATCTCGAGCGCCTCGCCATTGCGGCCTACATGGTCGGGCGAGACGACGATTGCCAAGACGCGTGGATAGCCGCACACCACGCGTGGTTGCTCCGCGGCGAAGCCGAATGCGCCGCACGCTGTGCGTTCTGGCATGCGCTGGGGCTTTTCTTCCGCGGCGACCTGGCTCCGGCCATGGGCTGGGTCGCACGCGGCGGCCGGCTCCTGGAGGACAGGCAGCGCGACTCCGTCGAGCAGGCCTGGCTGCGGATGCTCACGGCACTTCCGCGTCTGTTCGAGGGAGGTGCAGATGCGCATTCAAGCTTCGCGGAGGCAGGGGAGATCGCAGCACGCTTCAGCGATGCCGACGCGACGATGTTCGCGCGGCTCGGCCGCGGATACGCGCTGATCCTGCAGGGACGAAGGGCCGAAGGTATGGCGCTGCTGGACGAGGTGATGGTCGCAGTCATCGCCGACGAGGTGACCCCGATGCTCGCGGGCATCGCGTATTGCCAGGTGATCGCCCTGTGTCACCTGGTGTTCGATCTCCGTCGCGCACGGGAGTGGACGGAGGCGCTGACGCGTTGGTGCGATTCGCAGCCCGACCTCGTTCCGTTCCGAGGGAACTGCCTCGTCCACCGCTGCGAGATCTTCCAGCTCCAGGGGGCCTGGACGGACGCGTTCGATTCCGCGAGGCAAGCCTGCGAGTGGCTCGCCGGGCCACCGGCATGGGATGCGCTCGGATCGGCGTACTACCAACTCGCAGAGATCCAGCGGCTGCGCGGTGAGCTCGCGGAGGCAGAGGAGTCGTATCGGCAAGCGAGCATGGCGGGACGGGACCCCGAGCCGGGGATGTCGTTGCTCCGCTTGGCCCAAGGGCGAATCGATCTCGCCCTACCGGCGATCCGCCGCCAGCTGGAAGAGGCCGAGGATCCCTTCGTTCGGTCGCGGCTGCTCCCAGGTTGTGTCGAGGTCCTGCTCGAGGCGGAAGACGTCCAAGCGGCTCGGGCGGCTGCCGACGAGCTTGCCGGGATCGCCGCGGAGATTGACGCCCCTTACCTGAGTGCCGTTGCCGCTCACGCGTTGGGTGCCGTCCTTCTGGCGGAGGGAAATGTGGCACGCTCGAGGAGCTCGGCGCCCGCCCCGATCTCGAGCGGCTCGATCGCATGGCGCAGGCGCCGAGGCCGGGTGGACTCAGCCGGCGCGAGGGCGAGGTACTCACGCTCGTGGCCGAGGGGAAGAGCAACCGCGCGATCGCGACCGACCTCGTCATCAGCGAGAAGACGGTTGCGCGCCACGTCAGCAACATCTTCACGAAGTTGGGAGTTTCCTCCCGGGCCGAGGCGACGGCGTACGCCTACAAGCACGGGCTCGCCCGCTAGACC
>JAIBJO010000180.1 GCA_020029615.1 Actinomycetota bacterium
AGTCGCTCGAGACCGTGCTGCTGCCGGCCCCCGTCGAGCTCGCGTGCGTGAAGGGCGAGAAGGGCCGCCTGTGCGGCCGCGATGCGGCCCTCGCCGACCTCGGCCGCAAGTACGGCTCGCTGGCCGCCGTCGTCCCCGGCGCGCTGCTCTACTTCTGCGGCAAGGACGCTGCGAACCCGAAGGCGACGACGACCTCGACGTGCGACCGGCCTCTGTCGGGCCCGACGACGATCCACCTCGTCGGGGGGCACATGCACCTGCTCGGCAGGTCAATCCGCGTGGAGCTCAACCCTGGCCGCTCGGACGGCAGGGTGCTGCTCGACATCCCGCGCTGGGACTTCCACTGGCAGAACGCCTACGCACTCGCGAAGCCGGTGCGCGCAGAGCCCGGCGACGTCGTACGGGTCACCTGCCGGCACGACGTGCACAAGCGGATGCACGGCAAGCACGGTGTTCCCGGGACCCCGCGCTACGTCCTCTGGGGCGAGGGGACCACGGACGAGATGTGCCTCGGCCTCCTCCAGGTGACGCGCTACTAGAGGCTTGATGTGAAACGGCGGGTTCCGGCAGGGACCCGCCGTTTGAGCACGAAGGAGGGCTTCCAGACGTGTCCCTCGAGATGGAGGCTCGAGATGACGACCGATCTGGAAGCCCTTGTCGTTGCAGCGTACGTCTTCGCCGACGAGTACCCGGTCCCTGCGCGACCGGGGAGGCGGCCGCAGGTCTCGGATGGCGAGCTCGTCGCCCTCGCCGTCTGTCAGGCCGCGATGGGAATCTCCTCCGACCGTCAATTCCTGGGACTGGTCGGCCGCGTGCTCCCGGGCTGGTTTCCGCACCTGCCCTCGCAGTCGCAGTACAACCGCCGCCTGCGCGCGCTCGTCGAGCTGATCAGCGCCGTGCAGCTCCGACTCGCGGGCTGGCTCGACACGGGCGACGTCCGCCTCTGTGACGGCACACTCCTCGCCTGCGCCAGCTACCCAGGCTGCGCGTCCAGAAGCGAGTTCGCAGGCTTCGCCCGCTACGGCTACCAGAAGTCGCAGCACCGCTTCCTGTGGGGCGTGCGACTCGTCCTGCTCACCGACCCGCGTGGGCTCCCGCTCGGGTACACGCTCGTGCCTGCGGGCGAGAAGGAGTACGAGCCCCTGGCTGATCTGCTCCCGGGCACTGCGAGCGAGATCGTGATCGCGGACAAGGGTTTGTGGGGTCGCGCCTACAGCGAGCGGCTCGCTGCCTCGGGCGTCGAGCTCATCACTCCCGCCAAGGAGCGGGCGGCCTCGAACGAGGCCGACGAGCGTCGTCTCGCCTCCGTCCGGCTCGCGATCGAGAGCGTCTTCTCCAGCCTCAAGAGCCAGATGCGGCTCGAACGGCATCTCGCCAAGACACCGGCCGGCCTCGCCGTCCGGATCGCGCAGCGTCTGCTCGCGCTCACCCTCGGGATCCTGCTCAACACCCTCGCCGGACGACCCGCACGCGCCCTCGCAGCCTATGACGGCCGCTAATTCACATCAAGCCTCTAGTAGCGCTCTACGGTCACGGGATCGTGCCGGAATCGTCACGATTCGCGGGCTCGATGAAGATCCTCCTCGTCTCGCAGATGTACCCGGGCCCCGACGATCCGGATTTCGGAGTGTTCGTCGCCAATCTCGAGCGCGAGCTCGTCGCGCGGGGTCATGACATCGAGCGAGCCGTCGTCGATCGGCGCGCCGGCGGGCGACGGCGTCACCTGGAGCTCGCGCTTGACTCGATCCGAGCCGCGCGGAGATTCCGACCGGACGTCGTCTATGCGCACTTCCTCGCGCCGGCCGGCTTCGTCGCCGCGCTCGCATCCCGTGCCCCACTCGTCGTCACCGCTCATGGTCAGGACGTTGCGAACCTCGCGGCCCTTCCAGGCGCCACGGCCGCGACGCGATACGTCGTGCGGCGCGCCTCCACCGTCATTGCCGTCTCTCGCTGGCTCCGTCGGGAGCTGGAGAACGCGGTTTCCGAGGCTGCCGGCAAGACCGAGGTCGTCGACTGCGGCGTCGACCTCGAGCGGTTCTCTCCACGCGACGCCGACGAAGCCCGACAGCAGGTCGGATGGCCATCCGAGGGGACCTCGTTCCTGTGCCTGGGCGGGCTCACCGAGCGCAAGAACGTCCTCCGACTCGCGAGCGCCTTCGAACGACGGGGCGAGGGGACGTTGACGTTCGTCGGCGACGGCCCGCTCCGTGGGGCTCTCGAAGGTCGGGACGCAATCCGTCTCGTGGGTCGCGTCAGCCACGAGGACGTCCCGTCCTGGATCGCTGCCTGCGACGTCCTCTGCCAGCCGAGCCTCGTGGAGCCGTTCGGGCTCGCGACACTCGAGGCGATGGCGTCGGCGCGCTCGGTCGTGGCAACGACCGTCGGCGGCCCGCCGGAGTTCGTGACGCCCGAGGCCGGGGTTCTCACGGATCCGCTCGACGAGCCGGGGCTCGCGTCCGCGCTCTCGCAGGCAGCCGCGCTGCCGCGCCCGAATCTCGCCGGGCGAGACGCAGCCGGAGGCCACGACGTCAGGCTGCAGGCGGAACGTGTGGAGGCGATTCTGCTGCGAGCCGCTCGAGGT
>JAIBJO010000024.1 GCA_020029615.1 Actinomycetota bacterium
AGCGTCCAGTAGCCCAAACGCAGCAGCCGGGTATCGCCTCGGGCGAACGCGAGGAGCGATGTCGAGGTAAGCGTCGCGCCAACGAGGATCATCGCGCCCAGAACGTGGAGGAAAAGCGGAACGTTCCAGCTGTCCGGCCTCAGCGCCGCGAGCATGCTTGTCATGCCCCTGGCTTCCAGATCATGTCGGCGAGGATGAGGAGGGTGACGAGACTGGCGAGCGTGTGCATGACGAGGCCGCGCTGCGTGCGATTGAGTGCGAGGAGCTCGCTGCTCGGTCCCGTCTGGCCGGCCGCGTCGAGCTCCTGGGCCTTCGTCATGCCGGCCATGAACTCCTTACCGGTCCGGGCGCCGATCGCCGCGGCCACTACCCACAGAACCAGCGCCGCGACGATCCAGCCGTCCCAGATGTCGTACCGACCGACCGAGAACGCGAGCCAGATGCCGAAGACGATCGTTCCGCCCATGCCGACGCCGGTCGCTGCACTTCCGACCTTGGCGACCGGCGCCATCCGGATCGTCCCGTCCGGCGTGTCCGTCTTGCGAACGGCGACGATGAGCACCCAGAAGACGATCAGCCCGGCGACGAGCGCGAATGCGCTGAGCACGTGAAGCGACAGGAGCCAGTCGTCGAAGCTCACGCTGCGTGGATCGAGGGCGAATGTCGCCGTCAGCCAGCTCGAGCCGAGGTCGACACCGAGCCGGTCGGCCATCCAGAAGCCGAAGCGACAGCGAGCAGGAGGCCGAGACCGATCAGCGGGACCGCCGGCCGTGCGTCCCGCATCGCCGCCGCCGCCTCGCTCGGTCGCTCGCGACGGAGCGCCGTGACGCGCGCGACTGTCGCCATGACTCCGCCGGAGACGAAGAGGAACGCGCCGCAGAGATGGCCGAACAGGAGCGCCTCGTTGCTCATCGTCATCGACCCTAACCCGCGACAATGAGGCGCGTGGACGCGACTGCACGGCACCTGCGGCTCCTGACCGAGACGATCGCGGCGGTCAACTCCTCGCTCGACTTGCAGGAGGTGCTCGAGCTCGTCGCGAGCAAGGTCGCCGACGCGCTCGGCACGGACGCGTGCTTCGTCTACCTGTACGACGAGCGCGCCGACGAGCTCGTGTTGCGCGCAACCCACGGCACCCGTGTCGAGGAGCTGACTCGTACACCCCGCATGCGGCCCGGCGAAGGGATCACCGGCGTGGCGGCCGCCGAGCGCGCGCCGGTGATGATCGCGGAGCAGGCGCACCTCGACCCGCGCTTCAAGGCCTTCGCCAACCTGCCCGAGGACGAGTACGAGTCGATTCTCGCCGTGCCGATCGTCACGCGCGCAGACGAGCTCGAGGGTGCGCTCAATGTCCGCACGCGCGAGCCGCGCGCGTTCACCGAGGCCGAGATCGAGCTCCTCGTCGCGATCGCAGCGCAGGTCGCTCAGACGATCGAGCACGCGAGGCTGTACGAGCGCGCGCAGCGACGCGTCGCGGAGCTCGAGGCGCTCGCTCGGATCTCGGAAGCCGTCTCCGAGTCCCTCTACCTCGAGGAGTCGCTCGAGGCGATCGTGAAGACGACGATGGAGTCGCTGCACGCGACGGGCGCCGCGCTCGTGCTCGAGGACGGGAAGATCGCGTGGCCCGAGGGAAGGGCAGCCGCGTACGCCGTGCGGCTGCCCCTACGCTGGAAGCGCCGGCAGATCGGTGAGCTCGTATGCGATCGGGACACGCCGTTCTCTCCGGACGACGAGGCGCTCCTCGAGGCTATCGCCCACCATGCTGCCGTTGCGCTCGAGCACGGCCGCGCCGTCATGCGCGGCGTGCTTGCGCAAGAGATCCACCACCGCGTGAAGAACAACCTCCAGTCGGTGGCGTCGCTGCTACGCCTGCAAGCGCGTGCCGAGCACGTCGATGCACGCAAGTCGCTGAACGACTCGGTCAACCGGATCCTCGCGATCGCGGCGGTCCACGAGGTCCTCACCGAGCACCGCGAGGACGACGTCGACCTCGGCGAGCTCGTCGATCGCCTGCGCGCGATGCTCGTCCAGGGGCTGGTCGCCGGCAAGGACGTGACCGCCCAGCTGGAGTCGGTGTCACTCGCCGGTCAGCGCGCGACGGCGCTCGCGCTCGTCTTCACGGAGCTCTTCCAGAACGCGCTCGAGCACGGGGGCGAGCACGTCGCGATCGCGCTCGCGCAGCGGAACGGGGATGTCGTCCTCACCATTGCGGACGACGGAGGCGGCGTCGCCGGCGACGGGGCGGGTACGGGGCTCTCCATCGTTCGCGCCCTCGTTCGGGACGAGCTGCGCGGGTCGTTCGAGCTCGCATCCGATGGCGGCACGCAGGCTCGGGTTGTGTTTCCCGTGTGAGAGGGTAGGGCGATGATCCCGGACGTCCAGTACGTGAAGACGTCGGACGGCGCGCACATCGCCTATCAGGTCTTCGGCCAAGGAGCGTTCGACCTCGTTTTCGTGCCGGGCTTCGCGTACAACGTCGAACATGCCTGGCGGCTCGGGCCGGTCTCACGGGCGTACCAGCAGCTCGCCGGGTTCGCGCGCGTCATCGTGTTCGATCGACGTGGTACGGGGCTCTCCGACCGGATCGACGAAGCCAGCCCCCCGACGCTGGATGCTCGCATGGACGACATCCGTGCAGTGATGGACGCTGCAGGCGTCGAACGAGCCGTGCTCTTGGGATACGAGGACGGAGCGAACCTGTGCGCCGTCTTCGCCGCGAGCAATCCGTCGCGGGTCCTCGCGGCCGTGCTCCACGGGTCGGCTTCTCGCGGGATGTGGGCGCCGGACTACCCTTGGGCCTGGCGAGCCGACGAGTGGGACGACTACCTCGAGCGCATCGACTCCGAGTGGGGAACGCAGGAATTCGCCGATTTCATCGTTGATTGGGCATGGCCCTCCCACGTCGGAGATGCAGCGTTCCGGCGGGAATGGGCGTCGTTCCTTCGTCAGTCGGCGAGCCCGGGCGCGGCTGTTGCATTCGAGCGTCTCGCCCGCGACACCGATGTCCGCGACGTCCTCGGGACGATCCAAGTGCCCGTGCTCGTGACGCACCGGGTTGGCGACAAGGTCGAGCCGATCGAGTGCGCGCGCGAGCTCGCCAACCAGATTCCAGGTGCGCGGCTCGTCGAGCTTCCGGCGGCTGACAGTCACGTGTTCGCCGGAGACGTGGCGCAGCTCCTCGACGCCGTCGAGCGCTTCGTCGTCTCGGTCAAGGACGAGGAGGTCGACGTCGATCGAGTTCTGGCAACCGTCCTCTTCACTGACATGGTCGGCTCGACGGAAACGGCAGCAACGATCGGTGATCGCGCCTGGCGAGAGCTCGTCGCTGCCCACGACCAGCGCGTGCGAACGCTTCTCGGTCGGTACCGCGGACGTGAGGTCGACCGGGCGGGCGACGGATTCTTCGCGATCTTCGACGGCCCTGCTCGCGCCGTCCGCTGTGCGCTTGCCATCGGCGACGCACTCGACCCGCTCGCGGTGGCGGTGCGTGCCGGGGTGCACACGGGCGAGGTCGAGCTGGACGGAGCGGACGTCCGCGGCATCGCCGTCAACATCGGCGCTCGCATCGCCGCGAGCGCCGGCCCCAGCGAGGTCCTCGTGTCGTCGACGGTCAAGGATCTCGTCGCCGGTTCCGGGTTGGACTTCGAGCCACGTGGGCACCACGCGCTCAAGGGAGTCCCGGACGAGTGGGAGCTCTTTGCTGCGGTGCCCCGTGTCACGGAGCCTCTCGTCTAGATGCCGGCGGTGCGCGTGCTGGTCGCCGAGGACGAGACGATCATCCGGCTCGACCTGAGGGGCATGCTCGAAGCTGCCGGGCTGGAGGTCTGCGCCGAGGCCCGCGACGGTGAGGAGGCGGTGGCCCTGGCACGCGAGACCGAGCCCGACGTCGCGCTCCTCGACGTCAAGATGCCACGGCTGGACGGGATCGAGACGGCGCGGCGGATCCTCGACGAGCGGCCGATCCCGATCGTCATGGTGACGGCGTACGGCGAGCGAGAGCTCGTCTCGCGTGCGGTCGAAGCCGGAGTGTTCGGCTACCTCGTGAAGCCGTTTCGTGAGACCGACCTCTTGCCCGCGATCGCGACTGCGACCGCGCGGCACGAGGAGCTCCGTGCGCTGCGTGAGGAGGCCGACTCGCTCGCGGAGGCGCTCGCCGCCCGAAAGGCGATAGAGCGCGCGAAGGGGATCCTCATGAAGCGGGAAGGCCTCTCCGAGGACGACGCGTTCGCGCGGCTCCGCAAGGCGAGCCAGATCTCAGGTCGGCCGCTCAAGGTTGTCGCGGAGGCGCTGATCGCGACGCTCGATACCTCGTAGGGGCGGGGCTTGCCCCCGCCCGCGGGCGACGCAAGCGTCGCCCCTACGACGCTGCGAGCAGGCGCTCATCCTCGCGGCGCCGGTAGAGCCGGCGGCCGGCCCACGCGGCGAAACCGGCGAGGGCGAACGGTGCGAGAACGATGAGGATCCCGAGGGCGATGACAGCCTCCCACGCAAGGACGTTGAGCGCCTCGTCGATCGTGCGGTCGATGCGCGACGGCGGTGTGACCGCGCCGAACGCGCCCGGCGTCACGACCGTGAGCTGGATCGTGGACATCCGCGCCTCGGCCGTCGTGGTCGCGATGCCCTGGCGGAGCCCGGTGAGCTCGGTCCGGAGCGTCTGCAGGCGAGCGCGGAGCACGGCTTCGGTCTGCGCGTCGAGCGACTCCGTGGCAAGCCGCGCCCGGATCCGTGCGATCTGGCTCCGGACGCTTGCCTCACGGCGTGAGAGCTCGTCGAGGCTCTGCTGGAGGTCGTCGATCGTCACCTGCTGCGACACGATCCTCCCGAGTCCCGACAGGCCTGCGATCGCGTCCTGGACTCGATCGACCGGCACGCGCACGGTGAGAGCAGCGCTCCCTTCCTCACCGGTGGCGACCGACGACGACACGACGTAGCCACCGAGCGAGCGCGTGAGGTCGAGGGCGTCCTGCGCAGCCCGCGAGACCGCGTCCGAGTCGGCGACTTCGACGGTCAGCGTTGCGCTGACTCGCTGCGCGCGCGGGCCGGCGGCATCGGTCGCGGCGCCTGGTCCCTGCGTGCCGGACCGTGTCGCCCCGAGCGTCGTCGACGGCGCGAGCTCGCCGGTAACGGACTTGTCGAGCGTGTCCTGGCGGAATGCCTCCGGCGCCACGTCCGAACGCGAGAGCCCGAGCACGCCGGCACTCGCGAGCGCGAGCGCGGCGGCCGCCGGGATGGCGATGACAAACCCGCGCCGGACGGGGAACCGCCACGTCGACCACGGCGCCCGAGCCGGCGCAATGGAAGCGATCTCGCGAACGCGAGCCCTGAGCTCGGCGGGCGCGGACGGACGCGCACCACGCAGCTCGTGGATCAGGTCAGGCGACGACGTCATGGTCTCTCATCCTCTCTTCGACCTTCGACAGTGCCCGGCTCAACCGTGTGGACACGGCTGTGGGCGATATCCCGAGCAGGCGGGCGGTCTCCTCGCCGTCGAGGTCGAGGACGACCCGAAGTACGACCACTTCGCGTTCGCCGGCGCTCAACGTGCGAAGACTCTCCTCGAGCTCGGGCGACAGGCCCTCGCCAAACGTGCCCGAGTCATCACGACGCTCTGCGGCCTCGGCGCGCTCCTCCCGCTTGCGGCGCCGAGCGTCGGCGCGAAACCAGTCGAGCGCCGTGGTGCGAGCGATCGCCAGCACCCATGCGCGTGGTGTCCCTCGGCGCGGATCGAAGCGGCGCCACTTGCGGAACGCTGTCTCGAACGTCTCGCCGGTCAGGTCCTCGGCGACCGCCCAGTTCTTGGTCAGGTAGAGGAGGTACCCGTACACGTCGTCGAGCAGCTCCTCGGCGACCGCGGCGAACGACGGCGCAGACGTGTCGGCGGAGCGGGGTGCGTCGAGGGTCACCGCGTGCATGCCCCGTGTACGTCACCGGGCGCCTCCCGCGTCACGTCGTGTGCGCTTCCTCGAACAGCACTTCCCAGCGTGCGATGAGCGTGGCGAGCTCGTCGCGAGCGGCTCTGTGCGCGCCCAGGACGTCCATGTTCGTCCAGTCGCCGGCGAGGTTCCGCTCGAGCTCGGCGACGCGAGCCTCGGTGGATGTGATCTGCGCTTCCAGCCGCTCGAGCTCGGACGGAGCACGCTTGGCTGGCTCACGTCGTGGCGGCTGCGCCGGTCGCGCGCGTGCGGGCTCCGGCTCCTCGATCATCGGCGGAGCGCTGCGCTCGCGTTCCAGATCTGCCCAGCCGCCGTCGTAGGAGCGCAGAGCGCCGTTCTCGAAGGCGACGATCCGGTCGGGAACGGCATCGAGCAGTGCGCGGTCGTGCGAGACGAGCAGGATCGTCCCGGGGAACGCCTCCAGCGCTGCCTCGAGCGCCTCGCGCGATTCCACGTCGAGATGGTTCGTCGGTTCGTCGAGGACGAGGAAGTTCGAGCCCGACGCGACGAGGAGGGCGAGCGCGAGGCGCCTTCGCTCACCTCCGGAGAGGGCCATGACGGAGCGCTCGTGCGTTTCCCAGCCGGAAAAGAGGAACTGGCCGAGCAGCTTTTGTGCGCGCGGCCGCGGCAGCCTCGTCTCGGCCACGGCCGCGTCGAGCACGGACACGCTGGTCGGGAGCTCGAGCCCGTGCTGCGAGAAGTACGAGAGAACGACGCCGTGGCCGAGCCGGATGGTTCCGCTTTCGAGGGGGTGCCCGCCGAGGATTGCGGCCAGCAAGGTCGTCTTGCCTGCGCCGTTCGGCCCGACGAGGCCCACCTTCTCACCGCGCTCGATCACGATCGACGCCCCGTCGAGCAGCTGCTTTTCGCCCGCCGTGAGCCCGATGTCCTCCGCCTCGAGCACGATCCGGCCGCTGCGCGGCGGCTCGAGGAAGTCGAAGCCCAGCGAGCGCCGCTTCTTCGTCAAAGACTCGATCTCCTGCCGCGCCGTCGAGCGCTCCTTCTCGAGACGCCCGATCTGCGTGAGCTTGGCTTGAGCCTGCTTTGCCTTCGTCTTCTTGTAACGGAAGCGCGCGACGAAGCGCTCGAGCCGGGCGATGTCGACGGAGATGCGATCGGCCGTCTTTCCGGCGGCTGCGACACGCACCGCCTTCTCCTGCCGCCACTCGTGCCAGGGGCCGGAGAAGTAGTGCACCCCGCCGGCAGACAGCTCGAGCACCGACGTGGTGACGGCTTCGAGAAACCAGCGGTCGTGGGCGACGAGGATGACGGCGGCGTCGATCGTCTCGAGCTCGCGCTCGAGCCACTCGAGGTTCTGGACGTCGAGGTGGTTCGTCGGCTCGTCGAGGAGGAGGAGGTCAGGACTGCCTGCGAGCGAGCGTGCCAGCGACGCGCGGGTGAGCTCTCCGCCGGAGAACGTGCCGAGCGGCCGGTCGAGATCGTCGTCCGAGAAGCCGAGCCCGCGCACGGCGGCAGCCGCGCGATCACGCCACGCCCAGCCGCCGGCGTGCTCGAGCTGTGCCTGCGCCTCCGAGTACCGCCGGAGTGTCGTCTCGTCGTGCATGCCTCGCGCCATGGCGGTCTCGAGGCGGCGCAGCTCGGCTTCGACTTCGAGGAGGTCGCGCGCTCCGGAGAACGCGTACTCACGGAGCGAGACGTCGAACTCGAGTGGCGGCCGCTGATCGTGGAGAGCTACACGCGTTCCCTTCTCAAAGGCGAGCTTCCCACCTTGGAGCGACGTTTCCCCGGCGATCGCGCGGAGGAGCGTTGTCTTGCCTGCACCATTTGCTCCCGCGAGCGAGAGTCGGTCCTTCCGTCCGACCGTGAACGACACGTTCTCGAACAGGGGATCGCCGGCGAACTCCTTGCGCAACTCGGATGCGATCAGGACGGCCACGGCCGTCGAAGGGTAGTGCCTGCCGGGAGCGGTACCCTCAGGCGGTCTGCACGGTCTGAGCGACGAGCCGTCGCGCCGCTGCGGCGATGTGCTCGGCGTCGATGCCGGCTGCCGCGAGGAGCTCCTGCGGCTTACCGGACATCGGCATCTCGTGCACCGCGAGCTTGACGATGCGCGTCGGCTCGTCGGAGTCGGCGAGCGCCCCGAGCACGGCATCGCCGAGGCCGCCCTCGGCCCAATGGTCCTCGACCGTCACGAGTCGTCCGCCGGTCGCGTCGGCGGCCGCACGCAGCGTGTCCGTGTCGAGCGGCTTGATCGAATAGAGGTCGATCACACGAGCGGAAACACCCTCGTCCGCGAGCGCCGCAGCTGCCTTCAGTGCCTCGTGCACGGTGACCCCGGCGCCGACGAGTGCGACCTCGTCGCTGTCGGTCGAGCGGAGCACGCGGCTGCCGCCCACCGGGAACTCCTCGTCCGCGTTGTAGAGAGTCGGAAGTGCCGGCCGCAGCGTCCGAAGGTACGAAATGCCGTCCGCCTCGGCCATCGCCGCGACGAGCCGCGCCGTCTGGTTCGGGTCACACGGGTGGAGCACCGTCGACCCGTGGATCGCCCGGAACGCGGCGATGTCCTCGAGCCCCATCTGCGACGGCCCGTCCTCGCCGATCGACACGCCCGCGTGTGAGCCGCACAGCGAGAGCGTCGCGCGGCTCACCGCCGCCATGCGCACGAAGTCGTACGCGCGCGAGAAGAACGCCGCAAACGTGGACGCGAACGGCTTCCAGCCCACGGCCTGGAGCCCGACGGCCGCCGCGACCATCTGCTGCTCGGCGATGTACATCTCGAAGTACCGGTCGGGGTGCGCCTTGGCGAACGTCTCGGCGAAGGTCGAGTTCGAAACCTCGCCGTCGAGGACGACGATGTCGGGTCGGGCGGAGCCGAGGGCGGCCAGCGCGTCGCCGTAGGCCTGGCGCGTCGCGATCTCCGAGCCGACCTCGTAGCGCGGCAACTCGAGCGTTCTCGCAGCGGCTCGCTCGGGCGCGGTCGCGGCCGGCATCGCGACCTCGATCCGGATGTCCGTGATCCCGCCGAGCTCCGTGATCGCGGCGTCGGGATCGTCGAGCGGCTTGCCGTGGAAGCCGTTCCGGTTCTCGACCGCGGCGACTCCCTTCCCCTTCAGGGTCCGAGCGACGACGACCGTCGGCGTCCCGGTCGTGGCGACCGCGCGCGCGAAGGCCTCGTCGATCGCCTCCACGTCGTGGCCGTCGACTTCGATCGCGTTCCAGCCGAACGCCTCGGCGCGTCCGACGTGGACGTCGAGATCCCAGCCGACCATGGTCTCGCCGCGCTGCCCGAGCCGGTTCACGTCGATGATCGCCGTCAGGTTGTCGAGCTCGAAGTGCGCTGCGTGCTCGAACGCTTCCCACATCGACCCCTCCGCCATCTCGCTGTCGCCACACAGCACCCACACGCGGCTCGGGAGGCGCTCGAGGTACTTCGCCGCGAGCGCCATCCCGACTCCGATCGGCAGGCCCTGGCCGAGCGAGCCGGTCGCGACGTCGACCCACGGGAGTACCGGCGTCGGGTGCCCTTCGAGCGGGCTTCCGAACGTGCGGTAGTCGAGGATCTCGTCATCCGAGACCACACCAGCTGCGCGGTACACCGCGTACAGAAGTGTCGACGCGTGCCCCTTCGAGAAGACGAGGCGGTCGTTAGCGGGGCTCTTCGGCTCGGAGAAGTCATAGCGGAGGTAGCCGTCGACGAGCACCGCGAGCAGCTCGGCCGCGGACATCGCGGAAGTCGGATGACCTGACTTCGCGGCCGAGCTCATGCGGATCGAGTCCACGCGGAACTGCTGCGCCAGGCTTCGCCGTCTGTCGGCCGCGGTCACGCACGCCATTCTACGGAGGCGCCTGGAAGCGCTAACGTTGACGAATGGCACGCAGCCGGCTCCATGAGCTCTCGGCCCACGGCGTCAGCGTCTGGGTCGACTCGCTCTCGCGTGAGATGCTCGAGACAGGTCACCTGGCTCGGCTGATCGACGAGGATGCGGTCGTCGGCGTCACCTCGAATCCGACGATCTTCGAGAAGGCGATGTCGCAGGGTGGCTGGTACGACGAGCAGCTCCGCGTCGAGCTCGAGCGAAGCAACGACACGAAGGAGGTCTTCTTCACGCTCGCCGTCGAGGACGTGACGCGCGCGTGCGATCTCCTGCGGCCGGTCTGGGAGCGCACCGAGGGCTTGGACGGGTTCGTCTCGCTCGAGGTCGACCCCGATCTCGCATACGAGCGCGATGCGACGTTCGAGCAGGCGAAGCTGCTGACCGAGCTTGTCGACCGGCCGAACCTCTTCGTGAAGATCCCCGCCACGGTTCCCGGGATCGGCGCAATCGAGGACTCGATCGCCGCCGGCCGCTCGATCAACGTCACGCTGATCTTCTCGCTCGAGCGCCACGCGGCAGTCGCAGAGGCATACGTCCGCGGTCTCGAGCGACTCGTAGAGGGCGGCGGCGATCCGACGCACGTCGCTTCCGTCGCGAGCTTCTTCGTCTCGCGCGTCGATACCGAGGCGGACCGCCGGCTCGCCGAGGTCGGCCGCGACGACCTGCAGGGACATCTCGCCGTCGACAATGCGAAGCTCGCCTACCAGCACTACCTCGACGTCTTCTCCGGCCCGCGCTGGGACGCACTCGCCGCTGCAGGCGCGAGGCCGCAGCGCTGTCTGTGGGCGTCGACCTCGACCAAGAATCCGGCATACCGCGACGTCCTCTACGTCGAGGAGCTCATCGGCCCGGCAACGGTGAACACGATGCCGTTCGAGACCATCGCGGCATTCCAGGACCACGGCATCTCGCGCGAGACCCTCACCGAGGGAATCGACGAGGCGCGAGCGCTTCTCGACGAGCTCTCCGCTGCCGGCGTCGACTACGAGGACGTCACGGACACGCTCGAGACCGAGGGTGTCCAGAAGTTCTCCGATTCCTTCGCGACGTTGCTCGCGGGGATCGCCTCGAAGCGCGAAGCGCTCGCCGTCTAGCGCGTACGGCGCAAGGCCGATTGATCAAGCGGCACGACTGGACACGGTGTCGGACACCGTGTCCAGTCGCCGCCTGGCGATCGTGCGGCGTCTCGTCAATGGGTCGCGGTGCCCTTCGGGTTGCCGACCTTGAGCAGGCCCACCTGCCCGAGGTCGACGTCCGCGAACGCGTGGCTCACGAATGGGTACATGCCCGCATCGTCGATCGTGACGTCGAAGACTGCGCCACCTCCGGCGGGCACGACGACCGTCTGCACACCCTGCTGTGGAGGGCTCGTCAAATCCGAGTTGACCCATGCGCGGTCGAAGATCGTTCCGACGACGTGGAAGTTCACGTTGTTCGTCGGCCCCGCGGCGACGACCCAGAACCTTGTGGTGTCGCCCGGGTTCGCAGTAAGCGGATGGGTGACGTACTGGTTGGCGTAGCCGTTGAAGGTCACCCAGTCTGCCAGTCGGGTGCGAGCCTTGGCCATGTCGAGCGAAGCGGGCTCGGCAATGCCGTCGCCGTTCAGGTACCACTCGCTGCCCACGAGGACGTACTCGTTGTCCGCGGGCGGCAGCCCTTCCTTCGGCTCGACGATGATCGCGCCGTACATCCCGTTCGCGATGTGCGCGAGCACGGGCTTGGTGCCGCAGTGGTACATGAAGACACCGGGGTCGCCTGCCCTGAATCGGAACGTGAACGACTCGCCCGGCTGGGCGTCGCGGAACGCGGAGTCCGGTGCGATTCGAGCAGCGTGGAAGTCGATGGAGTGCGGGATCGCGCCGCCGTTGGTCAGCGTCATCTCCACCATCTGCCCCTCGCGGACGTGGATGATCGGCCCTGGCGCGCCGTGGCCGTCGAACGCCCAGGTGTTGTACTTCACACCCGGCGCGATCTCGACGACCATGTCCTTCAGGGTCATGTGCACTTTCACGAGGTCGCCGGCCGGCACGGGCGGCAGCACGGCGTTCGTCGCCTCGTGCGCCATCGCAAGCTCCTCGGCGTTCTCGCCCGTCGTTCCCGCAAAGCTCTGCAGCGGCAGGCTCACGTTGCTGCTCGCGGTGTGGGTCGAATGGTCGGTCGTACCCGCCGCGGCCGAAGCCTCGTCACGGGCGTCGTCGGCCGTCTTCATCAGAACGACGGCTGTGACTGCGAGGATCGCGACCGCGATCCCGAGGAAGAGGGCGAGAATCATGTAGCCGACGCCGGAGGAACCCGGCTCACGGTGTCGCGTCGGCGTTCGGTGCTTCTGGGTTGCCTGATAGCTGGTCACTTCCGCCTCCCGGAGTTGAACTGGCATCACCGTACGAGCGCACTGCAACCGGTGCCTCCGCACGGCATACGGCTCACGATGTGGTGTATTACCTATCCGCGACTGCGGTGATCAACTCATGATGGAGGTGGCCGTTCGACGTGACGGCACTGCCCTCGTCGATCCGTGACGCTCCCGTGCGGTCGGAGAAGCGCCCGCCGGCCTCCTCGACGATCACCTGAATGGCGGCGAGGTCCCACTCGCTCACCCCGACCGCGTCGATCGCCCCGTCGACGGCGCCCTCGGCCACCAGCATGTGTGCCCAGAAGTCGCCGAAGCCCCGGACGTGCCAGGCTCGGCGGGCGATGTCGGGCACGTCATTCTCGATCGCGAACGAGAGAACGGCCTCCTCGATCGCCGAGATCGCGGAGACGGAGATCGGCTCTCCGTTTGCGAACGCGCCGCCTCCACGCTCGGCCCACCACCGGCGTGAGAGCGCAGGAGCAGACACGACTCCGAGTCGGATACCAGCGTTCTCCTCGAGCGCGATGAGCGTTGCCCAGGTCGGGATCCCGCGGGCGTAGTTCCGCGTGCCGTCGATCGGATCCAGGATCCAACGGCGCGCGCCGGACCCGGCGGCTCCCTGCTCCTCACCGAGGATCGCGTCGTCTGGGCGCTCGCGTGCCAGGATCCGCCTCAGCTCGGCCTCGACCGCGCGATCCGCCTCGGTGACAGGCGTGAGGTCGGGCTTCGTCTCGATCGCGAGACCCGTGCGGAAGGACGGCACGGAGATCGCGTCTGCGGCCTCGGCCAGCCGGAGCGCGAGTGCCAGGTCGGGGCTCACGGCCCGACCTTAGTTGCTATCCGCCGGCGATCTGAAACGTCGGGCGGACGACGCGCACGGCGACCGGGGACGACCACGTCATCGCCGGCGTGCCAACCTGGGCTGCGTTGAGGCCCCGGACGCGGTAGTACCAGAGGCCCGCACCGAGCTTCAGGACCGACGCGGTCGAGTAGGTCAGCGATGACCCTCGCGCCCGCCACGGGTACTTCGTGCGCGACCACTGGATCTCGTACGCAGTGGCGGCGACGACCGGCTTCCAGGCGACGAGCGGGGTCGAGTAGACGACCGGCTGCCGTCCGGCCTGCGCGAGCAGGCGCCCCTTCGGCGAGAGCCCCGACACGTACGGCGAGCCCGCAGTGGTGATCGCCGGGCGAGACTCCTTGGCGAAGCCGCCGACCCGACCCGACTCGCATGCATCCTGCGGCGACTCGACGTCGAAGTACTCGAAGGTGCCGCCCTCGTTCACGTAGATGCCCACCGGGACGACCGTCCAGAAGTACCTGGTCGACTCTCGGTCGACGTCCGGCAGGTCGACCCGCACCGAGGTCCCGTCGCTCGAGCTCTCGTTGGCCGTCAGCGGGCTTCCGTCGACCATGAACGTCTTCGCGTTCTCGGTCTTGTCGCTGGGGAGCACGCCTGCGAGGGCGAGGTCGAGCTCCTCCTGGTTCGTCGGCAGCTTGAGCGGCCCCGAGATGCGCGGCGCGAACGCCGGACCGCCGACGACCGAGCCGCGGAAGACGACGTTGACGCAGTCCCGGTCCGTGAAGGCGTAGGCGCGGAAGAGGCGGTACTCACGGCCGTCCGAGCCCGTGTCGCCCGTGAACGTGAACGCAGGCATGAGCTGATGGGGCGCCGCCCTGGACTCGGTGCTCACCTCGTCGGAGACGGCGGCGCGGAGCTGCAGCTTCCCCGCGGACCATCCGGGATTGGTCGCCGTGTAGGTGGGGCTCCAGGGGCCGTACGAGACGGCAGGCAGCCCATTGGGCAGCGCGCCGACGACCTGCCGCACCGGTCTCACGCGCCAGCGCACGAGCTCCCACCAGCTGTCCTCGAGGTGGAAGCTGTAGAACTCGCGCTGGTCGGCGACGTTGGTATGGGTGCGCACGACCTTGCGGATGTCGGGGTACCAGACGTCGTACGCGGTCGCCCCTTCGACTGCTCCCCAGCGCACGAGCCCGGGCTTGGCCGTCAGCGGGACAGGGGTCTCCTCCCAGCGCATGTTGAACCCGAAGGGCTTGCTCCATGGGGTCGCCCCACGCGTCGTGATCGCTCGTACGTGGGCGTAGAGGGCATACGGCTTGCCCGTGAACCAGGGCAGCACGAGGTTGACGGATGTCGCGGGGATCTTGATCGGTGCTATGACCGTGCGAACGGATGCGGGCTCCTCACCCGCCTTGCTGGACGCGGCGGGTGCGGTGAACGAGACGGGCCGGCAGAACCTCCCGGACGCCGCGCCGTACGACACGTTCGACCAGAAGACCGAGCTGCCGTCGAACGTACGGCTCGTCGCGAGCTCGAACTCGTAGCACGACGCGCCCCGGACCGGGCTCCAGGCGAACGCCGGCGTACGGGAGAAGGTGTGCTCGACCAGCTCGTTCGGGCGAAGCTCGAACCCGCGAAGGCCCTTGGGCGCCGCCGGCGCCGACGACTCCAGCGCGGAGGCCGAGCCAGTGAGAAACGTGCCGAGGAGAGCCACGGCGACGAGAGCGAAGCGGGCCGCACGCATCGCTTGTCTCTTCGACATCGGGGAGGTGGGTGCCTTCCCTCGAACGAGGGATGGCAGGTCAGGGTTTAGCTGGCAGCTAGAGCCGCTTCGAGCAAGCGTCCCGCCGCGAGGACGAGTGCGTCGGTCCCGGCTCGCCCCACGATCTGAACAGATGCTGGAAGCCCGTCCTCGGCGGCACCGCACGGCAATGCAAGGGCAGGCCAACCGAGCGCGTTGAAGGGAAACGTGAACCGGACCATCGAACGTCGAAAGCGGAGGTCGCCCGACTCGCCGCTACCGACCGGCGGCGCGACGAACGCGAGGGTAGGTGCGATCAGCAGGTCCAGACCGGAGAGCGCAACGTCTGCCTCCTCGCGATACGCGGCTCGAGCTTCGGCCGCCTGCTCGGCCTCGCCTGTCGAGACCTCGAGGCAGCGTTCGATCTTGCTCCGGACGTCGTCGCCGTAGAGATCGGCGTTCTCGGCGAAGAGCTCACGGTGGACACCGGCGACCTCGTACATGAATTGCGGATCGACGTCTTCGGCGGAGGAGAGCACCACGGGTCGTCGATCGAGAAAGTGGCTCGCCGCCTCGCTCACGCGGTTCCGGACGAGCGGATCGGTGTCTTCCAGCCACGCGACGCCCACGCGGACCTCGTCGAGCGACTCGAGAGCGCTCGGCTCCAGCCTCGGCGCCAGTGCCTCCATGGCCTGCTGGCACGTCGCGACGTCGCGCGCCATCGGCCCTGCGTGGTCGAAGGTCGCTGCGAGCGGAAAGCAGCGGTCGAGCGAGACGAGGCCGTACGTGGGCTTGAACCCGACGATCCCACAGCAGGCCGCGGGGATTCGGATCGACCCGCCGGAATCCGTTCCGAGGGCGAGGTCGGCCGCGTCGAGCACGAGTGCCGCCGCGTTGCCTCCACTCGAGCCGCCTGCCACCCGTCCAGGGGCGATCGGGTTCGGCACGACGCCGTAGTGCGGGTTCTCGGAGGTGGTCCCGAACGCGAACTCGTGCAGGTTGGTCTTGCCGACGACTCCCCATCCCGCCTCCTCGAGGGCGAGGACCGCGGGCGCGGTCTCCTCCGAGACGGCGTCGCCGAACAGAGGCGAGCCGTACGTCGTGACGAGCCCAGCGGTGTCGAAGAGATCTTTGACCGCGAGCGGTCGGCCTGCAGGCGCCTCTCGAGGAAGCGCAAGGAAGACGCCGGGCGGGCAGCCGGCAGCGTCCACTCAGTCCAGCTGCAGGTACAGGATCGCGACGATGGCCGTGCCGACGAACAGGAGCCAGAAGAGGCCGAAGAGTGCCCAGCCGAAGCGGAGGTTCCTGCGCTCGAGCTCGGGGTCGCTCACAGGATCACCGGATCGAGGCCCGCCGCCACGAAGAGCAGTGCCAGGTACGCGAGCGAGTAGTGGAAGAGCACCTGCGCTCGCGCGCGAGAGAGATCGCGGCGCAGGAGGACGGCCAGTACGATGAACGCTGCGCCGAGCCCCGCCGCGGCGACCGTGTAGAGCGGCCCGAGCCAGTATCCGACCGCCACCGTGAACACGACCATCGCCAACGCGTAGAGGAGGATCTGCCGCGCGGTCTCTCTGTCGCCGCGCACGACCGGCAGCATCGGCACGCCGGCGGCCGCGTACGCGCTCTTGATCATCAGTGCGAGCGCCCAGAAGTGAGGCGGCGTCCAGAGGAACACGATGAGGAAGAGCCAGAGCGCGGGCAACGCCAGCGATCCCGTGGCAGCCGCGTAGCCGACGAGCGGCGGCACCGCACCTGCTGCGCCGCCGATGACGATGTTCTGCGGCGTCGAGCGCTTCAGCCAGCGCGTGTAGACGACCACGTAGAAGAGGTTGCCGGCGAGTGCGAGCACCGCCGTCAGCACGTTGACCGCGGACGCAAGCAGCGCGAACGAGAGCGTCGACAGGAGGATTCCAAACTCGAGCGCCTGCTCCGGCGTCACACGGCCCGAGGCGACGGGGCGTGTTCTCGTCCGGCTTCCCATGAGGACGTCGATGTCGCGGTCGATGACGTGATTGAGCGCCGACGCGCCGCCGCAGGCGAGCGCGAGCCCGAGCATCGTCACGACGAACAGACCGAGCAGTGGCACGCCCTGGGCGCCGACGAACATCCCGGCTGCACCGGTGAGCAGGAGCAGGGTCATGATCCGCGGCTTGGTCAGCGTCAGGTAGTCGCGTGCCGACGCGAGCGGTGCCGGCCTGCCCCTGAGTGCGGTCGCCAGGACAAGCAGGGCGGCAGCGAGAGCCACGCCCGCTGCGCCGACGTGCAGCACGCTTGCCCAGGTCGCCCCGTCGCTCCAGGCGACGACTCCGCCGAGCGCGATCGCCAGCACGAGCAGCGCGACTGCCGCGACAGAGCGCCCGAAGAGGCCCGGATACGCGTAGCGCGCGACGATCGCGTTCGCGACGAGGAACGGCAACGCGACGGCCGCGAGGCCCCAGTGGGTGGCCCCCAGTTCGAGAACGGCGCTCACCACGACGAGGCCGACGGCAATCGCTCCGGCCGTCGCGGACAGCCGGTAGAGCGCGCCAGGTGTGGGCTGGCTAGGCAGGTTCTCGGCCTCCTCGCTCGATTCGCAGCTTCCGGCGGAGATCGTAGAGCGGCCTGGCGCTCGTGACGTAGGGCACGTCGTCGAAATTGTGGGGCGGTGGCGGCGAGGTCGTGTACCACTCGAGCGTGTCGGCCTGCCAGGGATCGTTGCCGACGCGCGGCCCGCTCCGTGCGCGCCAGATGTTCACCACGAAGAGCAGGATCGCGACGCCCATGACGTACGAACCGATCGTCGACGCGAGGTTGTAGCCCTCCCAGCTTTCGTTGGAGTACGTGTAGACCCGGCGCGGCATCCCCTCGAGCCCGGCGAAGTGCTGTGGCATGAACGCGAGGTTGAAGCCGACGAAGAGCGTCCAGAACTGCCACTTGCCGAGCCGCTCGTCGAGCAGGCGCCCGAACATCTTCGGCCACCAGTAGAAGAGCCCCGCGAAGATCGCGAACATCGCGCCGCCGAAGATCGTGTAGTGGAAATGCGCGACGACGAAGTAGCTGTCATGGAGCTGCCAGTCGATCGGGAACGCCGCGAGGTAGATCCCGGTGAGCCCTCCGATCACGAAGATCGAGAGGAAGCCGAGCGCATACAGCATCGGGGTCTCGAAGTGGAGGTTCCCCCGCCAGAGGGTCGCGAGCCAGTTGAAGATCTTCATCCCCGTGGGGACGGCGATGATCATCGACGCGAGCATGAAGAAGACCTGCAGGGAGATCGGTAGACCAACCGTGAACAGGTGGTGCGCCCACACGAGCATCGAGAAGAACCCGATCGCGACCGTCGACGCGGCGATCGCCTTGTAACCGAACACCGGCTTGCGGGAGAAGACGGGGAGGACCTCAGAGATGATCCCGAACGCCGGGAGGACGATCACGTACACCTCGGGATGGCCGAAGAACCAGAACGCGTGCTGGTAGAGGACGGGCGAGCCGCCCTCCGCCGGGTTGAAGAAGTTCGTCTGCACGTCCCACGGCCCGATGGAGACGCCGCGATCCAGCAGCAGCAGTGTCAGTCCGGCCGAAAGGGTGGGGAGGATCGCCATCAGAAGCCAGGCGAAGAGCAGGATCGACCAGACGAAGAGCGGCATGCGCATCCACGTCATGCCACGCGCCCGCATGTTGTGGATCGTCACGATGAAGTTGATCGCGCCGGCGAGTGACGAGGCCGTGAGGACGTGGAGCGAGAGGATCCACAGGTCCTGGCCGTTCCCGGTCGCCTGGGTCGAGAGCGGCGGGTATGCGGTCCAGCCTGTGTCGGCGGCGCCTCCGTCGGCGAAGAAGCTTCCCATCAGGATCGCCCCGCCGAGGAAGAAGAGCCAGTACGACAGTGCGTTGAGCCGCGGGAACGCGACATCGTGGGCGCCGATCATGAGCGGCACGAGGTAGTTCGCGAAGCCCGCGAGGAGCGGCACGACGACGAGAAAGACCATCGCCGTGCCGTGGATCGTGATCAGCTCGTTGTAGCGGTCGGCGCTGAGAACGTCCGCGTTCGCCTGCGAGAGCTGGAGCCTGAAGACGAGCGCCATCAGCCCGGCGAGTACGAAGAAGACGAGGGCGGTCGAGATGTAGAGGATCCCGATGCGCTTGTGGTCCGTGGTGACGAGCCAGCTCGCGACCTTGCCGCGCTGCCAGGCGGGTACCGATTCGGCTCGACTAACTGCCACTCGGTGGGCTCTCCTTCAGGTAATTGGCGAGCGCCTCGACCTGCTCGCTCGTCCATCCCGCACCGACGGCCGGCATCGTACGGCGGCCGTTGCGGACGAGGCTCTCGAGCGCTTCGGGATCGGCCAGGACGAGCGAGCCTGCGATGCGCGGCCCGATCCCGCCCTCGCCTGCAAGGCCGTGGCACTTGGCGCAGACGCCCTCCCAGGTCTCGGCGCCGAGCTCTCCGGACCCCGCGGTCTGCTCGGCGCGCCGCTCCTCGAGCCACGCCGCGAACTCGGGCTGGGAGAGGACCTCGACCGAGGCGAGCATGTTCGCGTGCTCGAGCCCGCACAGCTCGGCGCACTGGCCATGGTAGGTCCCGGGGGTGTCGGCCTCGAACCAGGTCTGGTTCACGGTTCCGGGGATCGCGTCGATCTTGCCGCCGAGCGGCGGTATCCACCACGAGTGGATGACGTCCGAGTCGGGAGCCGTGACCTCGAGCCGTACCGGAACACCCGCCGGCGCCCGCATCGTGTCGACGGCGATGACGCCGTTCGGATACTCGTACTGCCAGTAGAACTGGCGGCCGGACACCCTGACCTCGAGCTGCTCCTCGCCCGCCGTAGCCTCCGGGATGTCCTTGATGCCCGGCAGCTCGATGAAGACGAATGCAGCCACGAGGAAGAGGACGACCACCGGGAACGCAGTCCACGCGAGCTCGAGCTTCGTCGCGCCGTGAATCGGGGCGCCATCCTCGAAGCGAGGGCGCCTCCGGCGGCGGTACTTCCAGATGAAGGCGATCAGGAGGCCTTCGACCAGGACGAAGATCCCGGCGACGAAGATCGAGACGAAGAGGTAGCTCTGCCGGATCCCCTCCGCGTTCGGCGACTCCGGTGTGACCGGAGCGAACTGAGCGAGAGCGGATGGTGCGGCGATCGCAGCGACGAGGACGATGCCGGCGAAGGCGAGACTGAAGCGGCGCACCGGCTGCCATTCTATGAACGTGCCGGAGGGCGTGTATCGGGGAACTCGCGTGCGGCTGCCCGCGGACGTCGCGCGTCCGTTTCAGGTGTTCGTCAACGGCGTCCAGCAGGAAGAGGGCGCCGACTTTCGCATCGACGGGCGCACGCTGGTCTTCGATCGCGAGCTCAAGAGCGAGGGCAAGCTCGGCTTCTGGCGCTGGGCCTCACTCTGGGTCGGCGTTGCCGGGACGTACCGGCAGAACGACTCCGTCGACGTCGCCTACCAGCGCGGCGGGAAGCCGGTCGTCGCGGCGAAGCTCCCCCTCGAGCCGCTCTGAGTCCGCGGAAGCCGTGAATAACGGCCGGCCGCAACGCGCCTACTTCTTACAGACGGCGGCGAGGTCGAGCCACACGACCGGGTGGAAGAAGTAGCAGCCGAAGCTCTCGGAGATGAAGTCGCGGTGGGCGGCGTTCATGATCGGAGCCCAGGGCGGGTCGTTTCTGATCATGTCGACGTCGAGCTGGGCCCACGCCGCCCTGCGGCGGGCCTGGCCGAACAGACCGTTGATGCGTTCGATCTCGCGGTTGTACCGCGGCCGGTCGAAGTAGGCGAGATTGGTAGTTGAGCCAGTGGCCGCCGTGATGCCGGCTCCGCTCAGCAGCGGGCCGAAGAACCCGGACCCGTCGGCGTAGTCGGCCGCAAACCCGTCGATGACCACGTCGAACGGTTCCCCTCGCGTGCCTGCCTTGTCGTACTGGGCGGGATGGGGAAAGAACCTCACGTCGACGTCGATCCCCAGCCGCTTCATGTTGAACTGGAATATCTGAGCCCAGATCGGGTCGATTCCAAGATTTCCAGTGTTGCCTGCGTAGAGGACGAGCGTCTTGGGCTTGAGCTTCGCCTTCGCAAGGAGCGCCCTTGCTTTGGCCAGACTCCGCCCGGTCACACCTCCGAGCGGGTAGATGCTCGCGCCACGAGCCATCGCCGGGGGCAAGATTTGATCCGTCCGCTTCCCGCTCAGGTAGCCCGCCGCGCGTACGAGCGCGGGTCGGTCGATCGCCCAGTTGATCGCCTGCTTGAGCGGGATCTGACCCGATCCCCTGAACGCAGGCCGGTCGTGGTTGAAGGCGAAGAAGTTGGTACTGAGGTCCCGGCTGACGAAGAATCGTCCCTTGTTGACGCCGTACTCGGCCGCGATTTCCTGGGCGGCCGTAGGGGCTAGGAACGTGCAGTAGTCGAGCTCGTCTTGCTCGACCGCGGCGCGACAGGCGTCGGGTGCGGAGATCGTCCACACGATCCGCTCGACGTTCGCGGGACGGGACCCTCGGTAAAAACGGTTGCGCTCGAGCACGACCTGGCGGTTGCGAACGCGCGAGGCGACGTAGTACGGCCCTGAGCCGAGGGGATCCTCGATCTCGGTGGCCGGTGTGTTCGTCGCGATCGGGCAGAAGAACGGCATTGTCAGGCGCGCCGCCAGGTCACCGAGAGGCTTTGTTGTCCGGATCTGCAGCGCGTACGGGCCGAGCGCACGGACGCCTGCGATCGTCTGCGCCTTGCCGTCGATAACGGCGTCGGCGCCTACGATCTCGTGCAGGTAACCCGTGCCCGGCGAGCGGTACTGGGGGTCGGCGTCGCGGTTGACGGCGGCGACGCGGTTGAAGGCAGCGACGAAGTTGGCGGCCCCGACCGGCTGGCCGGTGTGGAAGCGATAGGTTCGCTTCAGCTCGATCGTCTGGGTCCGTCTGTCCTTCGAGACAGTCGGGAAGCCCAGGGCGACCTCGGGAATCACTGTCAATCCTTCCGGCGCCGGCTTGTCCGGATTGGTGTAGAGCTGGGCGCAGGTCGCGAAATGGATCATCCGTTCGTGAATCGAGTAGGCGAGTGCTGGGTCGACCGAATCGAGGTCTCGGATTCGGGCGATTCGAAGCGTGCCGCCCTTCTTCTGCCCGGGGTCGGCGGGCGCGGCGGTCGTGAGCAGTGCCGCACCGGAAGCAAGTGCGACGACGGAGAGCAAGACGCGACGCATGCCGGCGTCGATCGTACGCTTACTCAACGCGGAGGTATACCTCAGGCGCGGGGCTCGCCGGGACTGGTCCAGACAGCGCCGTACCCGGCGACGATCCCGCCGGGAGCTGAGCCGAGCTCGATCTTGGTCGACTTCCCGCTCGGCGAATCGACGCGCCAGACCGTCCCGTCTCCGCTACATGCGACCCAGACCGCCCCCGCACCGATCGCGATGCCGCTCGGGCCGCTACCGACGGAGAAGGTCTCTGCTGTCGTTGCCGTCTCAGAGTCGATCCTCAACAAGGTGCTCTCCGAGCTCCGCGCGTACCAGACAGCTTCCAAGCCGAGGGCGATCGAGCCGATCTCGGCGAACTGCGACGAAGGGATCGAGTCCTGCCCGAGCTCCTGACCGGTCGCAGCGTCGATCTTCGTGACCGAGGACACTCCTGCTATCCAGACTGCTCCGAGCTCGGCGGCGAGCGACGTCGCGTCGAGCTCTTCCACCAACTTCCGTTTCCGTGGATCGATCCGCCAGATCGTCCCCTCGGCGGCATCGATCGCCCAGACGGCACCGCCGCCGACCGCAAGCGGCTGCAGCCTGAACAGTAACCGCCCGCCAGCTTCGCCTCCGTAGGGAATCGTGCGCCGCAGATCGCCCACGTCGGGCGAGAGCTCGAGCACGACCTGCCTCTCACCCCGCAGCACCGCCAGCCAGACGGCTCCCCTGCCGACGGCGATCCCGAAAGGCACTGCACCCGCCCCGACTGCGATTCCGATCGTGCTCACCTCGTGCGTGCGAGGGTCGATCCTCCAGAGCGTGCTTCCCTTCGGATCGACGACCCAGACGTAGCCTTCCCCGGCCGCGATCATGTTGGACTTGAAGCCGAGCGGAACCTCGTCCACGAGCGTGTTCGTCTTCGGATCGATGACGCCGACCGAGGTCGGGCCGATGGCCGAGAGACCGGAGGAGCCGCCGGTGAGAGCGACGACAGCACCGACTATCCCGCCGACGAGAACCAGTGCAGCCGCAGCGACGAGCAACCACTTGCGTCGTGAGGGCTTCGTTCCCGTTCGCAGCGGCGGGAACTGCGAGGGAAGCCCGTCGACGACGAGCTGCGAAATCGGCTCGGGCTCTTCGAAGTCCTTGAGCTGGTAGGAGCCGAGGCTTCTGAGGGCAGTCCGATCGTGATCGGAGAGCAGTGCACGCGCCGACGACGACAGCAGGACCTGGCCGCCGTGAGCCGAGGCGCCGATGCGCGCCGCGCGGGAGACGGCGAGGCCGACGTAGCGGTCGCCGGCCACCTCCGGGTCGCCCGAGTGGATGCCCATGCGCACCTTGACCTGCACTCCGTCCGGCCAGACGTGCTCGGCGAGCGCAAGCTGAGCGTCCGCGGCGGCCTGGGCTGCGTGCCGCGCCCTCGTGAAGACGACGAAGAAGGACTCGGTCTGGCGATCGACGATTACTCCGCCGTGCTCGGCGAATGCCGCCTCCAGCAGACGACGATGCTCTCCTACGACCTCCTGGTAGCGCTCGCCGAGGCGATGCTGGAGCTGCGTCGATCCCTCGATGTCGGTGAAGAGAAGCGTGACCGTGCCGTGCGGAAGCTCTGCCACCAAGCGATTCTCACCCTGGCCCGCAGGGATCGCAATAGGCGCCGCCCCACGCGTGCGTCAACGTGCGCGCCTACGGAGCCCTTCGAGATCGCGAACCAGAATCCGCCCGCGGCCGAGCTCGACGTTGCCCCGTCTCTCGTCGTCACGCAGCACGCGGTTCACCGTTGCGCGAGAGGTGCCCGCCATGCCGGCCAGGTCCTCCTGCGTGAAGGGAAGGACGGCCTCGCCCTCGCCCGTCGCGTAGCGCTCGCCAAGCTCGCAGAGTCGTCGTCGCACGCGTGTCTCGGCGTCCGTGTAGTGCGCCTCGACGATGCGGTCACTGGCCCGGGCAAGCTGTTGCGCGAGGAGGCGCAGGAGGACGTCCTTGACGCCAGGGTGCTCGACCTGCAGACGCGCGAAGTCGTCGCGGAGGACGGACCGGGTCTCGCCCTCCTCGAGCGCCTCCATCGTGGCCGAGCGGCGGCTGTCCGGCAGCAGCAGAGCGAGCTCGCCGAACGAGTCTCCCGGGCCGAGCACCTCGAGGAGAGCGCTTTCTCCGCGGGACGTCGTGATGCGGACTGCGAAGCGTCCTCGCACGACGAGGTGGAGCGACTCCGCGAGATCGTCGCGATGGAAGACAACCTCACCCTTGCGGAACGTCCGTCGGCGGGCGATGGAGAGCAGCCGGCGCACGTCCTCCGCCGGCACGTCGGCCACGAGACGCCATTCCACGAGGGAAAGTGTGTC
>JAIBJO010000181.1 GCA_020029615.1 Actinomycetota bacterium
CCGAGGTACGCGCGGGTCCACCACGACGAGCTGGCCGGCCGGGTGCTCGACCTCATGGCCCAGCATCCGGCCTGGTCCCTGCCGCTCGGCTACAAGGACGGTGTGTTCGGCGCTGAACGGGTTCCGTCCGGCGCCTATCTGGGAGATCGAGACATGTTCCTGTTCCTCGTGGACGGCAACCGTGACCTCGACGACCCCACCGATGCGTCGCATGCTGGCTTGTTCCGCGGATTCATTCTCCGGAACAGCGACGTCGGTGCCGCCGCCCTCACCCTGGATGTGTTCTTGTTCCGCGCGGTCTGCGGCAACCACATCATCTGGGGCTTCCAGCACGTCGTCGGCTTCCGGCGCCGACACGTGGGTGCGTCGATTCAGGACGCGTGGACCAGCTCGCTCGAGACGGTCCGCACGGCCCTCGACGCGGATGCCGCACACGATCGTCTGGTGCTCCTGCGAGCCGTCTCTCAGGAACTCGGACCGACGCGCGACGCGGTGATCGAGTCGGCCCTGCAGCGATGTGACCTGTCGCAGAAGCAGGCCGACGAGGCGTACACGTTGGCGGAGGCGCACGAGACGAATCCGCGTTCGGTCTGGGGCTACGTGCAAGGGCTCACGCGATTGAGCCAGCGCACGCCCTGGCAGGACGGCCGCTTCGCCCTCGATCGCGCCGCCAGTCGCCTCCTGACCACGGTCCACTAGGCCCTGGTCGCCGGCCGCCCGGGCACAGCTCCGGCGGCACCTTCCCACGCACAACGGGCGTCGGCGCCACGCCACGTCCTTCATCACCGCCCGCGGCTCGCCGTCGCGCATGCGGTCGCCTCCGCTCTCAGAGCCAAGGCCGCTCTAGACGGAGGTGTCTGCCATGCGCGACGGTTCTGCTGTACGGCGGCGTTCCACTCGGTCGAGCACCTGGGCGCAGGAATGCGCCCAGGTGCAGCGTTGGCGACTCGACGCCCGCGAGGCGTGCCTTCGCACCCTGGCCGACCACACCCGGGACCTCACCTGGACGCCACGCCTGTGGCGCGTGCTGCTCGATGAACTGCACGTCTCCGATGCCTTCCAGGCGCTGGTGCCCGCGAGTCGAGCGCTTCCTTCCTCGCTCTACCCCCACGCCCTCGCGATCGCCCTTGCCGAGCGCCACAGCTGGACGCCCGCAGACCTCCGACGCCTGACGCGCCGGCTCGGTCTCTCTCTCCGCTCGGGCAAGGGGCAGCCCACCCCACGTTCACGCACTACTTCCCGTGCGTCGCCCTCAGGGCCACGCGCCTCCCGACGAAAGGAATCCTGACATGCCTCACCAGAACTGTGCCTCGCCCGGCCCGGCACGCGGTCACCGCGTGCGTGAGCTCGTCTGCATGTACCGCCCGTTGCGCGACGGGGAAGGGCGAGTCGTCGATGTGCCGACCCTCGCATTGTCCACGCCCCGTATCGCCGCGGCGACCCTCGCACCACTTCTCGCCGGTGAGCTCGTCGAGAACTTCGGTGTGGCGTGTCTCTCGACACGGCACAGGTTGTTGGCCTGGCACCTGCTCGCGCGCGGATCGCGCTCGATCGCGCCAGTGTCCATTCCCGACGTCTTCGTGCCGGCGTGTCTCACACCCGGAACGACGGCGCTGATCGTTGTCCATAACCATCCGAGCGGTGACCCCTCGCCGAGCCCAGACGACGCGAGACTGACCGTTCGACTCTGCGCCGCAGCCGACGTGCTCGACATCGCGCTGCTCGACCACCTGATCGTCGGCGACGGCGACCGCTACTACAGCTTCAACGAAGGCGGAACGATGCGCGCCCCGTACAGCGGCATCACGAGGTGACGCCATGCGGACACCGAGGGCCATCACGTGTTCCGAGTCTACGGCTCGCCTCAGCCCGTTCAAGGCTCGTCGCTGCGCTCCGACCCCGCGTTGCGGGGCTCGCGGCCTTGAGCGGGCCTCGGTCGAGCCCGTCCTTGGCTCTTACGTGATGGCCCCCCTGACTGTGAACCACACGACAACCCACTCGGAATCGATTGATCGAAGGAGGCCAGACATGTGCACGAGAACCATCACGCCGACCATCTCGGTCGACATCGGCGGGCAGCTTCGGATCTACCACGCGTACGTGACGACGGCCCGGCCGGCAATGGACGGACCGTCAACGCTGACGCTCTACACCTCGAACTTCTCGGACGTCGCCGGATTCGCTGCGACTCCGATCCCATTCAACAACGAGTTCGGTCGGAAGGTCGCCCGCATCGTGCTCGTCAACGCGATGGAACTAGAATGGCATCGGGCGACGTACCGAAGTCAGCACTGCCTCTTCGCGCCGGTCGATGCGCAGCTCCTCGGCCTGCAGGCGCTGCAGCGGTGGCTGTGGCAGCGCCTCTCCACACCGCAGCCGAACGAGGCCACGGCATGAAACCGAGCCAGGTCGACTCGGTCGCCAGTCTCCCCGCGTCCAACCGCCCGCATTCCGCGGGCTCAACCCGGAGGTCGCATCATGCACACGTACGTCAAGGTAGTTCCCAACGATCGCAGCGTTCCCGCCGGCAAGCTCGCCGATGTGGAGCTTCA
>JAIBJO010000111.1 GCA_020029615.1 Actinomycetota bacterium
CGAGATCACGCGCACGCCGCGCCCCTTCATCTGCTCGAAGTAGGTGCGGCTGCGCACCGAGCGCATGAAGAAGACGCACTCGAGCGGCTTCACGTCGGTGCCCGTGGCGATCATGTCCACGGTCACCGCGATCCGCGGGTTCGGCGAGGGGCGGAAGGCGGCGATCAGGTCGTCCGTCTTGCGGCCGGTCGCCTTGTAGGTGATCTTCGCGACGAAGTCGTTGCCCTTGCCGAAGACCTCGCGGGCGATCTCGACGATCTCCTCGGCGTGCGCGTCGTCCTTCGCGAAGATCAGCGTCTTCGGCACCTCCTTGCGCCCGGGGAAGATCTCCGTGAAGAGGCGGTCGCGGAAGGTTTCGAGCACCGTGCGGATCTGGTCGCGCGCGACGACCTTGCGGTCGAGCTCGGCCGCCGTGTACGGCAGCTCGTCGTCGAGGAGCTCCCAGCGCCGGCGCCGCGTCTGGCGGTCGCGGAACTGCGTCCACAGGCCGGCGTCGATCGTCGCGCCGCGCTCCGTGATCTCGGTGCGGATCCGGTAGACGTCGAAGTCGACGTTGACGCCGTCCACGACCGCCTGCTCGTGGCCGTACTCCATCACGAGGTTCTGGTCGAAGAAGCCGAATGCCTGTTTGTTCGGCGTCGCGGTGAGCCCGATCGTGAAGGCGTCGAAGTAGTCGAGCACCTGCCTCCAGAGGCCGTAGATCGAGCGATGGCACTCGTCGACGATCACGACGTCGAAGAACTCGGGCGGGACTCTCTCGTTGTATTCGACGGGGACGAGCTCGCCCGCGACCTCGAAGGCCGAGTGCTCGTCGAGCTCCTCGGCGAGGACGGTGTCGCCGCGGAGGATCGAGTAGACACGCTGGATCGTCGAGATCGTCACGCGCGCGACCGGGTCGACGTAGTTCGACGACAGGTGCTGGACGTTGTAGAGCTCGGTGAACTTGCGCCCGTCGTCCGGGGTCGAGAAGCCCTGGAACTCCTTCAGCGTCTGCCTGCCGAGGTTTGCGCGGTCGACGAGAAAGAGGATCCGGCGCGCGTCCGCGTGCTTGACGAGTCGGTAGGCGACGTTGGCGGCGGTGAAGGTCTTCCCGGACCCGGTCGCCATCTGGATGAGCGCGCGCGGACGGTTGGCGGCCAGGGATCGCTCGAGGTTCTGGATGGCGATGAACTGCGCCGTCCAGAGGCCCACCGGCGTCAGCTCGGGGAGAGCGCGCAGGCGATGGCGGAGCGTCGGGGCCGTCGGGTGCTCGCGGATCTGCTCGAGCCAGCCGGCAAGGGTCCTCGGCTGGTGGAACGAGAACACCTCGCGGCTGGCGGCGTCCGGATCGAGCGTGTTGGTGAAGTGGGTCTCGGCGCCGGTCGACTCGTAGACGAAGGGGAGCGCCCCCTCGAGTGCCGTCGGGACCTCTTCGGGGACGCCCTCGACGTACTTTGCCGTCTGCCACTGGACGCCGCGCAGCGTCTCGCCCTCCTTCTTCGCCTCGACCACTCCGGCCGCGGCGCCGTCGAGGAAGAGGAGGTAGTCGGCGCGGCCGTGCGGCGGCTTCATGACGAACTCGCGGACGGCGACGCCCTGCGCAGCGGAGAGGTTCGCGGCGCGCGCGTCCTGCACCGCCCAACCCGCCGCGTCGAGCATGCGGTCGATCCCGATCCGAGCCTTGGCCTCGGGAGTCAGGTACGCGAGCTCGCCGTCCGTCACGGGCGAATCTTCCCTCAGGACGAGGGCGAGGCAAGCCTCGCCCCTACATCGTGCTCAACTGCCTTCGGCGGCCGCGCGCTTCTCGGCGGTGGTCGCCTTCAAGCGCTCGATCATTTCGAGCATGCGCCGATCGAGATCCTCGCGATAGGCACGCTCTGCCGCACGCTCCTCAGGCGTCTTCTTCCTCTTCTTCGCCATCGTCGTCCTCCACGATTGCCATCACGACCGTGTGAACTTCGGAGACCATGGTCCTGATGTCGAAGAGCGCTTCGAGCATCAGGGTGGTCGCCTCGTCGTCCTCCACTCTCCAATCGTGCCGGACGAGCCGGAGGGCCGCAAGACGGCGGCTTCGGCCGAGTCCCGCTACGCGGGCGCGGGCTCGAAGCGGAGCTTCTCGACCTTCGGCGGCACGCTCGTCGGATAGTTCCGGGTGAAGCACGCCCGACACACCGAGTCCTCGGGGAGCGTCGTCGCCGCCTGCATCCCGTCGACCGAGAGGTAGTGGAGCGACGTGGCGCCGACGTGCGCGCGCATCTCCTCCACCGAGCGGTGTGCAGCCGCGAGCTCGTCTTCGTCGGCCATGTCGATCCCGTAGAAGCACGGGGAGACGACTGGCGGAGACGAGATGCGCACGTGCACCTCGGCGGCGCCGGCGTCGAGGAGCATCTGCACGAGCTGGCGCATCGTGTTGCCGCGGACGATCGAGTCGTCGACCGCCACGATGCGCTTCCCCTCGACCTCGTCGAGCGGGTTGAACTTCATGCGGATGCCCTGCTCTCGCATGCCCTGTTCCGGCTGGATGAACGTGCGTGCGACGTAGCGGTTCTTGATGAGCGCCTCGTTGAACGGGATCCCGGAGGCTTTGGAGAAGCCGATCGCGGCGGGTGTGCCGGAATCGGGGATGCCGATGACGAGATCGGCCTCGACCGGAGCTTCCTCCGCGAGCCGCTCGCCCATGCGGACGCGCGCGCCGTGCACCTCGACGCCGCCGACGCGCGAGTCCGGCCGCGCGAAGTAGACGTGCTCGAAGATGCAAAGCGCGTTGCGACCTGAAGGAACAGCCTGCGCCGCGTGCAGCCCCTCTTCGTCGACCCAGACGACCTCGCCCGGCTGCACGTCGCGCACGACGTCCGCGCCGACGAGATCGAGCGCGCAGGTCTCCGAGGCGATGACCCAGTCCTCTCCGAGCTGCCCGAGCGTGAGCGGGCGAAACCCGAAGGGGTCGCGGAAGGCGACCAGCGTGCCGTCGACGAGGGCAGTGACCGAGTACGCGCCTTCGAGTCGCGCCATCGTCGCAGCGACCGCATCCGCGAGCGGCGCCGGGTCGCGCGCGATCAGGGCCGCGATGACCTCGGAGTCCAGGCCGGAGGCGAGCTTCACTCCGTCGCCGATCAGCTCGTCGCGCAGCTCCTCGACGTTGACGAGGTTGCCGTTGTGGCCGAGCGCGACGGTGCGGGCGCGGCCGTGGTGGATGAGCGGCTGCGCGTTCGCCCACTTGTTCGCGCCCGTCGTCGAGTAGCGCGTGTGGCCGATCGCGACCTCCCCGGGGAGCGCCTGGAGCTGCTGCTCGTCGAACGCGTGGGCCACGAGACCTATCTCGCGAAGCACCGTGAGACGGCCGCCGTCCGAGACGGCGATCCCGGCTGCCTCCTGGCCGCGGTGTTGGAGGGCGAACAGGCCGAAGTACGCAAGACGCGAGACGTCCCGCTCCTCCGAGCGTATGCCGAAGACTCCGCACATGTCAGTCGCTCCTCACGGGTCAGGCCCCTCGAAGGCTTCGCGAAGCCGGGAAAGCTCCACTCCGAGCAGAGTACCCCCGCCTGCCTCGCCGGCCCGGTGCAGCGGGACGCTCAACTCGCCCGCAACACTCTCGATCTCGGCGGATGCGGCAGGAGCGCATGCGACGACGGCGCGACCGCCCACCTCGCCGAAGAGCTCGAGCGGATCGTCGCCGAGCTCGGTTCGCGCGCCCAGGCCGGAGTAGAGCGCAGCCTCCGCGAGGCACACGGCGAGCCCTCCTTCGGAGGCGTCGTGAGCGAGCGTCGCGAGTGGAGCAACTCGCCACAGAAACGCGACGAGTCGGGCCTCGGCTTCGAGATCGAGCCGCGACGGCGGCCCACTCACCTCGCCGTGGCGCGCCTGGTATTCCGAGCCGGCGAGGGAAAGGGCGGATGCAGCCGCCACGAAGATCACGTCGCCTTCGCGCCAACCCTTCGGCACGCGGCGCACGTCCTCGACGAGGCCCACGGCACCCACGACGGGAGTCGGGTGGATCGCGCGTCCGCTCGTCTCGTTGTAGAGCGAGACATTCCCGGACACGACAGGCGCGCCGAGCACGTCGCAGGCTGCGGCGATGCCTTCGATCGCCTCGGCGAGCTCCCAGCCGATCTCGGGCTTCTCCGGGTTGCCGAAGTTGAGGCAATCCGTGAAACCGAGGGGCTCCCCTCCCACGCAGGCGACGTTGCGCGCCGCCTCGAGCACGGCGAGCGCGCCGCCGGTGAACGGGTCGAGACGGGCGATGCGGCCCTGACCGTCCAGGGACAGAGCAAGGCCGCGCAGCGACGGCCTGAGCCGCAGGACGGCGGCGTCGAGCCCCGGGCGACGTACCGTCCGCGAGCCCACGAGCTGGTCGTAGCGCCTGAAGACGAACTCGCGGCTGCGCAGCCCGTCCGAAGCGAGAAGCTCGACCAGCGCCTGCGCGACGGGAGGCGCATTCACGATCTCGCGCTCTGCAGTCGGCATGCGCCGCGCGCGTGCGACCTCGTACCGCGGGCACTCGCCCGTCAGCAAACCCGCCGGGATCTCGCCAACGACCTCGCCGTGCCAGTACGCGCGGAGCTCCCCGGTTGCCGTGACCTCACCGATCTCCGCGTGCTCGAGCTCCCAGCGATCGAGGATCGAGTCCACTGCCTCGAGCATCTCCGGGCGAACGATTGCGATCATCCGCTCCTGGCTCTCGGAGATCATCACCTCCCACGGCTCCATCCCCTCCTCGCGCAGGGGTACGCGGTCGAGGTGGACGTCGATCCCGAAATCGGCGGCCATCTCGGAGAGCGACGAGGCGATACCGGCTGCGCCACAGTCCTGGAGTGACTCCACGAGACCGGCCGAGACGAGCTCGAGGGACGCCTCGATCAGCTTCTTGCCGGTGAACGGATCGCCGATCTGGACGGACGGGCGCTTCTCGGCGGCGTCGTCGTCGAGCTCCTGGCTCGCGAGAACGGACGCGCCACCGATACCGTCGCGGCCGGTTGTCGCCCCGTAGAGGACGACGCGCTGGCCTGCCACGGTCGCCTTCGCGCGCATCACCCGCTCGACCGGGAGCAGACCGACGCACATCGCGTTCACGAGGCAGTTGTCGCGGTACGCCTCGTCGAAGACCGCCTCGCCGCCGACGGTCGCGACTCCCACGGAGTTCCCGTACGCGCCGATGCCGCCGACGGCGCGCGAGAACGCGTGGTCGGGCTCGGCGAAACGGAGACTGTCGAGAAGGGCGACCGGCCGAGCCCCCATCGCGACGATGTCGCGCAGGATCCCTCCCACGCCCGTCGCTGCGCCCTGGAACGGCTCGACCGCGGATGGATGGTTGTGGCTCTCGACCTTGAACGCGACGGCGAGGCCGTCTCCGAGGTCGAGCACGCCGGCGTTCTCGCCCGGCCCCTGGAGCACACGCGGCCCGCTCGAGGGAAGCCTCTTGAGGAGCAGCGCCGAGTGCTTGTACCCACAGTGCTCCGACCACAGGAGCGAGAACACGGCGAGCTCGAAGTCGTTCGGGTCGCGCTCGAGCAGCGAGCAGATCCGCTCGAACTCTCCGTTGGTGAGGCCGAGTGCGCGATGGAGCGCCGGATCCGCCGCGGTGCTCAGGGCGTCAGCTTAGCCGAGCGTCGCGGACGGCTCAGTCGAGAGCGACTGCGGAGAGCCGGTGCGAGCCTTCGAGCCCCTTCAGCTCCACGTCGCGGCTCTCGAGGAACTCGATGTCCCGGCCCGTGACGAGCTCGCGCACGAGGTTGGAGACGAGCACCTCGCCCCCGAGCGCCTGGCTGGCGACGCGCGCCGCGTAGTGCACGGTCGTGCCGAAGAAGTGGTCGGCCTCGTGGAGCGCGTCACCGGTGTGAGCGCCGATCCTGACGCGGATCGGCGGCGAGGCACCCGCGAAGACACGGTCGATCTCGGCCTGGATCACCTTCGCGCAGGCGACCGCCCGCCGCGTGCTCGAGAAGGCGAGCATCGACCCGTCGCCCTGGGTCTCGACCACGGTGCCGCCGTGTGCCCCTGCAGCGTCCTCGATCAAGCCGTTGTGCCGGCGGAGGACCTCGAGCCAAGCGTGGTCGCCGAGCCGTGTGGTCAAGACCGTCGAGTCCACGATGTCGGTGAAGACGATGGTCACCGTGCCGTCGGCGGCGAGGTTGCGCGCGAGGTCGGGTCGGTCACGTTGGATCGCCTTCTCCAGCTGGTCGAGGCTGACGGTGAGCGTCATCCCCAGCACCTCGTTCGGCGTCGGAATCGACCAGTGCGCCTGCACGATCTTCCACTCGTCGTGCTCGAGATGAAGCACGAAGGTCGCGCGCGCCTCTGCCGCCTCCTCTGACGAGTGGAAGGCGAAACGCATGCCGGCCCATCCCACGCTTCCCTCCTCCCACGCTTCGATCTCGTCCCAGGTGATGGGGAACCCACCCGACTCCTCGATCTGGCGCCTCCAGACCAGGCGCTCCTGACCGTGCCACCACTCAGCGGCATCGGTACCGATCGCGAGCAAGCCCGGATGCTCCGAGATTCTCGCGAGCAGTGCGTCGGGGTCGCCCTCGGCGTTCGCCGTCATCCACCGGTGGACGACGCGGCGGATCTCCTCGGACGGCTCCATCCGTCGGAGTCTGCTCGAACCGGCGAACGCCTGCATGCCGATGGCTCGGCGGTAGCCTGCGGCGATGCGCTCCTACTGGCCGATGCTCTTGCTTCTCGCGGCGATGTGGGGCGCGTCGTACCTGTTCATCAAGCTGGCCGTCGCGGACATTCCGCCGGCTGCAATGACCGACCTCAGGCTCGGACTCGCGGCCGTGCTACTGGCCGGCTACCTCGTGCATCGAGCCGGAGCCCGGTCGGCGCTCGACCAGCTCAGGGCGGCGTGGCGGCCGTGCCTCGTGCTCGGGATCATCAACGCCGCGGTGCCGATGACGCTCGTGGCGTGGGGCGAAACGCACGTCGACTCGAGCATCGCCGGAATCGCGCAAGCGTCCGTACCGATCTTCGTCGCCATCCTCGGTTTGCGATTCCTGCCCCACGACCCTCTCCGCCCCGGCCAGGTGGCGGGGCTGGCGGTCGGGCTCGGTGGCGTTGCCCTGATCACCGGGATCCACCCCGACGGGGGCGCGTGGGCCGTCGCGGGGACGTTCGCCGTCGTCCTTTCCTCCGTGTCCTACGCCGCCGGTGGCATCTACGGCCAGCTCCGGGTCCACGGCACTGCGGGCCCCGTTCTCGCTACCGGATCGATGATCGCCGGCGCGCTCGTTCTGCTGCCGTTCGCGATCGCGAATCCACCCACACAGCTGCCGGGGGCGACGGCGCTCGCCGGACTCGCCGCGCTGGCGCTCGTCCCGACATTCCTCGGGCAGCTGCTGCTCTTCAGGATGCTGCGGCTGTTCGGCAGCCGTCGCCTGTCGCTCGTGACGTTCCTGATGCCGGGGTTCGCCGTCGTCTACGGCGCAGTGCTGCTCGAGGAGCCGATCAGCCCCGTGGCACTCGGCGGTCTCGGCCTCATCCTGCTCGGCGTCGTCCTGGCGTCGGGGCAGCGACTTCTCGGGCACAGCGCCCAGGAGAGCCCGGCGTGAGCATCTCCGTCCGTCGAGCGCGTTCGGACGACGTCGACTTCGTCGTCGACCTCGTGACTCACGAGGACGTCGAGCCGTTCCTCGCGGCCGTGCGGGCGAAGGGACGCGAGGAGATCCTGCAGGAAGTCGCGCGCTCGGACTCCGAGCCCGAGAGCTTCGGCGTGTTCGTCATCGAGGTCGACGGCGAGCGGGCGGGCACGATGGGCTTCGAGCGGACGAACGTCCGAAGCCGGATCGCGAACCTCGGCGGCCTTGCCGTGCACCCCGACTTCCGGGGCGGGCAGGTCGCCGATAGCGCGGCACGGCTCTTCCAGAGGCACCTGTTCGACGACCTCGGTTTCCATCGCCTTCAGCTCGAGGTCTACGGCTTCAACGAGCGCGCGATGCGCCACGCTGAGCGGTCGGGCTTCATCCGCGAGGGCGTGCGCCGCAAGGCGTA
>JAIBJO010000182.1 GCA_020029615.1 Actinomycetota bacterium
TCGCGCTCCTCCTCTGGCTCGGGGCCGCGCTCGCACTCGTCGGCGGCCTTCCACAGCTCACCGCCGCGATTCTCGTCGTGATCCTGGTGAACGCGGTCTTCGCCTTCGCACAGGAGTATCGGGCCGAGCGAGCGAGCGAGGCGCTGCGCAGGGTGCTCCCGCAAACGGCCCGCGTCCGTAGAGACGGGGAGGAGTGCGAGATACCGGCCGACGAGCTCGTTCCGGGCGACGTCGTCGTGCTCCAGGCGGGCGATCGCGTGAGCGCGGACAGCCAGATGCTCGTGCGTCACGAGCTACGGGTCGACAACTCGACGCTCACCGGCGAGTCACGGCCGGTCGAGCCGGAGCAGCTCGTCTACGCGGGAACGCATGTGGTTCGCGGAACCGGTGAGGGCATAGTCGTCGCAACGGGAATGGCGACCGAGTTCGGGCGCATCGCTGCGTTGACGCAGCGGGGCAAGGAGGAGCCGAGCCCGCTCGAAGTGGAACTCCGACGGGTGACCCGAGTCGTGGCACTTGTGTCCTTCGGTCTCGGGTCGCTGTTCTTCCTCGTCGCCGGCTTCCTCGGCATGGGGCTCGAAGAGCGCTTCGTGTTCGCGATCGGCGTGACCGTCGCGAACGTGCCTGAAGGGCTGCTGCCCACGGTGACGCTCTCACTTGCACTCGGGACGCAGCGGATGGCGAAGCGAAACGCGCTCGTGCGACGGCTCTCGGCCGTGGAGACGCTGGGCGAGACGACCGTGATCTGCACGGACAAGACCGGGACCTTGACCGAGAACGAGATGACCGTCGAGCGACTGTGGTCGCCCGAGCACGGCTGGTTCGAGGTCGAGGGCGCCGGGTACGAGCCGTTCGGGCGCTTTCGCCAGGACGGGACAGTGACCAGTGCGCACCCGATCCGCGAGCTGCTGCGATCTGCGCTCCTCTGCAACGACGCCCGGCTCACTACTGGACCCTCGGGCACCGAGATCGTCGGCGACCCGACGGAAGCGGCCCTCGTGGTCGTCGCGGAGAAGGGTGGCTTACGGCACGAGCACGAGGCGGCTCGACGACCGCGCGTCGCCGAGCTCCCGTTCGACTCGACCCGCAAGCGCATGACCACCGTTCATCTCGTCGGCGGGCGGCGAATCGCATACGTGAAGGGAGCCGCGGAGGTCGTCGTCCCACGAACGACCCTGGGCGACGCCGACCGGGCACGCGCGCTCTCCGCGGCCGAGGAGATGGAGCGTGGAGCGCTCCGCGTCCTCGCCTTCGCCCGGCGTGTGCTGCCGGACGACGCAGAGGGGCCCGACGAGGTTGAGCGCGACCTCGAGCTGCTCGGCGTCGCCGGCATGCTCGACCCCCCACGGCCGGAGGTCGCCTCCGCGATCGCGAGCTGTCAGGCCGCCGGGATTCGCGTGATCATGGTGACCGGAGACAGCGGGTTCACCGCCGAGGCAGTTGCTCGGCGGATCGGCCTCGTGCGCGACGAGGCTCACGTCATCGGGCCGCGAGATCTCGACGAGCTCGCCGACGAGGAGCTCCGCGGGCACGTGGCCGAGCGCGGCGTCATCTTCGCGCGCATCTCTCCCGAGCAGAAGCTCCGGCTGGCGCAGGTCCTCCGCGCGGGAGGCGAGATCGTGGCGATGACCGGAGACGGCGTGAACGACGCGCCTGCGCTCAAGGAGGCCGACATCGGAGTCGCGATGGGTCGAAGCGGCACCGACGTCGCCCGCGAGACGGCCGACATGGTGCTCCTCGACGACAACTTCTCTTCGATCGTCGCCGCGGTCGAGGAAGGCCGGGCGGTGTACGACAACATCCGCCGCTTCGCGGCGTACCACTTCTGCTCGAACGTCGGAGAGCTCGTTCCCTTTCTCGCCTGGGGTGTCGCCGGCGGCGCGATCCCGCTCCCGCTGACGGTGATGCAGGTGCTCGCGATCGATCTCGGCACGGACATGCTGCCTGCGATCGCTCTCGGAACAGAGCGCCCCGAGCCCGGCACGATGAGCAGGCCGCCGCGGCCGCGCGGCGAGCGGCTCCTGTCGAGGAGAGTGCTGGCCCGCGTCTACGGGTTCGTCGGCCTGCTCGAGGGCATCGGCGCGATGACGAGCTTCTTCGTAGGCTTCCTCCTCGGCGGCTGGCGACCTCCGGCTGCGCTGCCCGATGCCGGAACTGCGTACCTCCAGGCGACGACCATGACGCAGACGGCCATCGTGATGGGCCAGGTCGGGGCCGGCCAGGCCATGCGAACGGAGAGCCGCTCCGTGTTCTCGATCGGGCTCACGTCGAATCGCTTCTTGCTCATAGGCATCGGGTTCGAGCTCGCGCTCGCCGTGGCTCTCGTCTATGTCCCGGGCCTCAATCACGCGTTTCACCAGGCGCCGATCCCGTGGTGGTGGTGGCTCGCCCTCATCGTCTGGGCACCGGTCGTCTTCTTCGCCGAGGAGGTCCGCAAGGCCGTGGTGAGGCGACGGTTAGACTCGATACCGTGCGGAGGAACTGGTTCGTCGCCGCGATCGTGATCGGGATCGCCTCGATCG
>JAIBJO010000025.1 GCA_020029615.1 Actinomycetota bacterium
TCGTCCCGCGAACGGGTGCCCGGGCGGGCACGCGAGGATCACCTGATCGGAGAAGAAGGGCTCGAAGCGAACGCCCCGGTGGCGCCTCGACGCTCCCACGATGCCCAGCTCGAGCTCACGCGCAGCAACCCGCTCGACCACCGAGTGGGTGTCGGAGACGGTGAGGAACACGCGCACATCCGCGTTCTCGCGCTGGAACGCGCACAGGGCGACCGGGACCGCGATCGCCGCCGGCCCCGTGGATGCTCCGATCACGAGGTCTCCGGAGAGGTCCCCCTCCGCGGTCGCCGCCACACCCGCGACGATCTGGTCCTCGAGGACGAGCATGCGCTGCGCGCCTCGGTAGAGCTGCCAGCCGGCCTCCGTCGGCTCGACACGTCGACCCGAGCGGTCGAGAAGCCGCATCCCCAGGCGCTTCTCGAGCGCTCGCACCTGGAGGGAGACCGCGGGTTGCGTGACGCCGAGACGCTCGGCCGCCTGCGAGAAGCTCCGGCGCTCGACGACCGCGCAGAATGCTGCCAGCTGGCGCGTGTCCATAAGCGAAGCTTATCCGTGAGTCGCTAGTGTCATGCCGTGCGCGTCTGGATCGACGTCTCGAACTCTCCCCAGGTGCCGTTCTTTCTACCGCTCGTCAGGCTCCTCGAGGCTCGCGGGCACGACGTCAGCGTCACGACGCGCGAGTACGCGCAGACGGTCGAGCTGCTCGAGCTCCACGGAATCCCGCATGCCGTGGTCGGCCCGAGACACGGCGGAGCCGGCTCGCTCGGGAAGGCACGAGCGATGGGAGGGCGTGTGCGCGCACTTCGGCGATTCGCAGGGAAAAGCGGCTTCGACGTCGCTCTCTCGCACGCGTCCCACGAGCTCCCGCTCGTCGCGCGGTCGCTCGGAATCCCGTCCGCGTACGCGTTCGACTACGAGTTCGCACGCGCACAGCACGGCCTCGGCTGCCGCGCGGCTAGGCGAGTCGTCGTTCCCGAAGCGATCCCGCAGGACCGCCTCGATCACCTCGGCGCACGGCCCCGGAAGGTGCGCCGTTACCCGGGCCTGAAGGAGGAGTACTACCTCCACGGCTTCGAGCCGGATGCAACCGTTCTCACGGATCTCGGCCTCGACCGCGAGCGCGTCCTGGTCGTCGTGCGAACGCCGCCCGAGGTGTCCCTCTACCACCGGCACGGCAACCCGCTCTTCGGCGAGGTGCTCGACCGTCTCGGCCACGATCCGAGCGTGCACGCCGTCGTCCTCCCCCGCACGGTCGAGCAACGCAAGGCAATCGTTGGCCGAGCGCTCCCGTCGCTCGTCGTGCCGGAGCACGCAATTGACGCGCAGAGCCTCGTTGCGCTGTCCGACCTCGTCGTCTCGGCGGGCGGGACGATGAACCGGGAGGCCGTGGCTCTGGGCGTCCCTGTCTACACGACGTTTGCCGGTCGGCTCGGCGCGGTAGACACAGCTCTAGTGAACGAAGGGAGATTGCGGGTCTTGACCCGACCAGACGAGCTCTCACTCGAGAAGCGCGCGTCGTCGAGCACGCAGATCCAGCGAGATCCGGCGTTGCTCCTCGACCTCATGCTCTCGGCACTCGAGGGCTGAGCACGAAATCTTCCATGCGGTTAGGGTCACCACGTCAGACGAGGGAAGGGGAGACAGTGAGAAGTCGCAGGTTCAGCGTGCTGGTGGCCACGAGTGTTGCGCTCGTCGGCTTGACGACTGCGGGAGCGTCCGCCGGGGAGCAGGCGAGCCCCTACGGGAACTCTCAAGACCCAATGATCACAGTCCTCGATCCGGCGCAGTCGACCGTCCCGATTCTCTCGACCGGAGACGCGATGCCCGGCGGGTACGAGTTCGGGTCGATACCCGACGGCATTGCGTTCCGCACACGTGGTCAGGGTCGAGTCGACGTGCTCGTGAACCACGAGACGTCGACCGTGCCGTTCCCGTTCAACTCGCCCTTCGGGGCTGCACCGCCCGCGACGCCCAGCGAGGCCAACCAGAACGACTTCGACAACTCGCAGGTGAGCCAACTCGTCATGAACCAGCAGACGGGTGCACTGCTCTCCGCGAAGTATCTCGTCTCGAGCGGAGAGAACTTCCACCGCTTCTGCTCGAGCTATCTGGCGACCGACAAGGAGGGATTCGACCGGCCTATCTACTTCGCGAACGAGGAGGCCCAGGACTGGGTCTTCCGGAGCGGGAGGTCGTGGCCCGGACCATCGTTCATCGCGCCCGGCACGGACGGTGCCGAGCAGACCGGCGTCGTCGTAGCGCTGGACGCCCAGACCGGAAAGCGCAAGACGATCTACGGCATGGGACGGCACAACCACGAGAACGACGTCGCTGTACCCGGGTATGAGGACCTCGTTATTCTCTCCGGTGATGACACGTTCTTCACGACACCGCTTGCCGCGCCGTACAAGACCGCGTGGTCACAGCTCTACAGCTACATCGCTCCGGACACCGACGCTCTGTGGAACGACGAGGGCGATCTCTGGGCGTTCGTCTCGGACGACGCGGGCTACGACGACTACTTCGACTTCGCTCCGGGCGATACGACGACCGAAATCGGAGGGCACTTCATCAAGGTCCCGAAGGACGTCGCACGGGGGAAGAAGGCGAACGGCACGGAGTTGCGCTCGGCCAACGCCGGATACACGAACATGCAGGCTCCGCCGGTGTCTCCTCCCGTGACCGGGCCGCCCCCGGACGGCCCTCAGTGGGTGCTCGACCAGTGGGGGAACGCGAACATGAACGCGCAGGACACAGTGGCACCTCTGGACGGCGAGAACGTCTTCCGCTTCGTGCGGGTCGAGGACATCGCGTACGACAAGCGGCCCGGGATGGAGAACGTGATCTACATCGCCGACTCGGGGCGAGCTGCAACGATCTCGACCACGCCCGCAGTGCCTCCGTTCGCAGAGGGACCATCGACGAACGGACGGATCTGGAAGATGGTGCTGAACGACGACGATCCGACGATCGTCGACTCGTTGTCGATCTTGATCGAGGGCGACGATCACCGGACTGCCGCGCAGGACAAGGCCGGCGCCTTCCACGAGATCCACCAGCCCGACAACATCGAGACGACCGCGAACGGCAGCCTGTTCGTGCAGGAGGATCCGAGCACGAACAACCAGTACACGTTCACCGTGCCGAGAGGGGCGAACGAAACCCCGGCTCGCCTGTGGCGCATCGATCTCGACGCGGCGAATCCCGATGCTGACAGCGCCCGGGTCACTGCCGCGGAGGTGAACCAGAGCCTCGACGAGGAGCCGGGCTATGACGTCGACGGCCCACAGACGACCCCGCCGACGATCCAGAAGTCCCGCTTGGGCTTCTGGGAGTCGAGCGGAGTGATCGACGTCTCTTCCGTGTTCGGCCCGGGGGCCTACCTCGTCACGATCCAGGCGCACTCGCTGTGGATCGAGAAGGCGGACGGGCCCGATGCAATCACGGCGACTGCTACGACTCCTCAGAACACGGGTAAGGACTTCACCTACAAGCGCGAGGGCGGGCAGCTTGCGCTGATCTTCCTCGACCCTGACTGGTAGCCGCGGCTAGACCGTCTCGGGTGCGGGCGTCGCTTCGGCGGCGCCCGCGCCGTCAACGGCGAGGACGCCGTTTCGGCGGGGCGTGGCACAGATCGTGTTGAGCCGGCCGATCAGCTCGAGGGTCTCGCCCGCGTCGACGAGGCGCGAGAGCTCGTCCAGCTCGTCCTCGAGCCACTGCTGGTCGATCGGAGGCCTCGTCACGAGCATGATCGCCTCGTGAGTCGACGGTGACACCGTCTCGGCCTCCGACCACAGCTCCTCGTGCAGCTTCTCGCCCGGACGCGCGCCGACGAACGCGATCGCGACGTCGGTCCCGGGCTCCTTGCCCGAGAGGCGGATCATCGTGTCGGCGAGGTCGGTGATCTTCACCGGCTCGCCCATGTCGAGCACGTAGACCTGACCACGGCCGCCGATGGCTCCGGCCTGGATGATCAGCTGAACCGCCTCCGGAATCGTCATGAAGAAGCGAGTCATCTCGGCGTGCGTGACCGTCACCGGCCCACCCCGCGCGATCTGCTTCCGGAAGATCGGGATCACGCTCCCCGACGAGCCGAGGACGTTCCCGAATCGCACGCCGCAGAACCTCGTCGCGGTGTCCTCGCGGTGCCCCCAGGACTCGACGATCCACTCGCAAAGCGCCTTCGACTGTCCCATCACCGTCTTCGCGTTCACCGCCTTGTCGGTAGAGACCAGCACGAACCGCTTGGCCCCGAATTCGACCGCGATGTCGGCGACCGTCCGCGTGACGAGCGAGTTGTTGCGGACCGCCTCCAGTGGATTCGCCTCCATCAGCGGAACGTGCTTGTACGCAGCGGCATGGAAGACGACAGCCGGCCGGTACTTCTCGAAGACCTGACGCATCTTCGTGGCGTTGCCCGCGTCGGCGAGGACGGCGGCAGTCGCGTGGAAGTCGCGCTCGTCCACCAGTTCCCGCTCGATCTCGAAGAGGCCCGGCTCGCCGTTGTCGACCAGGACGAGCCGCGTCGGGCCCATGCGGGCGATCTGGCGACAGAGCTCCGAGCCGATCGACCCGCCGGCGCCGGTCACCAGCACCACCTCGTCGGCGAGGTAGCCGGCGATCGACGGGAGATCCACGTCGACAGGCTCCCGGCCGAGCAGGTCCTCCACCTCGACCGGCCGAATCTGCCCTGCCAGGTTGAAGTCGCCCGTGATGAGATCATGCAGCGCCGGCAAGGTCTTGACCGGAACCTGCTCCACACGTGCCAGCTCGACGATGCGCTCGCGGACATCACCCGCGGCGGACGGGATCGCGATGAGCAGCTCATCCGGCCGCCTCTCGCGCACGAGCTCGCGGAGCTCGGCGGTCGTGCCGAGGACGCGAACGCCGTGGAGACGAAGGTTCTTCTTGCGCGGGTCGTCGTCGACGAGGCCGATCGGCGTGTAGCCGAGCGAGGGGTTGCGAAGCATCTCCCGGAGCATCAGCTGCGCCGCATCGCCGGCGCCGACGATCAGCACCTCCTGACCACGGGCGACGATGGAGCGCGCGGTCGGACGCTCGATGATCGTCCGTGCCAGCAGCCGTACGCCCATGACGAAGGCGAGCAGAAGTAGAAGGTCGACGATCCAGATCCCACGCGGCACCGAAGCGGGATGGAAGTCGAGCATCGTGAAGACGAAGAACGTCGCGACCACGGCCGTCGTCACGCCGCGAAGCACTCCCCACATGTCCTGCGTCGAGACGTACCGCCACCAGCGGTTGTAGAAGCCGAACGCGACGAAGACCGGCAGCATGATCGCGACGACGAGAACGACGACGTCCCACTCGAGGTAGCGGTCGTAGTACCGGGGACGAGCGTCGAAGCGCACGTACCAGGAGAGCACCCACGCCGCAGCGATCAGGGCGGCGTCGACGACGACCTGCCACAACCGGTGCCTGTTGACGGGGCTCCTCACCGGCGCTGACCGCCCGGACCGACTGATCGCGACCTTGTGGCTCCGGGCCACACGGTCGAGGCCGAACCCGCGGTCGCTGCTCTCATGCCGGGACGCCGACCGCGGCACGCACTGACTCGACGACGCGCTCCTGCACGCCGGCGCCGATACAGCCCCACATCGGAAGGGCGAGGTTCTCCGCGGCCATCCGCTCTGTCTCCGGGAGTGAGCCCGGGCCGTATCCGAGAAACGCGAGCGCCGGCTGCAGGTGGAGGGGCGTGATGTAGTAGGACGCGGAGGCGATGCCGGCCTCTGCGAGAGCGGAGGCGACCTCGGAGCGCCGCGACGAGCGGACGACGTACATGTGGTACACGTGCCCTGGCTCGTCGACGGGAAGCTCGACCGCCTCGCCGAGACCGAGCTCCGCATAGCGGGCTGCCGCCTCGCGCCGTGCAGAGTTCCAGCGCGTGAGATGAGGGAGGAAGACGCGCAGCATCGCGGCCTGTACGGCATCGAGCCGCGAGTTCGTCCCGACGAGCTCGAACGTGGTCTTGTCGCGTGAGCCGTGGAAGCGAAGCATGCGCACCCGCTCGGCGACGGCGTCGTCGAGGCACGTCACGAGACCGCCGTCCCCCAGGGCGAAGAGGTTCTTCGTGGGAAAGAAGCTGAACGTCGAGCAGGTGCCCGCGGTGGCGACGTCTTCGGCCCCGAAGGCCTGGGCGGCATCTTCGATCAGTGGGAGTCCGAGAGCCGACAGCGCTGCGAGCGGCGCCGGCCGGCCGAACAGGTGGACGGCCATGATCGCCCTAGTCCGCGGCGTGATCCGCGTCGCGACGTCCTCCGGATCGAGGTTGAGCGTGCCGGGGTCGATGTCGGCGAATACCGGCGTGGCCCCGGCGCGGGCGATCGCCTCGGCCGTGGCGTAGAAGGTGAACGCGGGGCAGATCACCTCGTCGCCGCGACCGATCTCGAGCGCCTCGAGGGCAAGGACGAGGGCGTCGGTTCCGTTGGCGACGCCGATTGCGTGCGGAACACCGAGGAACGCAGCGGCTTCCTGCTCGAATGCCTCGACCTCCGGACCGAAGATGAAGCGACCGGACTGAAGAACGGCGGAGAAGCGCGCCTCGAGCTCGGGGATGAGGGGCGCGTACTGCGCCTTCACGTCGATGAGCGGGATCGGTTTCACGCGCGCGAGTGTAGCTCCGGCAAGGCCGGCTCCAGGTTCTTCAGGCCCGCGAGGACTCCTCGGCGAGCCGCCGCTTGCGCTTGCGCAGATAGCGCCACGCGAGCCAGCCGACGCCCGCGACGGCTACGCCGGCCACCACGTAGTCGGCGTACCGGAACGCGTGATGGAAGTCCTCCCAGTTCGCTCCGGCGACGTAGCCCGCGCCCGCGAAGGCGAAGCACCAGATCGCGGAGCCTGCGAGCGTCAGCAACGTGTAGCGGACGAACGGCGCCTCCAGCACACCCGCGGGAATCGAGACGAACGAGCGGATGACCGGGGTCAGACGACCGAGGAAGACGGCCCAGTCTTCCCAGCGCTCGAACCAGCGCTCGGCCCGGTCGAGCTTCTCCTCGTCGAGATGGAGCCACCGGCCGTGACGCTCGAGATACGGCCGCCCGCCGTAGAGCCCGATCGCCCAGCCGATCATCGCGCCGATGGTGTAGCCGATCGTTCCCGCGAGGGCCATCGCAAGGTAGGCCGGAAGCCCCTCCTCGATGGTCGTCCCGAACAGGACGACGTCCTGTTGCGCGAACGCACCCGAGGCGACGGCGCCCGCGTACACCATCACGACCTCGCTCGCAGTCGGGAAGACCGCGTCGACGAGCATGAGGACGAAAACGGCGTAGAGGCCGTAGTCGCCGATGGCCGTGGTAACGACCTCCGTGATCTCGCTGAGAATCGACGCGACGAGCACGAGGTGAGTCTAGGCGCACGGGTGCGGGCGAACCGCCTGGCGAGACGCTGAAGCGCCTCGCCGGTCCTACGCGCAGTGCGTAGCTTCGGCTGCGCACCTAGCCGTTCGAGCGCGCGCAACCGGCGAGCTTCTACCTCGCGCGGCGCACCGACAGAGGCTGAGCGAGCGAGACGGCTCCCAGCTCATTCGTCGCCGTGATCCTGGCAACGTAACGGCCACCTCCGACCAGCTTGCGGCTCCCTGACCTTCCGTCCCACGTCACCGTCTGCTCGCCTGCCAGTAGCGGCGCGTTGGTCACGGTACGAACGACGATGCCCTCGGGCGTCTCGATCGTCACCCTCACGCGGGCCGGGCGAGCCTGTGCCCATCGGATCTGCGCGGTGCCGCCGCCCGGCCGCACGATCACCCGAGCCGGGGCCACGCGCAGCGAGGCGAGCGTGGAGTTCACGGCGAAGCGTCGCGTCGTGGTAGACGGCAGGCCCTGATCGTCGGTCGAGGCCACGGCGAGCGTCCACCGCCCTTCGGCAGGAGGAAACGGCTCGGTCGGAGGAAGTGGCGGCTCGCCCTCCGGGGGGGGCGGGGGCGGCAGCGGCAGTGGCGGGAATGCGACCTCGTACGTTCCGGGCTCGCGCCCTCCCGACTCCTGCCACGCGATCGATCCGTCCGGCGCGGAAAGCGTTGCCGTCACGGTCGACGGACGGACGATCTTGAACGCGAGCTGTTGCGCGTCGGCAACGCCGTCCCCGTTCGGTGAGACGACCGGCTCGAGCGGCGGCGGTGCATAGACCCCGTAGTACTGGAGCATGAGCGCCGTCGGCACGGGGCGCTCCCTCCCGTCCGACGGCGAGTTGAGCACCGTGCCGTCGAACGCCATCGTGGAGGATCCCCCACCGTCTAGCTGCATCGCCCGAACGGCGCCGAGCCGCGTCATCGTCAACGCCATCTCGAACGTCGTCATCCCGGTCGAGTACCCCGTCTGCCGGCCGTCCACGACGACGAAGATCAGCCGCCCGTCCTCGAGCTGACCGACCGCGGTGCGTGGATGGCGCGGCGCGATCTGCTCGACCGTGAACGCCTCGTTCGCCCGGTATACGGGCTTGCCGTCGCGCACCAGCACAGGCCCCCCACCGACAGCATCGGTCACGACGCTCCAGTCCGGCTGGAGGATCAGGCGCAACGTCAACGACGTCCCGACGGCGGCTTCGGCCTGGAGCTTCGTCGCGGCGATGCCGCGTGCGACGAGAACGGCCGTTCCAGGTGAGAGAGGTATCGGGGCGCCACCCTCCACGGTCGCAGCGACAGGCGCCACGAGGTCGGCGTTCGGTACAGAGGCCGGAAACGACCCGAGCACGACCGCGAATCCACCCTGGACACGAGGGGTCGCGTTGCCCCAGTCCGACGTGAACAGCGCGATCCCGTTCTTGCCGGGCACGTCGTTGAAGCTGTTCAGTGCGCGTCGCTGCCCGGTTCCTCGCCACGTTCCGAAGAACTTGACGCGGCGGACGTCGAGCGTTCCGTCGAGGCCGACTCCCACGCTCGAGCGCTGACCGTTCGGGGGTGTTACCAGGATGCCGTCCCGCAGCAGGATTCCGCTTGGCTTGCCGTCTGCGATCCTCGAGAAGTCGCCGTTGACCCCGACCATCGTCGCCTGGCTTGCGAGTCGTCGCTGCATCGACGACAGCGTCTCCTCGCGAAGCACGGACTCGTTGGAGAGCACCGTGCGAAGCCGATACAGCCCAACCGGGCGCGGCCCTCTGACGATGCGGATCGCCACCGGCCCGTGCGGCGTGAACTGGACGCTGCTCTCGTACGTGACGTTCGGGAAGAGCTGGGTCGTCTGGGCGTGAGCCGGTGCCGTCGATAAGAGCACGCCGGCGGTGAGTGCCAAAATGACGAAGACGAAGCGAAGCACGACGTTCGAGGGTACCGAATGCAGAATCGGCGAATTGCAGGAACTTACAGCTTCCGAACAGCGGGGCCGAGTTGCAGCCGCACGACCTACTCGAAGACCTTGACCTCGCGGTACAGGGTGTCGCGCTGTACCGGGGTCTTCCCCATCGCCCGGATGAGGTGGACGAGCTCGTCGGTCGTGGTGCGATGGGTGGTGCCCGCTGCCGACACGACGTTCTCCTCGATCATCACCGAGCCCATGTCGTCCGCGCCGAAGCCGAGCGCGACCTGGCCGACCTTCATGCCCTGCGTCACCCATGACGACTGGATGTGAGGGACGTTGTCGAGGTAGATCCTGGACACCGCCTGAGTGAGGAGGTAGTCGAAGGAGGTCGGGCGCGTCTCCTCCGGAACGAGATCGTCGAGGCGATTGCCGTCGCGCTGGAACGTCCACGAGATGAACGCCCTGAAGCCGTGCGTCTCGTCCTGCAGCTCGCGGATGCGCCGCATGTGCTCGACTCGCTCCTCGAGCGTCTCGACGTGGCCGTACATCATGGTCGCCGTCGTCGACATGCCGAGCCGGTGTGCCTGTCGCATGACGTCGAGCCACTCGTCCGACTTCGTCTTCTTCGGCGCGATGATCGCGCGTACCCGATCCACGAGGATCTCCGCTCCGCCACCCGGCACCGAGTCGAGCCCTGCGTCGCGCAGGCGCGTGAGCGTCTCTGGCACCGTGAGCTTCGAGCGCCGCGCGATGTGCTGGATCTCCGGCGGCGAGAGCGCGTGCAGGTGAATCTTGTAGCGCGCTTTGATCGAGGTGAAGAGATCCTCGTAGTAGTCGATCCCGAGATCGGGGTGATGGCCGCCCTGCATGAGGAGCCCGGTGCCACCGAGCGCGAGCGTCTCCTCGATCTTCTTGTAGATGACCGGCTTCGGCAAGAGGTACGCCTCGCGCTGGTCGCCGGGACGGCGGTAGAACGCGCAGAAGTCGCAGTCGGTGACGCAGACGTTGGTGTAGTTGAGGTTCCGGTCGACGATGAACGTGACCTTCGAGGGGTCGGTCATCCTGCTGCGGATCTCGTTCGCGACCCGGCCGACCGCAACGAGATCGCGCGACCGTAGAAGCGCGATCGCCTCTGCGTCCGTTATCCGCTCCCCGTCGAGCGCCTTCTGTAGGGGCGAGGCTTGCCTCGCCCGAGCGGGAGCCACGCTCACGCCGGCACCTCTTCGCGCACGAACCGCAGCTCGGGGACGTGGTCGAGCTCGCCGACGTCGCGGGCCATCTCCAGGAATGTGTAGAGACCCGCGCGCTCGCGCGGACCGAAGCTGTAGCGGAGCTTCTCGAAGTAACGAGCGAGGAAGCCGGCCGGATACCCGTAGGTCTCGCTCGCCTTCGCGGCGAGGCGCTCGGGCTCCGAGCGTGCAAGCCGAACCGAGGCGACGAGCGAGTGTTCGAGCTCGATCAGCCCGTCGACGACGGGCTCCGGCGCCGCCCACACCGCGAACACCATCGGCAACCCCGTTCGCTCGAGCCAGAGACGGCCGAGATCGAAGTGCGGAGTCGGGTCCTCGAAGGCGCTACGGAGTGCGGCGTCGCCGATGAGCAGGGTTGCATCGGCCTCCATCCCGAGTGGCACGATCTCGGCCTTCGGAAGCAGGATGCGGACGAGGACGACCGAGGTGGCGCTCTCGGGCGTCACGGCCACCGAGCGGATTTGCCCGAAGGGAATGCGCGTTACAAGCTGGATGGAGTCGATCGCGCCCTCCGACGAGACGCAGAGCCGAGGGAGGATTCGAAAGCGATCGGCGTTCCGCGCGTACTCGATCGACGGGATCGGCGCGATGTCGAGGTCACCGGCGAGGAGCATCCTCGAGAGCTCGGTCGGGACTCCCTCGATCTCCTCGACGTCCGCCTCGAGCCCGTAGAAGACGGGCGCCATGTTGACGTACGAGATGCGGCCGAGACGTGTCATCGGCCGCTCTGCCGTCGCCGCCAGATCCACAGACCGCCGGCGAGCACGATGAGCCCGCCCCAGAGGACGACTGCGAGCGTCGAGACGTCGAAGGTCACGTCGACGTCGTCGGAGAGGAAGTACGCGCCCGCGGTGAAGAGAATCGAGAACACGAAGATGGCCGCTGCAAGGATCCCGAAGGCGTAGACGACCCAGACCCAGATCGGCGTGCCCGCAGGCCCTGACGGCTTGTTGTCGCCGACGCCTTCGCGACTCATCCGAGCACCACCGCTCAGCTCCAGCGCCTGAGCTCGTGGTAGAGGGTGTCGCGCTGGACGGGGATCCGTCCCGCCTCGCGCACGAAGCGAACGAGCTCGTCGATCTTCTGCTCGGTCTCTGTGCGCGCCCCGGCGGCGTGGAAGATCTCCTCGCGCACGACCGTGCCCTGCACGTCGTTCGCGCCGAAGTGGAGCGCGATAGCGGCGAGCGGCATCCCCATCATGATCCAGTACGCCTTGATGTTCGGGATGTTGTCGAGCATGAGGCGTGAGAAGGCGAGCATCTTGAGGTCGTCGGCGCCGGTCGTGTGACGCCAGCCGCGCCGCTCGAAGACGGTGTTCTCGGGATGGAACGCGAGCGGGATGAACGCGAGGAAGCCTCCCGAGCGGTCCTGCTGGTCGCGCAGGCGGATGACGTGGTCGACGCGCTCCTCGTACGTCTCGACGTGGCCGTAGAGCATCGTGCAGTGCGTCGGGATATCCAGAGCGTGAGCCGTGTCGTGGACCTGGAACCAGATGTCGGGGCTCTCCTTGCCCGGAGCGACGAGCCGGCGCACGCGGTCTGCGAACACCTCCGCGCCGCCTCCCGGCAGCGACCCGAGCCCCGCCGCCTTCAGCTCGACCAGGACCTCCTCGTGCGTGAGCCCCGAGAGCGTGGTCATGTGGTGGATCTCGGACGCCGTGTAGCACTTCAGGTGCACGTCGGGCAGCGACTCGTGCAGCGCCGCGATCGTGTCGCGGTAGAACGCAAAGTCGACGTGCGGGTTTTCGCCGTTGACCATGTGGATCTCGGTGAACCCGGTCACCTCGCGCTGGCGGAGCACGTCCTCGACGAGCTCCTCGCTCGTGAAGGTGTAGGCGTGCTCCTGCTTCCGCGTCGCGGCGAAGGCGCAAAACTTGCACTTGACGCGGCAGACGTTCGTCTGGTTCACGTACAGGTTCTGTACGAAGTAGACCTCGTCGGTCCCGCCCCGCACGCGCCTCGCCTCGTCGGCGAGCTCGCCGATCAGCAGGAGGTCGTCGGACTCGAGCAGCGCGAGACCATCCTCGAAGTCGAGGCGCTCGCCGGCCTCGACCTTCTCCCGGATGGGCTCCAGCGTCTGTTGGGCGAGAACGGCGATCACGTGCTCCTCTCTACGACGGCCCTCGTCAGCGCCTCGAGCTCCTCGCGCCGAGGCGCGCCGTCGAGACAGGCTCTTGCCTGGACAGCGTAGTGGAGCGCCAGCTCCCGCGATTGCTCCAAGGCACCGCTCGCTGCAACCCGGACGAGCACGCCTTCGTTCGGTCCGCCGGCGAGCGCGTCACGCACGACGCCGTCCTCGCGCGCCGCGAGCAGCAGCGGCAGCGTCGGTGTGCCGTCACGCAGGTCGGTCCCCGGCACTTTTCCGGTCTCGATCGTCTCGCCCGTGCAGTCGAGGACGTCGTCGGCGATCTGGAAGGCGACGCCGAGCAGTCGCCCGTACTCGCCGACGCCACCCCCGAGCACGCAGGCGGCCTCGAACAGCTTCCCGGTCTTGAGAGCGCAGCGCTCGAGGTACTCGTCGATCGTCGTATCGGGGTCGTACCGCTGCTGCCGCTGCATGGCCTCTCCACGCGCGAGCGCGAGGGCGGACTCGGCGAGGACCGACACGGCACCGGCATCGCCCTCGTCTGCGAGCACCGAGAAGGCGCGCGCGAAGAGATAGTCACCCGCGGCACGGGCGGCCACCTCGCCGTGCTCGGTCCAGACCGAGGCACGTCCCCGTCGGAGCGCAGCCCCGTCGATCAGGTCATCGTGGACGAGAGTCGCCATGTGGACGAGCTCGACCGCAACCCCGGCGGCCACCGGGGGCACGCCTTCGGGCGGCGACGACAGGAACGCGAGCGCCGGCCGAAGCCGCTTCCCGCCGGCGGACAGTGCGCTCGCGCCGACCTCCGCCACGAGGCCCGGGTAGCGCGAGACGGCCTCCGCGAGCCCCTCCTCGATTTCGGCGAGATACCCGTCGAGCCCCGACGCGGCACGTACGGTGTCGAGCGCACTCAAGCTTCGACCCCACCGATGTTTCCTTCGATTCGTAGGGCCGACGCTTGCGTCGCCCCGGGCGAGGCAAGCCTCGCCCCTACCGTGGCCACGTGCAATGCGACGGTTCCACCACCGAGAAGGCGGTACCGAACATCCTGGAAGCCCGCTCGCGCCATCAGCGCGGAGAGATCGTCCGGCCCGGGAAAGCGGCGCACGCTTGCCGGGAGGTACGTGTACGCCTTGCCACCGGGGAGCACCTTGCCCGCAAGCGGCACGAGCACGTCGAACCAGAGGCGGAAGAACGGCCTGAGGATCCCGCGCGGGCGCGTAATCTCGAGCACGGCGACCTTGCCCCCGGACCGTAGGACGCGAACGAGCTCGCGCAGGCCCGCTTCGAGATCCTCCAGGTTGCGGACGCCGAAGCCGACCGTCGCAGCGTCGAACTCGCCCGCTTCGAAAGGAAGCGCCAGGGCGTCCCCCTGTACCCACTCGATCGTCCCCGACTTTGAGCGCGCGCGCGCGAGCATCCGTGACGAGAAGTCGAGCCCGACGACCCTGCCGCCGCGTCGCTCGGCCTCGACAGCGAGATCGCCAGTGCCGCAGCACGCATCGAGAACGCGGTCGCCGGGCCACACGACCTCACGGACGGCAAGCCGCCGCCAGCGACGATCGAGGCCGGCCGTCATGACCCGGTTCATCACGTCGTAGACCGGGGCGATGCGGTCGAACATTCCGCGGACTTCGTCCGCGGTTAGACGACCAACGTGGTAGCTCATTCCCCCCACCGCTTCGCGAGGGCGTTGTCGATCCCGATCTGGTCGAGACAGCGCGCAACGACAAAGTCCACGAGATCGTCGATCGTCTCGGGACCGTGATAGAACCCCGGCGCGGCGAAGAGAATCACGGCACCCGCGTCGTTCAGCGTGGCCAGTCCGCGCAAGTGGATCGAGGACAGCGGCGTCTCGCGCGGAACGAGCACGAGCTTGCGCCGTTCCTTGAGCGCGACGGACGCCGCGCGATGGATCAGGTTCTGCATGGCGCCGGAGGCGAGCGTCCCCACCGTCGCCATCGAGCATGGGCAGATCACGTATGCGTCGACCTGCGCCGATCCGCTCGCGTACGGGCTGCGGAAGTCGTTCTCGCCGTAGACCGTCACCTGCGAGGCGGCGGACCCGACGAAACGCTCGAGGACCTCCTCGCGCGCAAGCGACGGGTCCTTGTAGAGCTCGGTCGCAATCACCTCGATGCCGGACCGCGACGCCGTCAACCCGATGTCGCAGTCGACCGCCGCGAGCGCACGCAGCAGACGCTCGGCATAGGGAGCGCCGGACGCTCCGGTCACGCCGAGGAAGACGCGCATTAATCAAGCGTAACCGCGGGTCGGAGGCTGCCGCGGTTGGAGGGCGAGGCTTGCCTCGCCCTTACGGGTTACCCGCCCGAGGTTCCCTTCGACGCGGCGAGGAACTCGCCGAGCGCTGCGAGGTTCTCCGCTCCGAGATAGCTGTACGAGCCCATAACGGTGTTGCCGTACGCGGCCGGGTTCGTCAGGTACTGGACGAAGTATGCGGCGTCGTTCGTCGCCCCGACCTCCGAGAGATCCGGCGCGCCGAGGTTTCCGGCTCCCTGTCCGAGATACGTATGGCAGTTCAGGCAGCCCGATTCCGCGAAGAGCTTGGCTCCCTTCTCGGCTTCCTCGTTGCCCACGAAGCCCTGCTCCTCGGCCCACGAGGGAACGAGGAGGACGAGCTCGGAGCCGAGCGCTTCCTTTGCCGTCGCACCCTTCCAGGTGAGGACCGCCATGGAGAGGATCGTGAGCACAGCGGCGACCATGGCGACCGGCCGGTGGAGAGGCCTTCGCTCGCGACGCCGGTCGTAGAACGGCAGCCCGATCAGCAGGATGAGGCAGATGGTCGGAATGCCCACGGTTGCGATGAACACCGTCTCCGGCCACTTGAAGATCCGCAGGAGATAGAAGAGGAAGTAGAAGTACCAGTCCGGGCGTGGGACGAAGTTCGTCGTCGCCGGATCGGCGGGCTCGGTGTACCACGGCCCGAGAATCCCGGGTTCGAGCCCCTCTCCCTCGGGCGTGTCGCCCGCGTCGTAGTACCAGATCGCCGCAAGCGCGACGATGATGCCGACCACGACGAGCGACATGACGGTGTCGTGGAAGATCGCGCGCGGGAAGAACGGCTTCCCCTCTTTCTTGACGTCGTCCTTGTAGCGGGCAAAGTCCTCGCGGTTCAGCTCGCCGAGATCGCGCGCCATCAGTCGCCGCCTCCGGAGCCGCGCACGAGACCGGCGCGTGCGCCCGCCGGCTCGACGGCAGGCCGCTCACGACCCGCCGCCTCGCCTGACCAGGGCGGGGACGAGACACCGAGCCGCGTGACGAGGTAGATGTGTACGCCGATGAGCGCGATCAAGGCCCCCGGGATCGCGAGCATGTGCAAGGCGTAGAACTTCGCCAGCGCGTCGGAGCCGATCTCGGGCCCACCTGCCAGGAACTGCGCGAGCCACGGCCCGGCGAAGGGCGCCGTCCCGTTCAGGTTGATCCCGACGACGGTCGCCCAGTAGGCGGTCTGGTCCCAGGGGAGGAGGTAGCCCGTGAAACCCATGAGCATCCCCATCGCGAGGATCAGGACTCCCGTGATCCATGTCAGCTCGCGCGGGTACTTGTACGCGCCGAAGAGGAACACCCTGCCCATGTGCAGGAAGAGCAGGATGATGAAGACGCTCGCGCCCCAGCGATGCATTCCGCGAACGAGCCAGCCGAGCGTGAGCTCGTTGGTGATCGACTCGATCGACGTGTAGGCGACGGACTTGCCCGAGACAGGATCGATGGTGGCCGAGGGCTCGTAGTACATCGCGAGGATCACACCGGTCACTGCCATGACGATGAACGCAGTCAGGGCAGCCGAGCCGAGCGTCTGCGCCCAGCTGATGTCACGCGGCACGTTCCGGAAGAGGAACCACTTCGTCCCGCGAACCGCTGCCGTGCGCTCGTCCACCCAGTCGAGCGGCGCCAGGATGGCGTTTTCGACGAGCAGGTCCTTCTTGGACTTCGCCGCCACCGGCTAACCCGTCACCTGACTCGGCACGATCGGATACAGCCAGGCCTCGATGCCGTCCACGTGCGTGCCCGGAGTCGACCACGGGTACCTCGAGATCGACGCGCTCGCGCCGCTCCCGGAGACACTTCCGACCGCGAAGAGCTCGCCGAGCACGAGCCGGCCGTCCTTGATCGAGAACGCGTACCGGTCCATCGACCGTACCGGAGGGCCGGCCTGCCGATTGCCCTCGGCGTCGTAGAGCCCGCCGTGGCAGGGGCAGCCGAACGACTGCGCCAGCACCGGCCGCAGCTCGACGCCGTTCACTTCCTTGCGTGCGTCCTCGTCGATCGGGCCGTTCGGCTGAACCGGACAGCCGAGGTGGACGCAGCGGCTGTAGAGGATCGTGAAGCTCGGCTCACCCGACTCGGCTGGGCCGTTGTTCCGGACGAACGCCGTGCGCCGGCTGACCTCGCCGGCCGTCGGGTTGGCGAGGTAGCTCGCAATCACGAACGTGCCTTCGGGGAAGTTGTCGATCGGGCCGAGGTCGGCCTCGCTCTCCTCGAGGTTCGTGAAGGAGGGGAGAACCATGAAGCCGAGCACCGGGACCGTGACGATGGCGCCGATTGCGGCCCCGAGGCCGATCGTCGACGCCTCGAGGAAGCGCGAGCGCGTGTAGGTCGGGAGAGGGGCAGGAGCCGCGTCCGGTGCGCTTGCGGCAGCGGCCGTGTCGGCGACGGCGCGCGTCTCGGGCTCGATCTCCGGCACCTCGTCACGCACGTCGCGCGTGACGTCACGCGCCCAGAGCAGTCCGAACACGACGGCCAGCACGGCACCGATCGCCGCGACGATCCAGCTGATGACGAGGCCGAGCAGAAGGCACGCGACGCCGATCGCGAAGCCGATCGGCCAGAGGCTCGGCCCGGGAACGTGCGGGGTGTCTTGACTCGTGTCGCTCAAGTCGCGCCTTGCCTGGGATTCAATCGCCCTGCCGCCCTGCGTGTCAACGACGTGCCGACTGTCGCGACGCGGGGATTCTGCACTTTGCGGAGGACGCGTGTGGCAGTTGCCCGCCCTTGGCGCGAAGGACCGGTGATAGCCAGATCCACACAGGCCCTGGAGTCTGGCTTCAGCCAGGCTCCCTGCCGTCACAACCCGTACTCAACCCAGCGCCGCGTCACGAGCTCCTTGACGTCCTCCGACATGACGATCTCCTCGGGCCACGGCCGGGCGTCCTCCTCGGGCAGCTTGTGCGTCGCGTCGATGCCGAGCTTGCCGCCGTAGAACTGACGGCCGGGCGCATGGTCGAGGTGGTCGAGCGGCCCCTCCGTGATCAGGACGTCCCGCTTGGGGTCGACGTTCGCGGTCACGCGGAAGAAGACGTCGGCGTAGTCGTGCACGTCCACGTGCTCGTCGACGACGACGATGGACTTCGAGAGCGAGAGCATCCCGAGCCCCCACAGCGCATGCATGACCTTCTGGGCGTGGCCGGGAAACGCCTTGCGGATCGAGACGATGACACAGTTGTGGAAGGCGCCGGCCACCGGGAGGTCGTAGTCGACTATCTCGGGCAAGGTCATCCGGACCGCGGGCAAGAAGATGCGCTCGGTCGCCTTCCCGAGCCACGCGTCCTCAGCCGGCGGCTTGCCGACGACGATCGACGCGTAGATCGCGTCGCGTCGCATCGTCATCGCGGAGATTCGGAAGATCGGGAAGGGCTCCGCATGCGAGTAGTAACCCGTGTGGTCACCGAACGGGCCCTCGATGCCCGTGTCGTCCTTCGCTACCCACCCTTCGAGGACGATCTCGGCGTTGGCGGGCACCTCGAGGTCGACGGTCTTGCAGCGGACGAGCTCGACCGGCTCGCCGCGCAGGAAGCCCGCGAGCATGAGCTCGTCGAGGTGCTTCGGCAGCGGCGCGCTCGCCGAGTAGGCGGTCACGGGGTCGAGCCCGATCGCGACCGCGACCGGGATACGGCCGTCTTCTGCGGCGAGGAGGTCGGCCCGGCCGTCCTTGTGCATCTGCCAGTGCATGAAGGTCGAGCTCTTGTCGATGACCTGCATGCGGTACATGCCGACGTTGCGTGTGCCGGTCTTTGGGTCCTTCGTGATGACCGCGGGAAGCGTGATGAACGGCGCGGGGTCATCCGGCCAGCAGCGCTGGATCGGTAGGCGGCCGAGATCGACGTCGGCACCCTCGTAGAAAACCTCCTGGCACGGAGCCTTCGCGACGGTCTTCGGCCGGGAGTCTGCAAGCGACTTGAGCTTGAGAAGGCCGCGCACCTTCTCGCGCAGCCCCTCCGGCGGCTGCATGTCGAGGATGTCGCCGAGCTTCGCGGCTGCGTCGTCGAGCGTCTCGACGCCGAGCGCGAGGCACATGCGACGCTCGGTGCCGAACTGGTTGATGAGGAGCGGATGGCTCGAGCTCTTCGGGTTCTCGAACAGGAGCGCCGGCCCGCCGGACTTGACGACGCGGTCGGTGATCTCGGTGATTTCGAGGTCGGGGTCGACCTCGGCCGAGATGCGCCGCAGCTCGCCCTCGCGCTCGAGGAGCGCGATCCACTCGCGGAGGTCTCGCGGAGGCGTGGCCAAGGCGAGGTCAGTCTATGGACGTCAACGCATTCGTCACAGCTTCGTCCAGGGCCTCAGGCACCCGGATTTGGCCCAGCTCGGCCAGCTCACCGATCTCACGCGGTCGTGAGGGAACCGCAGCTACGACCGAGCGAACAGCTCGACCGGTCGCCCACAGGAGTGCGGCGCGCCTCGCCTCGCCTCGAGCCTTCGCGATCAGCGCGAGGCCCTCGAAGCAGTCCGCAACCAGCGCGCGGCTGTGGAGATTCACAGCCGCCTGCAACGCCTCGCGGAACAGCGTCTCGGCCTTGGCCTCGTCGCCACTACGGCGAGCGACCTCGGCGAGCGTCTCGCGATAGAACGCGTCGTTCAGCGCGTGGCGGCTTTCCTCGCTGTCCAGCGCCTCCTCGAGGAGATGTCGCGCAGTGGTCAGCTCGCCGTCCCGCAGCGCGATCTCGCCGAGAACGGCGAGCGCCCGCGCCCGGGGAAGTGTCCGTACTCGACGGAGATCGAGACTTCGCTCGGCCAGAACGCGTGCGCGCTCGACGTCGCCTTGATCCAACGCAATCCGGCTCAGCTCAATGAGAGACGCCGCCTCCCAGAACGGATCGACCTCGTCGCTGGACGCGGCGAGCGCGACGGTTTCATCGTAGAGGGCGACCGCGCGCTCGACGTCGCCCGTAGTCTGAGCGACTTCCGCCGCAGATGAGAGCGCGCTTGCTGCGAGCGAGACAGGAATCCCCTCACAGCCCGCGACGGCGGCGTCGATCCACCCTGCGGCCTCGAGCTGATGACCTTGTGCGAGCCACACCTCCTCGAGCGAAGCGAAGAGCTGGGCGACGATGTCGTTGCGGCCTCGTCGCCGCGCCCATTCGACGACCGCCCGCGTGTTCAGGTGCTCCGGCTCGAGCCGGAGGAACGCCTCCTCCTGGCGGTTGAAGAACATCGGGGCTCCCTCGGCCGCCGCAAGCGCGAGCAAATGCACGGCGAGGCGCTCATACGTCTCGTCGCCGTCGCCCGACTCGTCGAGGCGCTCCGCTGCGTACTCCCTGATGGTCTCGAGCATCCGATATCGCTCGTCTGTCGACGCGAGCAGGCTCTTCTCGACGAGCGACTGCAGCGTGTCGAGGTCCGCGCCGGCCACCTCCTCGGCGGCCTCGAGCACGCAACCGCCGACGAAGACGGAGAGTCGCGTGAACAGCTGCTGCTCGCGCGGAGAGAGGAGCTCGTAGCTCCACTCGATCGTGGCACGCAGCGTCTGGTGACGCGGGTCGGCGTCGCGGCCGCCCTTCAGCAGGTCGAGCCGCTGGTCGAGGCGCTCGAGGACTTGCACTGGCGATAGCGCCTTGATCCGGGCGGCGCCGAGCTCGACCGCGAGCGGCAGGCGGTCGAGTCGCTCGCAGATCGCCGCTGCCGTCGTGTACTCGACCTCGACTGCAGGTGCCACAGCCGCGGCTCGTTGGCGGAAGAGCTCGACCGACGGCGACTCCGGGAGCGGCGCGAGCGGGTACTGGTGCTCGGGTGCCACACGTAAGGACTCGCGACTCGTGACGAGAACGCACACACGCGGACACTCGCCGAGCAGGCGTGCGACCTCAGCCGCGGCATCGACGACCTGCTCGAAGCTGTCGAGCACGAGGAGGCTCTCGGCGTCCCCAAGGTGTTGCGCGAGGTCGCCCTCCGCGCCGACGACGTCGGCGATGGTCGGCAGCACGAGCGCCGCGTCACGTAGCGACGCGAGCGCGACGAACCACACACCGTCCGGGAAAGCATCGGCCGCTTCGCCGGAGACCGCGAGCGAGAAGCGCGTCTTCCCGACTCCGCCCGGGCCTGTGATCGTGACGACCCGAGCATCGTGACGCACGAGGAGCCGAACGACCTCGAGCAGCTCCTTCTTTCGCCCGACGAGTGGATTTGCCGGGACGGGAAGGTTCGACCGATAGAGGCTCCTGAGCGGTGGGAAGCTGCCGTCGCCGAGCTGATAGACGCGTTCCGCTTCCCCGAGATCCTTGAAGTGATGCGCACCCAGGTCGAGAAGCTCAGCGTCGACGAGCGAGGCAGTGGAGGCGGCAACCAGCACCTGACCTCCATGTCCGGCGGCGGCGATGCGAGCCGCCCGGTTGACGTCGCCCCCGACGTAGCCCTCCTCGGTGACGAGCGGCGTCCCCGTGTGCAGCCCGACCCGCACGCGGATCGGGCCGGAGGCGAGCGCATCGGTCAGCGCGGAGGCCGCGGTGAGCGCTCCCGGAGCGGTGGGGAAGGCGAAGAAGAAGGCGTCGCCCTGGGTGTCCACCTCGACCCCGCTCTCTGCAACGCACGCCTCGCGAATCAGGCGCCGGTGCTCGGCCAAGGCGGCCGCGTAAGCCTCGGCGCCGAGTGAGTGGAGCAAGCGCGTCGAGCCCTTGACGTCGGTGAAGAGGAAGGTGACGGTGCCGGTCGGAAGTTGGTTCGGCACTGTCATTCGAGCTCACCGAAGGCGAGCGATACGGCTTCCTCTGCTGTGAGCGTTCGGCCGTGCTCGAACGCCTCGGCGACGGCGGCCTCGTCGAGCTGCCTGCGGATGAGGCCCAGCGCTTCATCATTTCCTCTCTGGAGCCAGGCCATCGGGCTGGCTCCCATCTCTTCGTGGAACATCTCGCCGGCGGCCAGGACACGGGCTGCTGTCTCGGCCCTGCCCGCGTAGGCAAGCACACGGGCGAAGCGACAGACGATGATGGCCTCGCGGTATCGGTCGCCGAGCTCGCGATTGAGCTCGTATGCCTCCCGAAGCAGCGACGCCGCCTCTTCGGCTCGTCCCTCGGATCCAGCGTCTATGGCGAACGACTCCAGGACATGAACCTGAAGGTGCTTGTATCCGGCGGCGCGCGCTTCCCGAAGCACGTCCTCCATGAGCTTCTGAGCGCGGTCCGAGTCCCCGAGCTCGTCGTAGGCCCAGGCGAGCATGCGGCTCGCCGCCAGGGCGTCGAAGGAGTCGCCTGCCTCTCGGAACAGCCGCTCGCTCTCGTCCCAGCGCTGCCTCGCCGTCTCGTAGTCCTCTTCGTCGGCTGCGACGTGACCGAGGAGGAAGAGGGATCCGGCGACGCCCCAAGCGTTCCCGAGTTGACGATGGAGGGCGAGCGCCTCCTCCGCACGCAGCGTCGCGGCCTCCGGGTCTCCGCTGGCGACCGCCATGTCGGCCGCTGCGTTCAACGCCTTGGCGCGCGCTGCGGTTGGGGTCAGGTCGGCGGCGAGTGCCTCTTCGAGTCGCCTTCGCCCCTCGGCCACGTAGCCTTTCGCTCCCCAAAAATCGTCGAGCGCGGCGGCGAGCCGCAGGACCAGTTGCCTCTCGTCCACAGCCTCAAGCCAGTCGAGCGCTGCACGCAGGTTGTCCGCTTCTCGCTCGAGTCGATCGAGCGTGGCTGCGTCGACTTCGCGCGCGAGCTGCTCTGTCTCCTCGCCGAGCGCCAGAAAGTAGTCCGCGTGGCGGCGGCGCAGGTCGTCGACTTCCTTCGAGACGTTGAGCCTCTCGGTCGCGTACTCCCGGATCGTCTCCAGCATCCAGTAGCGGCCGCCGGTGTCTGAGGGCGTGAAGCGCAGGAGCGACTTCTCGACGAGCGACTGCAGGGTGTCGAGGTCGGCATCGCAGACCTGCTCGGCGGCCTCCAGCGTGCAGCCGCCTGAGAAGACGGCTAACCGCCGGAAGAGCTCCTGCTCTTCCGGCGGCAGGAGCTCGTACGACCACTCGATGGTGGCCCTCAGCGTCTGCTGGCGCGGATCGGCGTCGCGGCCGCCTTTGAGCAGGTCGAGGCGCTGCGAGAGGCGCTCGAGGATCTGCGCGGGAGTGAGGACCTTCGTGCGCGCGGCGGCGAGCTCGACCGCGAGCGGGAGCGAGTCGAGGCGCGCGCACAGCTCGGCGATCTCGTCGGTTGGTTCGAGCTGCGCGCGCTCGCAGAAGAGGGAGACGGCCTCGGGCTCGGCCAACGGCGGTACCGGGTACTCGACCTCGCCGCGGACACGTAGGAGCTCCCTCGAGGTGACGAGCAGGATGAGGTTGGGGCAGCTCGTGACGAGCGCGGAGAGCTCAGGTGCGGCCTCGACCACCTGCTCCAGGTTGTCGAGGAGGAGAAGTAGCTCCCGCTCCGCGATGTGGTCAGCGAGACCGTCCTTTGCGCCGAGCGTCTGGACGATGGTCTCGGTGACGAGGGCGGGATCGCGCAGAGAGGCGAGCCCGACCCAGAAGACCCCAGCCTTGTACTCGGGGACGAGTGTGAGGGCGGCTTCGAGGGCGAGGCGGG
>JAIBJO010000026.1 GCA_020029615.1 Actinomycetota bacterium
GATGGGCCGCGTGAGCGTCGACCTGTACCCGGAGCAGGTGAACACGAGGCTCGCGGAAGTCCACACCTTCAGGAAGATGCTCGGCGGCAGCCCGACGAACGTCGCCGTCGCCGCAGCTCGCCTCGGCCGACGCACCGGAGTCGTGACGAAGGTGGGCGCAGACGGCTTCGGCGACTACGTTCGCACCGCGCTCGCCGGGTTCGAGGTGGATGCGTCGTACGTCGGAACGCATCCGACGTTGCGTACGCCGCTCGCCTTCTGCGAGATCTTTCCGCCCGACGACTTCCCTCTGCTGTTCTACCGGGAGCCGACGGCTCCCGACCTGACGATCGACGCAGACGAGCTTCCGCGCGCCGAGATCACCGGCACGTCGATCTTCTGGGTGACGGGGACGGGGCTCTCGGCCGAACCGAGCCGCGCTGCGACCCTCGAGGCACTGCGTCTGCGCGGGAGGAGCTCGCACACCGTGCTCGATCTCGACTTCCGGGACGCCTTGTGGCCGTCTCGAGACGAGGCAGCTGCCGTCTACCGAGATGCTCTCGAGCATGCGACGGTGGCCGTCGGGAACCTGGGTGAAGCCGCGGTCGTGGCCGGGGCGCTCGAGCCGGCCGAGGCAGCGGCAGCATTGCTCGAGTTCGGCGTGGACCTGGCGGTCGTCAAGCTCGGCGGCGAAGGTGTGCTCGCCGCGACGACGGCCGACACGGTGAGCGTGTCGGCTGTCGAGATCGAGGTCCTGAACGGCCTCGGTGCGGGTGACGCATTCGGGGGCGCGCTCTGCCACGGTCTGCTCGCTGGCTGGGAGCTCGAGCGGACGATCCGGTTCGCGAACGCGGCCGGGGCACTCGTCGCGTCGCGTCTCGGCTGCGCCGACGACATGCCCACCGCGGACGAGGTGGAGCAGCTTCTGTGCGCGGCCTGACGAAGATCGCTCCCGGGCCAGGGAACCTCGAGCTCACGGAGCGCCCCGACCCGGACCCGGCAGCGGGTCACGTCGTCCTCGAGGTCGTCGGCGCGGGAGTCTGCGGCACGGATCTCCACATCGCGGACGGCGAGTACGCGACCGTGACACCGGTGACCATCGGCCACGAGGTCTCGGGCGTAGTGTCCGCTACCGGGCAGGGTGTCGACGCGGGTTGGCTCGGCGCCCGCGTGGTCAGCGAGACCTACTTCTCGACCTGCGGCCGGTGCGACTTCTGCCTCGCCGGCCGGCCGAACCTCTGCAACGAGAGACGCTCGATCGGAACGCACGTCGACGGTGCGTTCGCGCCGCTGCTCCACGTGCCCGTGACGAACCTGCACCGGATCCCTGACTGGCACGACGGTCATGCCGCCGTGCTCGCCGAACCGCTCGCGTGCGTCTGCAACTCCCTCCTCGACCGAACCACGGTGGCACCGGGAGACGACGTCCTCGTCGTCGGCCCCGGGCCGATCGGCCTCGTCGCCGCGCAGGTCGCACGCTCGGTGAGAGGCCGGGTTCACGTGCGCGGAACCCCGCACGACACCGCCCGTCTGGCAAAGGCCGAGGAGCTGGGGTTCGAGACCAGCTCGGGCGGTGCGTGCCCCGAGGCTGACGTCGTCGTCGACTGCTCGGGGGCCGCACCGGGAATCGCGCTCGGCCTGGAGCGAGCACGGCGAGGCGGCCGCTACGTCCAGATCGGCCTTGCCGGCAAGCCCGTGACGATCCCCTTCGACCTCGTCTGCTTCAAGGAGCTGACGGTGACGTCCGGCTTCGCGAGCACGCCGGCCTCGTGGCGGCGTGCGCTCGGGCTGATCTCGGAGCGGAAGGTCGCCCTCGAGCCGCTCGTCTCGGAAGTCGTCCCACTCGAGGAGTGGGAGCGCGCGTTCGCGGCGACACGATCCGCCGCAGGAATCAAGTTCGTGCTCGATCCGCGTTAGTGGAGGTAGGGGCGCAGCACGTCTCGGGCGATGAGGAAGCCTCGCTTGACGAGCTCCTCGGTCGCCTCGAACCTCCGGTCCTCGTGCTCGATCGAGATTACGTAGTCGTAGCCCGCTGCGTAGAGCGCGGCGAGGAAGCGGTCCCAGCGGACTTCTCCCAGGCCCGGAAGACGTGGCACCTGCCAGCCGATCCCACCGGAGAGCGTCCCGTGGCGGTAGAGACCGTCGCGGTCGATCTCGAGATCCTTCGCATGGACGTGGACGATCCGCGAGGCGTAGTCCCGCACGACCCGTTCGTAGTCGATCTGCAGCCAGACGAGGTGCGAGGGGTCGAGGTTGAGCCCGAAGTTCTCGGAGGGAACGATGGAGAACAGCTCGTCCCAGATCGCCGGTGAGTAGGCCAGGTTGTTCCCGCCCGGCCACTCGTCGTAGCTGAAGATCATCGGGCAGTTCTCGATCGCGATCTTCACCCCGCGCTCGCCCGCGTACTCGACCAGCGGTGGCCACACCGTCCGGAACCGGTCGACGTTCTCGGAGATGCTTCGGTCCTTGTCGCGGCCGACGAACGTCCCGACGATGGGGACGTCCAGGGCCTGGGCAGCGTCCACGACCCTGCGCAGGTGCGTGTTCGCCTCCTCCTGGGCAGCGGGATCGGGGTGGAGGTTGTTCGGGTAGTAGGCGAGCGACGAGATCTCGAGGCCGGTGCGATCCAACGTGGCGCGAATCGCGTCGGTGTCGAGATTCTCGACGTCGATGTGACATACGCCCGCATAGCGCCGCTTCTCGCCGCCCGACGACGGCCAGCAGGCGACCTCGAGCATCTCGAAGCCTTCCGAGGAGGCCCAGTCGGCGACCTCGTCGAGCGCGAGATCGGGGAACGCGGCGGTCATGAATCCCAGCTTCACGGTGTCACCTCCACCCATCGGCGTTCGCGGTCGGACAGTGAGACGGCGTCGCAGAGCACGTTCTCCACGTGGCCGTCGCGGAAGGTCGGGTACTCGGGCTCGGCAGAAGGTCCACCGCGGGCGACGTCGGCGTAGACGGCACGGTAGAGCTCCCGAAACGTCGCCGCGAACCCCTCCGCGTGTCCGACCGGCAGATGGGTCTTGCGCGCGGCGTCGGAATGCATGAGAGCCGGGTTCCGGAGGAGGATCTCGTTCGGGGTGTCGCGCCGGCCGAGCCAGAGCTCTTCGTGGCGCTCCCCGTCCCACGCCAGTGCTCCCTTCGACCCGTCCACCTCGTAGCGAGGCGAGTTCTTGCGGCCGGTCGCTACCTGCGAGACGACGAGTGAGCCGCGTTGTCCGCCTTCGAAGCGCAGAAGAATGTGCGCGATGTCCTCGGTCGCCATCGGCGCGTCCTCGCGCTCGACGCCGGCGGCGCTCGCGAACGTCTCGACCTCTCCCTTTGGCCGCTGCCGGACCGGGATCGCGATCGCAAGATCCGCGAAGACCTCCACGATCCGCTTGCCGGTGATCCACTGCGTCAGATCCATCCAGTGCGAGCCGATGTCGCCGACCGCGCGAAGCTCACCGGCCCTTTCGGGCTCGAGACGCCAGTTCCAGTCGGTCGGAGTGGCGAGCCAGTCCTGGAGGTAGCCGCCGTGGACGCTCCAGACCTCTCCCAGCTCGCCGGAGCGCACCCTCGCCCGCGCCTCCTGATTCATCGGATAGAAGCGAATGTTGAAGTTCGTGCAATGGACGAGCCCGCTCGCCTCTGCAAGCTCGACGAGCTCGGCCGTCTCGGTGGACGACAGCGCAAGCGGCTTCTCGCAGACGACGTGCTTCCCCGCGGCGAGTGCCTGCTTGACCTGCGGGTAGTGCAGGTGGTTCGGAGTGGTCAGGTGGACGACGTCGACGTTATCGTCCTCCAGCAGCCCCTCGTACGAGTCGTAGACGGGCGCGATCCGCTTCGCCGCCGCTCGCTCCGGCGTCGACCCTACGACACCCTTCACCTCGACGCCGAGCCGGCGCAGCGCGTCGACGTGGACCACGCCGATGAAGCCCGTTCCCACGACTCCCGCTTTCAGATCCGCGATCTCGCGACTCATATGACCTCCGCTCGAATGACCACTCCCGTTGTCCGTTCGGCTCCCGGTTCGAGCATCGGCAGGTGACCTGCGACGCGCTCGTGCGCACGGCCGAGAACGGAGCAGTTCGCCGGCTCGATGCCGAGCGCGTAGACGCCCGGCACGGGATCGATCCACTGCCAGAGCCGCGGGAGCTCCGACTCGACCGTGACCCGGAGCTCGACCTCGTCGTTCACGATGCGCGCCCAGCTCGCGCCGACGTGCTCCCACACCCGCTCCGGCGACGCCTCGGGCTCGGGCCCGGCCGCCCAGGAGTGCCCCGCTGCGTCGGCGTCTCGGGGTACGACCTCGTCCGCGTCGCTCTCGAGGCGCGCGCCGGTGTCCCAGACGGGCCAGCCGAGATTCACGTGGTAGAGGACCAGCGCCTCGAGCGGGTGGTCTGCGACGTTGACCGTACGATCGGTCAGTTCAACGCGGCCCTCGCCCAGACGTGTGCGGATCGTGCGCTCTACGCGGAGCCCCCGCGGATCGTCGATCGTGGCGCTGCACACGACTTCGTCCTCGGAGCGCTGCGTGGAGACGTCGCGGGCCGGAAGGAAGGTGTACGTGCCGTGGAGGCCGAAGCCCTCGGAGGGCGCACCGACGTTGTCGAGCCCGCAGGTCGTCAGCAGGCCGCCGCCCCAGGCCTCGCGCCACTCTCCGGCTGGCCTGCCGCCCTCACCCGCGCTCGAGATCCAGGCGAGCGGAAACCCTCGAAACCAGGCCGCGCCGACGTCGAAGCCGCGGTCGGCGTGCAGTCGTAGGTCGATGCCACGGTACACACGGACGTCGATCGTCCGCTCACCGGTGACGAGCGCCACCTGGTCGGCATGACCGATGCGCTCGGTGAGCCGGGTCACAGCGCGTCGACCGCCCAGCGCTCCGGCGTGTGCAGCGGCGCCCCCGTGAGCCCGAGGTCCAGGATCGTGAGGTGGCGGCGGTTGAAGTTCGCCGCGACCACACGGTCGAGTTCTGGACCGACGAAGCAAACGTTCGTGGGCGCGGCGAGCACGGTTCCCTGTGAATCCTCCGCGACGACCTCGAGAGAACCGTGGGCGTCGAAGTGATAGATGCGATCCGGCCGATAGCAGCTGACGAGGAGCCCGTTCTCGGCGGTGAACGCGAGCCCGTCGAGAACCGTTCCTTCGATCCGCACGACCACCTCGTGGGCGCCGGTGTCGAGGTCGAAGCGAGAGAGGTTCGGCACATACGACTCGACCGTCCACAGGAGGCGGCCGTCCGGGGAGACGGCGCAGCCGTTGGTGAAGTGTGGGGCTGCGTCCGAGAAGACTTCGGCGGTCCCGTCCGCGTCGATTCGCCAGAGCCTCCCGTCGTTGGCCCTCCACTTTCCCGAGTCCGAGACGAACAGCGTGCCGTCCGGCGCGAAGGCGGGGTAGTTCGGGAACGAGAGACCGTCGGCGGGTACCCGTCGCAGCGACGAGCCGTCCCAGACCTGCACCGATCGGTCCTCGGCACAGCAGAGGACGACCCTCCCGACGCCGTCGACGGCGAGTCCGAGGACGAGCCCGGGCGCGCGTGCGACCTCCGCGAGGCTCCGGCTCTCCACATCGACGCAATAGAGCTGCCCGTCCTCGCCTCCTGCCCAGACGACGCCTCGGCCCGGGTCCCAGGCAACACCCTCCGGATGATCGAGGCCCTCGACGAGCGTCCTAATCGCGGCCATGGCCCACCGTCCCGTTCACGACGAGGCCGCCGTCGACGACGAGCTGCTGTCCCGTGACATAGCGTGCGGCGTCCGAGACGAGGAACACCGCCGCGTCCGCGATCTCCTCCGAGCTTGCGATGCGACCGAGCGGGATCCGCTCTCCGTACGCACGTCGCACCTCGGGTGTGTAGGCGTCGGTGTTGAGGGGCGTATCGACCGCCCCTGGGGCGAGCGCGTTGACGGTGATGCCCGCCGGACCGAGCTCGACTGCGAGCGCCTTCGTCAACGCCATGATGGCGCCCTTCGCCGCGGTGTACGCGCCGATCCCGCCCACGCCGATGATCCCTGAGATCGACGTCACGTTGAGGATGCTGCCACCGCGTCCGCGCTCGACCATGTGGCGCGCCGCGGCCCTGCAGCCGTAGAAGTAGCCGTGCAGATTCGCGCCGAGGAGGCCGTGCCACTCCTCGTCCGAGGTGTCGACGAGTGGCTTCACGAGCAGGCGGGCCGCGTTGTTCACCCAGATGTCGATCCCTCGGAAGCGCTCGACCGCTGCCTCTGACAGGCGCTCGACGGCCTGTGCGTCTCCCGTGTCGCCGACGAGCATCACCGCCTCACGGCCGGCGTCCTTGATCGCCGCCGAGGTCTCGTGTGCTTCGTCGAGCGACATTCCCGCGACATCCGCTCCCGCGCGAGCGAATGCCTCTGCGATCGCGCGCCCGATTCCGCTCGACGCGCCGGTCACGACGGCGTGCTTGCCGGTCAGGTCGAAGGGGGAGATCGCCACCACGCAAGCGGGATGTCTAGCGGTCTAGACACGCCGACGCTAACGCGTGTCCCGCAATGATGCAACCCGCATCAGGAAGCGTCCTGCGAGAATCGTGCACATGCTGCAAGAGCCGATCAGGACGACCGTCGTCGGGAGCTATCCCTTTCCAGGCTGGCTCGAGCTCTGCGGGCTCCACCTCGACGAGCTCGGCCCCGACGATCTCGAAGAGGCGCTGCACGATGCGGTGACGGCGGCCGTCACCGATCAGGTGCGCGCGGGCCTCGACGTGATCACCGACGGAGAGCAGGGGAGATTCGACTTCAACCTGTCCTTCTACGCGCGCTTCGAGGGGCTCGAGCTCGAGCGGGAGTCCCCGCGTCGGTTCGGCCCCCCGGCACACGACCAGCGCGGTCGCCACGAGATCGTCGGCCAGCTCAGTGCTCCCCGCGGCCTCGGCGCCGTCGAGGAGTTCGAGCGGCTCCGTGAGCTCGCACCATCAGGCCCAATGCTGAAAGCGAGCGTCCCGGGTCCTTACACCCTCGCCGGCCGGATCGTCCCCTCGGGCGCGTACCCCGACCGCTGGGCGGTGGCCGAGGCGCTCGTGGCGTCGGTTCAGGACGAGCTCGTGCGCCTCGTGGCCGCGGGCTGCGCGGTCGTCACCGTCGACGAGCCGTCGATGAGTTGCTACGCGTACAGGGAGGACACTGCCAGGCTCGTCGATCTCTTCAACCGCACGGTGGCGCCGGTCGTCGGCCGTTGTTACCTCGGCACCCACCTGTGCTTCGGCAACTACAAGGGTCGCGCAGCGTCGAAGCGCCGCTACGCGCCGATGTTCCCCGCGTTCCTCGAGCTTGCCGTGGACGAGCTCCATCTGGAGATGGCCAGCCGTGAGTTCTCCGAGCTCGAGCTGATCGGCGGTGTCGCCGCGGAGAAGCATGTGGCCGTCGGTGTCATCGACGTGAAGAGCACGTATCTCGAGACGCCGGAGGACGTCGAGGAGCGCATCCGCGCGTGTCTCGATCACGTCCCCCCGGAGAAGCTCGCAGTCGCGCCGGACTGCGGCCTGTCGCAAACAGCCCGCTGGGCGGCGCGTGCAAAGCTCGAGGCCATGGTCGAGGGTGCCCGCCGGGTGCGGGCAACCCTGTAAGGCTCACCTCGGCGCGAACGAGAATGCCCGGGCCGGGTTGGCCACGAAGATCTTCTCCGAGAGCTCGTTCCCGAGCTCTCGCTCCAGTCGAGGCTTGAAGCGCCGAAAGAGGTAGTCGAGCCCCGGACCGCCTCCGTACGCACGCATCATCGAGCTCCGCCCGGTGTCCCCACCGAGGAGTAGGCGATGCGAATGGCCTCGCTCTGCGAGTGCCTCGATCAAGGCAAGGATCGTCGAGTCGGGCCAGTACTTGGCCCGGCCGGGCCCGTCCAGCTGCAACCAGGCGCCGGTTGCCGCGGTCTCGTCGTGCTCGCCGACGTCGGGGTTTCGGTCGAGATGGGCGAGGATGACGGCCTCGGCCGGGACGCCGAGCGAGCCGAGGAGCTCGACGAGCTCGAGCCCCATCGTTCCGTGCTCCGTGTGGACACCGATCGGCACGCCGGTGCGAGCATGAGCGTCGGCAGCCGCTTCGATCGCCGCCCACTCGAAAGCCGTGAGCGCATGGTAGCTCGCGCCGACTTTGACGATCCCGCAGCGGACGTCCGCGTCGACGATGTCGGCCGTGAAGCGATCCGCCCACTGCTTCGTACCCTCGTGGCGGAGTGGGTCCTCGGCGGCGTAGTGAGCTTCGCGGTGGAGCCCGGTCGCCGCGACGACGTGGAGGCCCGTCCTCTCCGAGACGGTTACGAGCCCGGGGAGGTCGCGCCCGACGCCGATCGGCGTCCAGTCGACGAGCGCATCCGCGCCGACGCTGCGCAGTGAAGAGGCCTCCTCGACGGCCTTCTCGACGTCCGCGAGTTCGTCGCCAGGCTGAAGCGGCGTGACGAGGAAGAGGTGCTCATGTGCATCACAGGCGCCGAGATCTCCTGGCGCGATGTCACCTTTGACTGTACGAACGACGCGCTCCGCCACGCGTTGAGGCTACCGCGACCGGGCTTCACGGTAACGAGGCCCTGCGGCGGCCTGCGGCCATGCGACGCGTCGGCGCACGGCTACGTCACGCGGCCGAGCAAGACGCAGGCGTTGTGCCCGCCGAGACCCATCGCGTTCGACAGCGCCACGTCCACCTGCACCCGACGAGCCTCGTTCGGCACGTAGTCGAGGTCGCAGTCCGGGTCGGGGCTTCGGTAGTTGATCGTCGGGGGCAGCACGCCCTCGTGCAGCGCGCGGACGCACATCATGGCCTCGACCGCGCCCGCCGCTCCGAACAGGTGCCCGAGCACCGACTTCGTCGACGATACGGCGAGGTCGTACGCGTGCGCGCCGAAGACGTCCTTGATGGCGTTCGTCTCGGCCAGATCGCCCTGCGGCGTGGACGTCCCGTGCGCGTTGATGTACCCGACGCGCTCCGGCTCGACGCGGGCATGCGCAAGGGCCGCTCGCATCATCTCGGCGGCGCCGACTGACTCGGGGTCGGGCTGTGCCATGTGATGGGCGTCGTTGGACGTCCCGTAGCCGAGGACCTCCGCGTACACCCGCGCGCCGCGCGCCTGTGCCCGCTCGAGCTCTTCGAGGAGCAACACGCATGCACCCTCGCCCATGACGAACCCGGCACGCGTCGCGTCGAACGGCCGCGAAGCGAGCGTCGGGTCGTCCTCTTCCGCGACGAGTCCCCGCATCGCGCAGAACCCGGCGAGGATGACGGGGTGCATGCACGACTCGGTGCCGCCGGCGAGGATGACGTCGGCATCGCCTCGGCGAATCGTCTCGGCGCCTTCCCCCACCGCGTGCGAGCCCGTCGCGCAGGCCGAGACCGGCGCGTAGTTCGGGCCGCGAACACCGAGGTCGATCGCGATCTGCCCGCTCGCCGAGTCGACGAGAACGTTCGGGAGGAACCACGGTGAGACACGCGTATGGCCGCGCTCGCGCAGGACGTCGTTTTGCGCCATGACGCCCATGACGCCCCCGATCGCCGATCCGACCAGGACGCCGACGCGCGCCGGGTCCATCCCCTCGACCCCCGCGTCGGCCCACGCCTCGCGCGCGGCAGCGACGGCCAGAACGACGTTCCGCTCGAGCCGCCGTGCGTCCTTCGGGCCGACGACGGCCTCCGGCTCGAAGCCCTTGACTTCCGACGCGATGCGCACGGGGAAGCCTGTGGGATCGAACGCCCGAATCCAGTCCACCCCACTCTCCCCCGCGACCGCGGCCGCCCACGTCGACTCGGCATCAAGTCCCAGCGGCGTGACGGCACCAACGCCGGTAACGGCAACGCGACGCATGACGACGAAAGCGTAGTAGCTTCACGCGATGGCTCGATCGCGCATCGGCCCTCGCGAGCCGGTCGAGCGGCCCGTCGACCTGCACGCCGCGATCCCGTTCCCTCCCATGGAGGCCGAGCTCGTCCGCGAGCTCCCCGCAGGCGACGAATGGCAGTACGAGCCGAAGTGGGACGGCTTTCGCGGCCTGCTCGAGAACGGCACGGGCGAATTGCGGCTCTGGTCGCGCAACGCGCGGCCACTGCTTCGGTACTTCCCGGAGTTGCGGCCGCTCGGGAAGCTCCTGCCGCCGTCGAGCGCGCTCGACGGCGAGATCGTGATCGAGCGGGACGGCGTCCTCGACTTCGACGCGATGCAGACCCGTCTCCATCCCGCGGAGAGCCGCATCAACAGGCTCTCGGCCGAGATCCCCGCCCGCTTCATCGCCTTCGACGTCCTCGTCTGGAAGAGCGACGAGATCTGGCAGGAACCACTCTCCAAGCGACGTTCGAAGCTCGAGCGAAGCGCGAGACGGTTCGAACTGTCCCCTGCAAGCCGAGAGCGCGCGGAGGCGCTCGGCTGGCTCGATCGGTTCGAGGCGATCGGTCTCGACGGGGTCATCGCCAAGCGTCGCGATCTCCCGTACCTTCCCGGCTCGCGCGACGGGGTGGCGAAGGTGAAGCCCGAGAAGACCGCCGACTGCGTGGTCGTCGGCGTGCGCTGGAAGTCGAAGCCCGACCGGATCGCCACGCTTCTGCTCGGCCTCTACCGCGATAACGGCGAGCTCGACTACGTCGGATCAGCCGCCGTGGCGCCGGCCCGTCATGCCGAGATCGCGAACAGGGTGCTACCGCTGCTCGAGAGCGCGCCGGAGCGTCGGTTCTCTGAGCCGAACCGCTGGGGAGGCGGGGAGCTCGAGGAGTCGCCCGTGCGCCCAGAGCTCGTCGTCGAGGTGCGCTACGACAAGGTGCAGTCGAACCGCTTTCGGCACGGAACCAAGCTCATCAGGTTCAGGGACGACAAGGATCCGGCGCAGTGCAGGTGGCAGGAGCTTCGTCCGATCAGACGGAAGACCGACCCCACGCTCGAGTCTCTTCTGGCCGATTAGCTGGTGGCCCAGCGCCACGCAACGCCTCAGGCTTGCTTGCGCGCGCGCGACGGCTGCACGCGTGACGGCTCGCCGGGCATCTTCGGGAAGTTCGGCGGGTAGGGCGCCTCACCGAGCCCCTCCTTCTCGTCGCGCTCGACCCACTCGAGCAGCACGCGCAGGTCGCAGACGGCCTCGTCAATGCCGGCGTGGACGTCGCCCAGCTTGGCGAAGCGCTTCGGCATCGTCGTCATCGTGAAGTCCTCGGTGGCCACGTCGGGGAGCTCGTCCCAGGTCACGGGCGCGGAGACGGTCGCATCAGGCCGACCGCGCACCGAGTACGCGGACGCGACCGTGCGGTCGCGGGCGTTCTGGTTGTAGTCGATGAAGACGCGCTTGCCGCGCTCCTCCTTCCACCAGGCGGTCGTCACCTTCTTCGGGAGGCGCCGCTCGACCTCGCGCGCGAAGGCGAGCGCGGCCCGCCGTACGACCGGGAACTCCCAGTTCGGCTCGATCCGGCAGAAGATGTGAATGCCGCGATTCCCCGACGTCTTCGGCCAGCCCGTGTAGCCGATCTCGGCGAGCACCTCGCGGACCAGCGCAGCGACCCGCTTGCCGTCTCGGAACGTCGTCCCCGGCTGGGGGTCGATGTCTATTCGGAGCTCGTCCGGGTGCTCGGTGTCACGCCGCCGCGAGGGCCAGGGATGGAAGTCGACCACTGCGAGGTTCGCCGCCCAGATGACCTGCGCGAGCTCCGTCACGCAGAGCTCGTCGGCGTGCCGCCCCGAAGGGAAGGTCACGCGCGCCGCCTCCACCCACTCCGGGCGCTTCTCGGGGACGCGCTTCTGGTAGATCATCTCGCCCGTGACGCCGTCCGGGAAGCGCCGAAGCTGCGTGGGGCGCTCGTAGAGCGCACGCACGATCCCCTCACCGACGGCGATGTAGTACTCGGCGAGGTCGCGCTTCGTCTTGCGCGCCTTCGGGAAGAGCACCTTGTCGGGGTTCGTCAGCTTGACGACCCGCTCCCCGACCTCGAGCTCGACGAACGGACTGGCCACGGCCCTCACGCTAGCCAGACCCACGGTGGTACGCTCGCGCCGCCTGGTCATCGTCACGAGGAGTGGATAGCGATGCGTGCAGCGATCTTCGGTGTGGCCCTCACGTCCTTGGCTCTGGTGCTTGCGGCGACCGCGACTGGAAGCACGTCGGAGCCGGCGCAGTCGGGGAGCTGCGCGAAGGCGAATCTCAACCTCGTCAATGACGGCCAGCTCAGCCTCGCCACCGACAACCCCGCCTTCCCACCGTGGTGGGGCGGGGCGGCGAAAAAACCGTGGGAGGTCTCCAACCCTGCAAGCGGCAAGGGCTACGAGTCCGCGGTGGCGTACGCGGTTGCGAAGCAGCTCGGCTTCTCGAAGGGCCAGGTCGCATGGACCGCCGTGCCTTTCAACAACTCGTTCAGGCCCGGCAAGAAGCCGTTTGACTTCTACATGGCGCAGGTCTCCTACGCACCCGAGCGTGCGAAGAACGTCTCGTTTTCGAACTCGTACTACTACGTCAACCAGGCGGTAGTCGCGAACGCGGACACGCCGATCTCCGGGGTGACGACGGTGGCTGGCCTGAGGCCGTACAAGCTCGGCGCCCAGGTCGGCACCACGAGCTACAGCTACATCACGCGCTTCATACGGCCGTCGCAGAGTCCCGCGGTATACGACTCGAACAACGACGCGATCTCGGCGCTCAACGCTGGACAGATAGACGGCATCGTCGTGGATCTCCCGACGGCGTTCTTCGTCGTCGCCGTCCAGCTCGACGACGGGGTGATCGTCGGGAAGCTCCCGCAGCGTGGCGCACGCGAGCAGTTCGGCATGGTGTTCCAGAAGGGGAACACGCTCGTGAGGTGCGTGAACCGGGCGCTCAACAAGCTCTGGGCGAACGGCACGATCAAGGGTCTCCAGCGGAAGTACCTCGCGCAGGCGGGCGCGCCAGACCTCCGGTAGCGCTCCGCTGAACGAGAACCGCGGCTCGAGGATTCTCGGCGGCCTGACGAAGGGCGGCGGCGGCAGAAGCGTCGCAGTCGCCCTCGTCTCGACTGCGCTCTTGGTCGGCGTCGTCGCCTTCGCGGTCGTCAACTCGGCGGGCTGGGAGGACGTCAAGCAGTCGTTCTTCAACCGTCAGGAGTTCGACGAGTCCTTCCCGGACATCCTCTCGGCGTTCTGGCTCAACGTGAAGATCTTCCTGATCGCCGAGGTCTTCATCCTCGTCTTCGCCCTCGTCATCGCCGTTCTTCGAGGTCTCCCCGGGCCGGTGTTCTTTCCGATCCGTGCGCTCGCAGTCGTTTACGTCGACCTCTTCCGGGGAGTACCGACGATCCTCGTGATCTACATCCTGGGCTTCGGCGTCCCGGCGCTCGCGCTGCCGGGAGTGCCGAACGAGCCTCTCTTCTGGGGGATCGTCTCACTCGTCCTCGTCTACTCCGCGTACGTCTCGGAGGTGTACCGCGCCGGCATCGACTCCGTGCACCCGAGTCAAGCCGCGGCGGCGCGGTCCCTCGGTCTCACGCACGGCCAGGCACTTCGCTTCGTCGTGGTCCCGCAGGCGGTTCGACGCGTGATCCCGCCGCTCCTGAACGACTTCATCGGGCTCCAGAAGGACACGGCGCTCGTCGCTCTGCTCGGTGTCGTCGAAGCCTTTCGGCAGTCGCAGATCGACGTCGCGGGCAGCTTCAACTACACGCCGTACATCGCGACGGCGATCATCTTCATCGCGCTGACGGTTCCGATGGCCCGATTCACCGACTGGCTCATCGCGCGCGACAAGCGTCGCCAGCAGGCCGGAAGGCTCGCATGAGCTCGGTCGCGTTGGAGATCGTCGACCTTCACAAGTCGTTCGGGAAGCTCGAGGTACTGCGCGGCATCGACCTCACGCTCGCCGAACACGAGGTCGTCTGCCTCATCGGCGCATCGGGGTCGGGCAAGTCCACGCTCCTCCGCTGCGTGAATCTGCTCGAACCCATCGACTCGGGGCGCATCGTCGTTCGCGGCGAGGAGATCACGGCGCCGGGCGTGGACGTGAACGCGCTGCGCCGCGGCATCGGGATCGTCTTCCAGTCCTTCAACCTCTTTCCGCACATGTCAGTGCTCCGGAACATCACGCTCGGGCCGCAGAAGGCGCTCGGCGTTCCAGCTGCAGATGCGAACGCGCACGCCGACGAGCTCCTGGCCCGCTTCGGGCTGGCGGACAAGCGAGAGGAGTACCCGGACCGGCTCTCCGGAGGCCAACAGCAGCGGGTCGCGATTGTCCGCGCGCTCGCCATGCAGCCGGGACTGCTCCTGCTCGACGAGGTCACGAGCGCGCTCGACCCGGAGCTCGTCGCGGAGGTGCTCGAGGTGATCCGCGAGCTCGCCGGAGAGGGCATGACGATGCTGATCGCGACGCACGAGATGAGCTTCGCCCGCGACGTCGCGCATCGCGTCTGCTTCCTCGACGCCGGCGTGATCCTCGAGGAGGGCCCGCCGGAGCAAGTCTTCGGCGCTCCGCGGGAGCCACGAACACAGCAGTTCCTGCAGCGGATCGTCCAGGCCGGTCGATTGTAGGCGTATCGTTAGAGCGTGATCGAGGAGTCGCGAAGCATCGACGTCACGCTGGAGCCGCTCGACGAGTTCGTCGTCATCCAGCCGGTGTCGGACGAGACCGAGACTCGGTCGGGCTTGATCCTCCCGGCCTCGGCAGCCGCGGCGGTCGCATGCCGCACCGGCATCGTCACCGCGGTCGGTAGCGACGTGACAGGCGTCGACGCGGGCGACAAGGTGCTCTACGCGCGCGACGCCGGCTACGAGGTGCGACTGGGCGGCATCGAGGTCCGAGTGCTGAAGCGTGAGGATCTCATCGCCCGGATCCACGACTGAGGACGCGCGGCGATCGCGCCCCGCTGTAGGTTCCACGCCACATGGTCGGCTTCCTCGCCTACACGTTCGGGACGGGACTCGCCTTCGCGGCGCTCGTCACGTGGATCGCCGTCTGGCTGATCGTGGCAGTCAGAGTCGTCCGGCGCCCCGATCTCGGAGTCGGCGGGAAGGTGCTCTGGCTCGTCGCCATCCTCGTGCTTCCGCTGCTTGGGCTCTTCGTCTACTTCTTATGGGACGCGTCGCGACCACGCTCTTCGTGACGCGCAAGCGAGTCCCCAGCGGAGGCGTTCGACTCTGCTCGGGCTAGCGGCGAGCGCCCTCGAGAAGTCGCTCGAGCTCGCCTTTCGGGATTCGAAGCGCCCCGCGCTTCGCCTCGGTCAGCCTCGCCGCCCGGATCTCGCCCTCCCTGATCGCCCTGTAGATCGAGCTCACACTCATTCGGAGTGCCTGGGCTGCCTCGGCCGGCGTCACGAGCGAGGGAATCTCCCCATCCGGCCACACCTGCTGCGCACGCGATCTGAAGGAGGCGATCCTTTGCAGCTCCTCCTCCATGTCGGCGACGCGCGCCACCGCCGTCTCGTCCCGGCCTGCCTCGCTCTCGAGTAGCGCGGCATCGAAGGCATTTCGCATGTGACGAAGCACTCCCGTCACCTGCAGACGAAACTCTTCACCCCTCACCAGCCCGGTCGTGCTTACGCCGTCTCCGAAAAGCAACTCTCGGAGCCGCCGGTCTGCCTTGCGGTACGTCTCCGCCGGGGCGCCGACCGAGGTCACCATCCGATCCCCCACTTACCGAATCCCCTTCGTCTGAACCATGCGTCGAATCCGCAGCCCCACCGGCGACCTCCAGCGCGGAGGCCCAGTGGTCGCTCGAACGGGCATCAATCTAATCGTTCCGCGGTGAGCGCGCTCGAGAGCGGCGATGCCGAGAGGCTCGATCAGCCGTTCGCCCGTGTGCTCCTTCTTCAGACGTGCGACCCCTCGCCCGAGGGATACCCAGATGGGGGGTGCGGGCGTACGGTCTTAGGTGTGGCCAGTATCTGCGTCGTCGTCCTGGATCCTCGGATGGCTCCGCGCGATCAGGCCGCGTGGGCCTTCACGAACGATGACGACGCGCAGGCCATGGCGGGCTTTCTCAACCAGCGGCTGGGCGGCGGCTCTGAGATCGCGTGGGTCGAGTCCGTACCGCTCGCGCGCAGACTGAACGACAAGGTCATGCGGTACCTCGACTGCTGGGCCGAACTGGCAGAAGAGACTCTCCTGGAGGACGACCAGGGATAGCACGAGCCCGCGCGTTCGCGAGACCAGCTGAGCCCAGCGGTTCGTGAACGGGCGAACCTGCGAGCGAGTGCCGCAAACCAGCATGGAACGAGCGGAGGGGAACGCTGGAGGCGCTTGCACGCCTAACGGTCGGCAAGCGCTGACCAGCGAGAACGCGTTCCGCTAGGAACTCGCCGCTGGCGCCACCCAGTCCCAGAGGACGTTGACGATGCTCCAGCCCTCACTCGTCCGCACCAGCTGCAGATAGTCGACGTAGACCGCGCTGGTCACTGTCACGGTCGAGATATCCCTCAAGACGTGGTCGATATGAACCCGAATCTCCCGATCCCCGGGATCGCGCGTTCGGCCGACGCCCTCGGCGGTCCAGTCGATCATCTCGCGGGAAGAGATCGTCTCGATTCCGGACCCGTCGTCGGAGAGAGAACGCTTCACGAGATCCGGATGGAGCGCCCGCTCCATGCGGTCGGGCTCGCCGTTGAACCAGCCCTCGTAGTAGTCCATTGCGGCGACGACGATGGCCTGTTCGACGTCGGTCGTCTGTGCGATGGTCATCATCACTTCTCCTTTCCTACAGGAACTCACCGATCAGGGAGGCGGCACGTGCCGCTCCGTTGGTCTCGACGGGCAGATAGTCGACCTCGCGGCCTATCTCCTCTGCGATGGCTGCAGCGATCACCGAAGGTGTTGCTGCTTCGAAGTCAATGCAGCGTCCCGCGCCGTAGCGGTCGAGCCGATGGCGCACGTGGAAGTTCTGTTCGAAGTGGTGGCGGAGCGGGAAGTACAGGAACGGCCGTCGGTTGGCGGTCAGCTCCATTCCTGTGGTGAGCCCGCCTTGGACGACCGCGAGATCGCAAGCTGCCAGGTGCCGGTAGAGCTCGTGGACGAACGTGCGAATCTCGAGCCCGTCGTGCGACGGAAGGGTGGTTGGGTCGATGCGCGGGCCAGTCACGACGACCATCCGTAGCTCAGGGACGAGATCGTTCGCCTCGGGAAACGACGCGATAACACGGCGAAGGAGGTCGCCTCCGACCCCTGAGCCGCCGACCGTGACAATGCACACCTGCTCGTCGTCGCGATACCCGAGCTCGTGCCTCAGTCGCTCGCGGTCTCCGAGTTCGCCTGGATCGAAACCCGTGACGTACCCGGCGAACGAGAAGTGCGCCTCCGTCCAGTCGCGGATCAGCGGGAGCTCAGGACCGAACGTGTCGGCCACGATATCGTCGGCGTCCCCGACGAAGACCGCGAGGTCGCGCACACGCGGAAAGCGCGCAATGTGCTCGATCATCTCGGCGTTGTAGTCCGCGGTGACGAACGCCTCCCGCTCGCCCCCGTCCAACATCGGCAGCCACCCGACGAAGTCCGTCAGCCAGACGTATGCCGCCCGCTTCTGTTCGGGGTTCTCGTGGAGGTAGTAGTCGAGCTCCCACGCCTCGTCCGCGATCCAGAGGTCGTACTGCTCATCGCGAACGACATCATGGAAGACCATGAAGTTCGCAAGCAGGATCTCGTCCATCCGTCTGATCGCCTGGAAGCAGTGGAGATCGTGCTCGGCCGACTCCGACTCGATGTGCCCCGACTCGTTCGCGAGGTGCCTACTCGCCGGATGGACCCGCTCGCCGCGTGCCTCGAGAACCGCCGTCACCGGATGCTGCGCGAGCCAGTCGATCTCGAGATCGGCATGGAGCTTGCGGAGCTCGTCGGCGATCGCGGCGTCGCGCTGCGCGTGACCGAGGCCGATCGGCGAGGAGACGAAGAGGGCGCGCTTCTTCCGTGACCTGCCGCGCGCCCAACGACCCGACGACTTCGGGGGCGCAACGAAGTCGCGCACGAGCAGATTCACCTTCACCGGATCGCGGACGTGAGGGGCATGGCCGGATCCTTCGAGCACGACGAGCTCCCCGGCCGCCTGCTCCGCCAGCGCCTTTCCTCTCGTGACGGAGACGATGGCGTCCGCGTCGCCGTGGATCACGAGCACGGGACAGCGCACCCGAGACGCGAGCGAGCGGGCCTCCGTGGGCTGGAGGGCACTCCCATAGTCGGCTGTGACGAGGGTCTCACCCGTCGTCTCGAGGCCCCAGCCGACGCAATCCTCGATGGGCTTCGTCGAGTGCAGCTCCGTGAAGCACCGTGAGAAGAAGAACTCGAGGAACCCGCGGTAGTCGCGCAGCCAGGCATGCTTGTTGTACGTGGCCCAGCCCTCGGCGGTGTCGAGTTCGTCCTCCCACGAGTAGACGGCTCGCTCCGGGAGGTCCTCGCCTCCGCCAGGCCACGCAGGGCCAACGAACACGGCGCCATCCACGCGCTCCGGGTGCTCGGCGGCAAGGATGATCGCTCGCTGACAGCCGAGCGAGAAGCCAATGAGGACGGCGCGGTCAGTCGACGTCGCGTCCAGCACCGCCAGCGCGTCGGCGGCGAACTCGCGCTCGTCGTAGGCGGACGACTCCCGCGGTCGATCCGAGCGACCGTTGCCTCGCCCGTCGAAGGTGACGACGCGGAAGTGCCGCGCGAGGTACGGAATCTGCATCTTCCAGTGCCGCGAGTGGATGATCGACCACGTAGGCAGGAGGAGGACCGTCGGGGCAGCGTGGCCGTAGACCTCCCAGAAGGTACGGACGCCGTGACGCTCGATGTAGCCCTCCTCATCCGGGTAGCGGGCGCGAGTCTGCTCGCGCCGGGTCACGGCGATCCCGTTCGTCGTCGTCGTCATCGCTTCGTCCTCGCAAGCCACTCGTCGATCCAGTCGAGCAATTCCCTGTGGCCGGAATCGATACCGGCGAGCCGTTCGAGGATGACCCCCTGGTTGAACGTCGCTACGAGCGCGACGAGCACGTTTGGAGGGATGTCGAAGTCGTGCTCACGCTCCCCCTGCTCGAACGCTTCACGTAACACCCCGCGCCATTCGTTCGTCTGCCGTGCAACCCGCTCGCAGAGCTTGGGTCTGTTCCAGGCCATGGCTTGCAGCTCGTACCAGACCTTCTGGTAGCCGCTCGTGAAGTCGTCGTCGAGGTAGCGCATCGCCGCACGCCACTTCTCGAGAAACGGCAGGTCGGCCGCATACATCGCCCGCTGCCGCGCGATGAGCCGATCCGTAAATCGCTCGAGAACGCGCGCGAGCAGGTTCTCCATCGAGCCGAAGTAGTAGTGGACGAGTCCATGATTGACGCCCGCCTCCTGTGCGAGACGACGCGTCGTGATCCGCGCATGGCCGACCTCGATCAGGAGCCGCTCGGCAGCGTCGAGAAGAGCGGCTTCGACCTCCTGTCGTGGAGTCGTCGCAGCTTCTAGATCGGTTGCAGGCATGTGTTAGTCAAATGACTAATACATTCGACCAAATGCCGCTCTGCTTGTCAAGGACGGCTCTTGGCCCGTCGCGTCCCGGTAGTCGACATGACTCCAAGAGAAGAGTCCCGTAGGACTGTTGATCTACCGCATCATCGCGCGTCAGGCCGAGTGTTCCCCGCTTGGTCGCAACGGGCGATTCACGGCAGAACAGAAGCGTTGAGAAGGCGAAGAGGCGGTAGAAGCGTCCGCGAGAACCAATCAGGCCCGGGAGAAACGCGGGGGGTGTCGTTTCGGGGGGCCCCAATCTCCGACGGGAAAAAGGGGCCCCCACTCTCGAAAAAAGTCGTCGAGTGGCGCGCCGAGTGAAACGAATGGGAGGGCCCAGCCTTGCCGAACCCTCCCTCAAATGCGCGAGCGGTCGAGCTTACGCGGCAACCAAGACGCGGTCGCTGTGCGCAACGAGCTTGCCGTTCGTGATCTTGGGCTCGTTGGGGATGATCGTGTCGAGCTTCTCGTCACGGATCCACGTTGCGACGAACTTCGTCGACTCCATGCTCTGCTCGGGAGTCTCGAAGAGACTGAGCGACGTGAAAACGCCGTCGCCGGCCTCGACGAGGAAGTAGCCCGCGAACCCGGACAGCTTCTCGAGCTTCGGGACGAGAGTCTCGTTGACCTTGCGGGTCAGCTCGGCCGAGCGATTCTGGTTCACACCGTCGTAGCGGCGGATGGTTGCATGCATGTGATGCTCCTTGTGTTCCGATCAGGGCAGAAGAGTCCAAACGAACTCCCTGCTGCGCTCATGGCCGGGTGTGACAGCCGAAGAGGAAGTGTTAGACCCTCGGCGGCTTCAAAGACTTGGCCAACGCGCTGAAGCCATGATAGCTGCGATAAACGCGCGCCGTGTTGCGTCTCCTGAAGACGCTCCCTGATTCGATTCATGTCGTGCCGACATCCGAGTCTCCGTGGGACGCCGACGTGTCCGGCTCCGCGCCTTCGGCAAGCTTCGTAGCCAGGCCTCCTCGGATTTCCTTTCGGCGGCGTGGGCGTGTGACGACTCCGGTGCGATCGAGCAGGCGCGGATCTGCCGGGACCGGGCCGCCGAGATGCTCGCGAGGGCGATCGAATGGGGTGATGTTCCGTCCGAGAGCCCGGTTGTGCACGGTGTCCGTGCGGACCTTCTTCGCCGCGCCGGGCGCCACGACGAGGCGCTTGCCGCCCTCGATGCGGTTACTGCGAGTGGCGCGGACGACGACGAGCCGACCCAGGCTGCGACCGTTCTCGCCTACATACGCGAGCTCGCCGAAGCTGGTGACGACGAGCCGCACTCGGTTGCCGAGGCGTTCGCTTCCGGAGAGTGACCGAGCACGACGGATGCAGCGTGCACAGTCGACAATCGGGATCTCCGATCTGCTGGTCGATCACCCGGCTCTGCGGATGCCCCCGGCATGAATCGAACACATGCGGACTGGGTGGCTTTCGTGGGCGGCGGAAATAGTGGTTGTCGCGTGATTCGACCTACGACGGGTGTGGTTGTTCGGCATCGCCGGTGTTGTGCGGGTCAAGCAGGAGGAGCGTGTTCGTGTGCGCCAAGCTTTCAGGCGCAGGTGTGGTCGCCACGCGACAGGCGCCAGATCCGGAAGACGTTCCAATCGCTCGCGCATGTGGAACAACCACAGCCTCCAGGAACTCGGACAGCAACAGGGATCTGAATTCGCGCTCACCGCGCATGTTCAATAGCTCCTTCGGCGCGCGAGATCCACCTCGCGTCCAGCGGTTGCTCGACCTCCACGTACGACCGCCGCATTCTTCCGCGAGATACCTCTACGAATCGCTCCATGGTGCTGCGGGTCATATCGACCAGGACTACGGTGGTTCCGCGGTCAGATGACAGTCCGTGTGCATCCTGGACACGGCGTAGCATCGAAGAGGTGGAGCAGAGCGCGGAGCTCAGGGTCCGGGAGGTTCTATCGAGAGCGCGTCGTCTCGTTGACCGCGGGGCGATCGCTGACCCGGTTGTCAGCGCGTATCTCGTGAGTCTGCAGCAGCGAGTAGGCCGCGATCAGCCCATCGACGCGGTGACGGCAGCGCAGCTCGAGTACCTGGCCGAGGCTCTCGAGAAGGTGCCCGATCCCTAAGCAGCAACATGCGACTCGACACCGCGGGGCCGCCGGAGACGGTGCTACCGCCTGCCAACAGCAGCTTCGATCCGCGCGAGCCGCTCGTCGATCTTCTTGAACTGCTCCGCGAGCAAAGCACTGTCTTCCCCGAGCGGCCGCTCCAGTCGTGCCCGTGAGACGAAGGAACTCGTGATCGCCGCTGTGATCACTGTAATGAATCCGATTCCGAGCAGCATGACGAGCGCCGCCAGGAGCTGACCGGCGACCGTTGTCGGAACGTGGTCGCCGTAACCGACGGTTGTGACTGTCTGGACGGCCCACCAGAGCGCAGAACCAAGAGACGGGAAGCCCCCGTGATCGACGACGGTCATCAGCAGACCTGCCATGACGGTGATAGAGGTCGTGACAACAGCGATCACCACCGCGGCCTGTCTCGGGTTCAGGGTGCGTGCGATTTGACGATCGAGCCAACGTTCGATTCTCGTCTGCCCTGTCATGAGGTCGAGTTCTCGGCTCAGATACCCGGTCCTTCCAAGCGGATTTCGCTCGCACGGCCGAATTACCAGAGCTGCGGGCCATAACGCGCCCGGGCGTTCCGCCGGGACGGAGACGGCTTATCCGGGGAACGAACTCGGATAGAAGCTCCTCACAGAGCCCCACTTGACGACCTGCCTACGGTGATCGGTCAAGCCTTGCGTCGATCGCGGCGAGACGCTCATCGAGCCGCAGGAAGAGCGCGCGGGTCTCCGCCTCGCTCGCGGCGATGAGCGCGCGGGTCTCCGCCTCGCTCGCGGCGATGAGCGCGCGGGTCTCCGCCTCGCTCGCGGCCCGAACCTTCGCTTCCTCCGCAGCCTTCTGCTCCTGCTCGGTGGAGATGAAGAGCGAAGTAACGATTGCGGTCAGGAAGGAGAGAAACGTGACGCCGACGATAATGGTCGCGCTTCCGACGACCCGCCCCCACGTGGTAGTGGGCACAACGTCTCCGTACCCAACAGTCGCGAGCGTAACGATCGCCCACCAGACGCCGATCTCGAGTGATGGAAAGTCCTCCTTGTCGACGAGCGTCGCAACGAAGCCCGCGAGCAGCGCCAGCGACAGCGTTATCAGAACGAGGACGGGGAAGATGCGCCGGGTCGCAACGACGCGCCTGACGCGGGCGTCGAGGCGCGAAGGGGGTGGCCTGGTGGCGCGCTCCGCAATCGGGTCTTCCGGCACTGGCGCACTCTTTCGATTGCGTCGGTCGCGTCCCTGCAGCCGCGGTGCGTGGACCGTCATGGCGCGCTGCGCGCGGTCACTCCATCGTCCGAGCCGGCTCGTCCACCTGAGGGCTTCGACTTGCGAGCTCAGGCGTCGCGTTCTTCCTCGCGAGCCTGCTCCTCTTCCTTGCCGGCACCCGCCCAGAGCTCGTTCGGCAGCAATTGGTCATCAGCGATCGTCCAAGTGCCGGTCTCCTCGTCCAATACGTTCCAGACTCCGTCGACCTCCGACCACCACCTGCCGTTTGTTTATCTGCCGCATGAACGCCCGTCAGGCCAGGCCCTCGCAACGTGGGGGCGCGATGGGTGATCCGGCGGATGCGAAGCATGAGAGGCCGAAACCCCTGCACATCGGGAACGTCGACCTCTCAGCTAGGCGGAGGGGCAGGGATTTGAACCCTGGAGGCGCTTGCACGCCTAACGGTTTT
>JAIBJO010000027.1 GCA_020029615.1 Actinomycetota bacterium
CCGATCGTCTTGATCTTCTCGACGTCGTAGCGATCGACCAGCTCGTCGAAGGTCGTGAAGAGCCGGTCGAGGAGGCCCACGACCTCGCGCGCGTCGAGCCGGCTCGAGAGCGGCGTGAAGTCGACGACGTCCGCGAAGAGGATGCTGGCTTCGTCGAAGTGGTCGGCGATCGAGTTCGAGTCCGCCTGCAGGCGTTGGGCCACCTCGCTCGGGAGGATGTTCAGGAGGAGCGCCTCGACGCGGCGCTGGGCGGCGTCTCTCCCACGTGCCGAGTTGACGAGCAGGACGAACGCCACGAGCGAGACGGCGACGATGTTGAGGACGTCGAAGGCGCGCACGAGGGTCTCCGGCATGTCTGCCCCGTCCGGGCGCACGATCTCCGAGAGCCCGATCGCCAGGAGGAGCACCGCGACGAAGGCGGCGAACCACGGCCACGCGCGCGCCGGACGATCGAACGCGACCGCTCCGAGCGGCGCCAGCAACGACCAGAGGATCACGTCGCTCGACGCGTCGAGCCCGCCGAGCGCCACGGTGAGGAGCGCAGGCACGACGAGGATGAGGAGGAGCTGCGCGGTCCTCAGGAACGCGAAGTTCCTCGTGCGTGCGAAGACCACGAGGCTGGCGACGGAGACGACGACGTAGCTCCAGGGGAGGAGTGCGGCGGCGAGCTCGCCCGCCACCCAGTACAGGTAGCCCCAGAGCAGCCCGGCCGGGAGGATGATGAGCGCGATTCCGACGAGGAGTCGCTTGCGGAAGCTCTCGTCGGCGGAGTCGCTCGGATCCGCGCCGATCGCGAGCAGCCGGTCGACGAAGTGTCGCAGCCAGCCGGAGCTCATGACGGACGAGCGTAGACCACGCGACCAGCGCGAGCCGCGACGGGCAGGTAGGTAGCTTCCGCGGGCATGCCCGCGGACACGCTGAGCCATCTGACACGTTCGGCGGCCGGCGAGCCCGAGGGGCTCCTCGTCCTGTTCCACGGCCGAGGTGCCGACGAGCGGGACCTCTTCCCGCTCCTCGATCTCCTCGATCCCGCGCAGGGGTTTCTCGGCGTGACGCCGCGTGGCCCCCTTCACCTCCCTCCCGGGGGCGCGCACTGGTACGCAGTGCAGGAGATCGGCTATCCGGATCCACGGACGTTCACCGAGACCTACGCGGCCGCGTCGTCGTGGCTCGATCGGATTGCGGCCGAAGCCGGCATCTCGTGGGATCGAGTCGTGCTCGGCGGCTTCTCACAGGGCGCAGTCATGACCTACGCGCTAGGGCTCGGGGCCGGTAGGCCGCCACCGGCAGGGCTGATTGCGCTCAGCGGGTTCGTGCCGACCGTCCCGGGGTTCGAGCTCGATATCGACCGCCCCCTCCCTCGCGCGCTGATCGCTCACGGCGCGCTCGACCCGGTGATCTCGGTCGAATGGGGTCGCCAAGCGAACACGCTGCTCAGGGAGGCCGGCGGCGACGTCACGTATCGCGAGTCCCCTCACATGGCGCATTCGATCGATCCGATCGTTGCCCGCGAGCTGCCCGGGTGGCTCACAGGAACGATCGGGACGGCCGCATGAGGCTCGCGACGGGTGCCGAGATGCGCGTCACCGGCCCGACGAGCGAGTGCGCCGTCGTCTGCGTGAACGGCGGCCAGGCGCGCGAGGTCGAGGGAACGTGGAGCGCGTCCATCGAGTGGCTCGTTCGGACGCTCGCCCCTCATCTCCCGGACCTGGGTTTCGCCGAGGTCCGCTACCGCGTGAAGTCCTGGAAGCGGCTCGAGTCGTGCGTCGAAGACGCGCGCGCTGCCGTGAACGAGGTCGGCGCACCGCGCACGCTGCTCCTCGGCTTCTCGATGGGCGGCGCCGTGTCCATTGCGATCGCGGCCGAACCGACGGTCGAGGGGATCATCGGCCTCGCGCCCTGGATCCCCGACCAGCTCGACGTCACCGGGCTCCGCCGCAAGCGCCTCACCGTGTTCCATGGCGCGCTCGACCGCTGGCTCCCGGGCGTCCCGGGAGTCTCGGCCTCGCACTCGCGGAGGGGCTACCAACGCGCCCGCGAGCGAGGCGCCGAGGGCAAGTACGTGCTCATCCCGGGCGCGCTTCACGGGATTGCGCTGCGCTCGCCGTGGGGCAAGCTCGTTGCGCTGCCGAAGGCCCACCGCTGGGCGGAGCTCGTCGAGGAGGAACTGCGCCGCTTCGCGGGCCGCGCGCCGAGCGGCTAGGGGCCGGCGATCTCGTTCCCATCAGCAGGCCTCTGTCCGAAGCCTGCCGCACTCTTCACGCGCTCCGCCAGCCCGAGGGTCGTGCCCTGCGCCGTCGCGATGCCCGCGACCACCAGAGCGGCGCCAAAAGCCAGCCAGATCGTGACCGGCTCGTCGAGGACGACGGCACCGATCGTCACGGCGAGTGGGGAGATTGCATATGTGTAGGTGACCGCGCGCGTCGGGCCGATGCCGCGCAGACCGACGCTCCAGAGGATGTACCCCATGAGCGTGGCGAGCACCCCGAGGTAGAGCAGCCAGCCCACCTGACCCGCCGAAGCGTCGACGACGGTGTCGACAGTCGATGCGCGCACGAGCGGAACGAGGCCGACGATCCCGACGAGGCTCGTGGCCGCGGTGAGGGCAAGCAGGTCGTAGCGACCCAGGAGCGGCTTCATGATCACGTTGTAAAGGGCGAACGCGAGCGGGGCGGCGAGCACGAGGAGCGGGCCCTTCGCGCTCGCGAGCGAGAGGCTCTCGCCGGTTCCGTACGCAACGACCACGGCAACGCCGACGAAGGCGACGGCAAGCCCGACGACGTGTCGCATCCGCACCCTCTCGAGCGCCATGGCAAACGCGAGCACGAGCGTCATCGCCGGAGCGAGCGCGACGACGAGCGCAGCGACTCCCGCCGTGGTGTGGCGCGTGCCGACGTTCAGGAAGACGTGGTACCCGACGACGATCAGGATCCCGGCGACGGCGACGCGGGTCGCATCGGAGCGGGTCAGTCCGGGGAGGCCCTTCGCGCGCCAGAGGATGTACGCGAACCCTGGCGCGGCGATCGCGTACCGCAGGATCGCGATGTCGCCCGCAGCCATACCTTCGTCGAGTAGCTCCTTGATCACTGAGAACGAGCCAGCCCACACGACGACGACCGCGAGGAGCGAGATGTGCGCTTTACTCGTCACCTCCAGTCGAAACGCACGAGGCGGCTGCATCGTGAGATGTGAACGCCGCGCGGCGCGCGATACTTCCTCTGATGATCGACAGCCTCATCGGGTTCGTGGCCGTGTCGGCAGTCGTCATCTGCACACCCGGCCAGGACACGGCGCTGACGATCCGCAACACGCTGACTGGCGGACGGCGGAGCGGGGTCGCGACGGCCGGCGGCGTCGCGCTCGGTCAGGCCGTCTGGACCATCGCCGCGAGCGCGGGGGTCGTGGCGCTGCTGAGCACGTCCGAGCCCGTGTTCCGGACGCTGAAGCTCGCCGGCGCCGCCTACCTCGTCTATCTCGGCGCGCAATCGTTCTGGGCTGCGATCGCGCGACGTGGGCACGAGCACGAGGTGCGGGCGAGCGTGCCGCTCTCCCCGCGGCGAGCACTGCGTCAGGGCGTCCTCTCGAATCTCGGAAACCCCAAGATGGCCGTGTTCTTCGCCAGCCTCCTGCCGCAGTTCGCCCCTGCAGGAGGCGCGTCCTTCGCCGTCCTGCTCGCGCTCGGATTCCTGTTCTGCGCGATGACGTTCGCCTGGTTGACGTTCTATGCGTTCGCGATCGCGCGAATCGGCCGGCTCTTGACGAACACCGTCCGACGAGCGCTCGACGCGGTCACGGGCGTCGTCCTCGTCGCACTCGGTCTTCGCCTCGCCACCGAGCGCCCATAGTCAGCGCACGCGCGCGAAGCGGTGCACGGCCTCGAGGAGCTCCTTGCTCTTCGTCTCCGCCTCCACTGGATCGCCCGACGCGAGCGCGCCCGCGACGCAGTGGTTGACGTGGTCGTCGAGGATGGTGAACGCGAGGCTCTCGAGCGCCGTGTTGACCGCTGCGATCTGGGTGAGGACGTCGATGCAGTACCGATCGTCCTCGATCATCCGCTCGATCCCGCGTACCTGACCCTCGATCCGGTGCAAGCGCTTGACGAGCCGCTGCTTGTCCTCGGCATATCCAGGGGAGTGCTTCTCGACCTGGCTCACGGTGTGACTCCTTCCCTCATGGAGTGGAAGCGGCGGAGGCGCAGCGAGTTCGTCACCACGAAGACGCTCGAGAACGCCATCGCCGCAGCCGCGACGATCGGGTTGAGCAGGCCGGCCACGGCGAGCGGGATCGCGGCAACGTTGTAGGCGAACGCCCAGAAGAGGTTGCCCTTGATCGTGCCGAGCGTCCGTCGCGCCAGCGCGATCGCGTCCGCGGCGGCGCGCAGGTCGCCCGAGACGAGCGTGATGTCGGAGGCCTCGATGGCGACATCGGTGCCCGTACCGATGGCGAGTCCGAGATCCGCCTGCGCCAGCGCAGGCGCGTCGTTGATTCCGTCTCCCACCATCGCGACGACTTCGCCCGCGTCCTGCAGCCGGCGGACCTCCGCGATCTTGTCCTGCGGATAGACCTCGGAGAGGACCCGCTCGATCCCGACTTCCTTCGCCACACGCTCGGCGGTCTCTCGCGCATCGCCCGTGAGCAGGACCGGCGCCAGGCCGAGCCCTCGGAGAGCGGTGACAGCGTCGGCGCTCGTCTCCTTGACTCTGTCACGCAGGAGCAGCGTCGCCCGCGCCTTTCGGTCCCAGGCCACGGTGATCGAGCCGCCACGGCGCCCGACCTCGACGTTGCGACCTTCGACGACACCCTCGACGCCGATGCCCGGGAGATTGCGGAACTCGCTCACCGACGGCAGCTCCCCGACCTCTCGTCGAGCGGCAGCCGCGACTGCCTGCCCGATCGGGTGCTCGGACGCGGCCTCGACGGCTCCGGCCAGCCGCAGCACCTGCGCCCGCGAGGCACCGTTCTCGAGGCTCACGTCCGCGAGCTCCATGCGACCCTCGGTCACGGTCCCGGTCTTGTCGAGGACGATCGTGGTGATACGCCTCGTCCGCTCGAGGATCTCGGGGCCTTTGATGAGGATCCCGAGCTGCGCGCCGCGGCCGGTGCCGACCATCAGCGCGGTGGGCGTGGCGAGACCGAGGGCGCAAGGGCAGGCGATGATCAGGACGGCGACCGAGGCGGAGAGCGCAGCGGTCGCATCGCCCGTGGCGGCGAGCCAGCCAACGAGTGTGACGGTCGCGATCCCGAGGACGGCGGGGACGAACACGCCCGAGATGCGGTCGACGAGGCGCTGGATCGGGGCTTTTCCGGACTGAGCCGCGGCGACCATGTGAGCGATCTGCGCGAGCGCGGTTTCCTCCCCCACCTTCGTCGCGCGGACGACGAGCCGTCCATACGTGTTGACCGTGGCCCCCGCCACGTCCGCTCCCGGCTCCACGTCGACGGGAACGGGCTCGCCCGTGAGCATCGACTGGTCGACGGCGGACGCGCCCTCGACGACTTGCCCGTCGGTCGGGATCTTCTCGCCCGGCTTGACGATCATGAGGTCGCCGACCGCGACCTCGTCGATCGGGATCGAGATCTCCTCGCCGTCTTTAAGGATGCGCGCCTCCTTCGCACCGAGCTCGAGCAGCGCGCGAATCGCGGCACCCGAGCGGCGCTTCGCGCGAGCCTCGAGGAAGCGCCCGAGCAGGATCAGCGTCGTGATCACGGCAGCGACCTCGAAGTACATGTCGGCGTCGTCCACGAGGACGAGCGCGACGACCGACCACGCCCAGGCTGCAAGAGTGCCGATCGAGATGAGCGTGTCCATCGTCGCGGCGAGGTGACGCGCGTTCACGAGCGCCGCGCGGTGGAAGCCGTACCCCGCCCAGAAGACCACCACGGTGGCGAGGGCGAAGGCGAGCCAGCCCCAGCCGGCGAACTGCAGCGGCGGGATCATCGAGAGCGCGACGACAGGCGCCGTCAGGAGCGTGGCGACGACGAGCCTCGTACGAAGCGCGCTCGCACGATCCTCGACCTCGCCTGCTTCGGAGGCGGGCCGCGCGTGGTATCCGGCGGCCTCGACGGCGCCCATCAGGTCCGTCACGGCGACGCGGCTCGCGTCATAGCGGACGGCCGCGTGCTCGGTCGCGTAGTTCACCGACGCGTCGACGCCGTCGAGCTTGTTGAGCTGGCGCTCGATACGGCTCGCGCACGCGGCGCATGTCATCCCCTCGAGCGCGAGCGCGAGCTCGACCTCGCGTGTTGCGGTGGCGCTCACGGCGCCTCGTACCCGGCTTCGACGATCGCGGCGCGTAGCGCGCTGTCGTCGAGCTCCAGCCCCGCAATGGTCACGAGCTTCGTGTCCAGGTCGACGTCGACTCTCCCGACGCCCTCGACGTCGGACACCTCCTCGCGAATCGCCGTCGCGCAGTGGCCGCAGTGGATCGCGGGGACGCTGTAGGTGACGGCGATGGTCTCGGTCACGTTCTCCTCTCTCACTGAGTTCCCAGTATACCCCCTACGGGTATTCCGGTCCGGAGAGGTCGGCAGCGTGGCTGCTACATCTGGATGCGCGACGCTCCGACGATCGCCTCGGAGCCGTCTGCGAAGCGGACGAGCGCCTTGCCCTTGCCGTCGTAGTCGGGCGACCAGACGACGATCGTCGCAGCGTCGCCGTGCACCCGACACGAGCGACCGTCCTCCGGGTCGAGCTCGCGCCAGAACCGCACGAACGGGTTGTGCTCCCACTCGCGACCGATGGTCGTCTCGTCGGTGTGGCCTGGAAGGACTCGAAGGTGATGCGGGAGCGTCATGAGCACGTCCATCACCGACCGGCGCATCTCGTGCGCCGGCCCGCCACCGACCGCATCGCGGAAGAGCGTGTCGCCCGTGAAGCAGAGTTCGCCGACGACGAACGTGACGCCGTCGTCCGAGTGGCCCGGAGTGGCGACCGAGTCGATCACGAGACCGCCGGTCTCGACCGATCCAGCGGTGACCTCGAGCCCGAAGCGCTCGACGAGCTCGTCGTTGCCTGCGACGTGATCCTCGTGGCCGTGCGTGACAAGCAGGTGCGTGGGCGTCAGCCGCTCGCGGTCGACGACCTCGAGGAGCGGCTCGAGCGGTGCGCCGCTGTCGACGAACACTGCGGTCCCGCCCGGTTCGTCGCCCAGGACGAACGCGTTCGAGAGCCAGGACGAATGCATGCTCCGCTCGACGATCATGGCCACGTCGGGCAGATCGTACGGGAGGAATCGTCGCCGCCTCGCAGAATCCGCGCGCGGCGAAGAGCATTTCGAAAGGGAGGAACCATGAACAACGTGTTCGACGAGCGCGAGGTCCTCGAAGACGCAGCCGACAAGTGGTGGCTGTTCCTCTTGACCGGCATCGCCTGGCTGGTCTTCGCCCTGCTCGTCTTCCAATGGGACTACACGACGGTCGCGGCCATCTCCTACCTGTTCGGCGTGATCGCGATCGTCGCGGGAGTCAACGAGTTCTTGCAGATCAGCGTCTCGACGACGGGTTGGAAGTGGATCCACGCCGTCCTCGGCATCCTCTTCATCCTCGCGGGGATCTACGCGCTCTGGCATCCGTACGACACCTTCGCGACGCTGGCCGGCCTGGTCGGGCTGTTCCTGCTCGTGAAGGGCATCTTCGACATCACCGTCGCGTTCGTCACGAAGGACGAGTTCGAGCTGTGGTGGCTGCAGCTCGTCACCGGGCTGATCGAGATCCTGCTCGCCTTCTGGGTCGCCGGCAACCACAAGGAGAAGGCGATCCTGCTCGTGGTCTACGTCGGGATCGTCGCCCTGGCGCGCGGGATCACCGAGATCTTCCTCGCCTTCAAGCTGAAAGGGCTGCGAAGACGGCTCGCGGCGGCGTAGGTCGACGCTGATAGAGGCCCGCGAGAGAGAGCCGCCGCACGCGGCTCTCTCTCCTTCGGGCCGACGACTCTTCGTTCCCCACCGGTCGTTGTGTGCTGTATAGGATCGCGCCGATGCATCGTACGGCTCTCGTCCTCGTCGTCGCGGCAGCGGCGCTCGGTGCCGCCGCGACTGGATGCGGCGGTGAAGAGACCGTAAGTGCGACGCCCGACACCGTCGAGGGCACGACGACGACCGAGACGACGGAAACCGAGACGACCGAGACGGAGACGACGGAAACCGGGACGACCGAGACGACCGAGACGACGGAGACGGAGACGACGACGGAGCCGACCGCCGAAGGCGATCCTGTCGCCGGCAAGGAAGTCTTCCTCGGAGCATCGGCCTGCGGCGGCTGCCACACGCTCTCGGACGCCGGGGCCACGGGCAACGTCGGGCCGAATCTCGACGAGGCGAAGCCGAGCTTCGAGCTCGCGCTCGACCGCGTGACGAACGGACAGGGCGGCATGCCGTCCTTCTCCGCAACGCTCAGCGAACAGCAGCGCGCGGACGTCGCCGCGTACGTGTCGTCCGTCGCCGGCAGCTGATCGACCTCGACGCCTTGTGGCTCTGAGCCACAAGGTATGAAGGGAGGCGAGATCCACCGGCTCTAGACTCCGGCTGTGATCGACCTCAGGGCGGCTCGTAACGACGTCGAGGGCTGGCGCTCGGCCCTCGCGCGCAAAGGCGCCGCTGCCGAGTTCGACGAGCTGCTCGTGGCCGACGAGCGCTGGCGATCGCTCATCCCGCGAGTGGACGAGCTCCGCGGCCGGACGAAGCTCAAGGGCAAGCCGACGCCCGAGGAACTCGAAGCGCTGAAGCCGGTCAAGGCAGAGCTGAAAGAGGCAGAGGACGAGCTTGCTACCGCCGAAGCAGCGCGCGACGCAGCGCTCGCGCTCGTCCCCAACCCCCCACACGAGTCGGCGCCGGACGGCGACTCGGAAGACGACGCGGCCGAGCTCAGCCGCTACGGCGAGCCGCCCGTCCTCGACGCGCCGCGCGAACACACGGAGGTGGGCCGCTTCGACATGGAGCGAGCCGCGCGGGTCTCCGGCGCTCGCTTCGGCTATGTCATCGGCGACTCGGCGCGCGTCGCAATGGCTCTGTACCAGTTCGCGCTCGACCACCTGGCGCAGTCGGGCTTCACACCGGTGATCCCACCGGTGCTCGTGCGCGAGGAGGCGATGTACGGGACCGGCTTCTTCCCCACCGATCGCTCGAACATCTACGCGCTCGAGGCGGACGGCCTCTTCCTGACCGGTACCTCCGAGGTGTCGCTGGCCTCGCTGCACATGGGCGAGATCCTCGAGCGCGCGCAGCTGCCGCTCCGCTACACGGGCTTCTCGACGTGCTTTCGTCGCGAGTCAGGCGCGGCGGGCAAGGACACGCGCGGCATGTTTCGCGTCCACCAGTTCAACAAGGTCGAGATGTTCGTCTTCGTCGAGCCCGAGACTTCGTGGGAAGAGCACGAGCGCATGCTCGACCTCGAGGAGCACTTCCTCCAGGCGCTCGGGCTCCCGTATCGCGTGATGAACGTCGCGGCCGGCGATCTCGGCGCCTCGGCCGCCAAGAAGTACGACATCGAGGCGTGGTTCCCGTTCCAGGAGCGATATCGCGAGGTCACGTCGTGCTCGAACACGACCGACTACCAGTCGCGCCGGCTCGGGATCCGCTACCGCTCCGAGCACGGGCTCGAGAGCCCGCACACGCTGAACGGGACGATGGTGACCGACCGCGCGCTGCTCGCGATCCTCGAGAACTTCCAGGGCGCTGTCCCCGAGGTCCTCGGCCGCTACGGCGCGCCGTCGGAAGTACGCGGCTGATTTCCGCGGTCCGAGGCAGCCGAGCAGGACCGCGTGAAGCTACGCGTTGGCGACGACCGCCGCCCAGGTCGCCGGCGTGCCCGGGTTCGTGTCGTGACTGTCGGGGTGGACTTCCATGCCGAGGTTCCAGAAGAGCACGCCGGCCGAAGGAGCTCCGCCCGCCCCCGGTGACTCCTGGATGTCGTAGACCGTCTGGTATGCGGCGGCGCGCTCCGAGTCGCCGACCGCCTGCTTGAAGCCGAACTCCTCCGTGATCCACGGCTTGCGGATAGCGGCGCAGTACGCCGAGACCTTCGGGGACTGGAAGTCGCGGGCGGCGGTCGGCGGAAACTCCGAAAAGTACGTATGGAGGGTGGGGACGTCGTTCGCACGCAGCGCGAAGATCGCCCGCCAGTCGATACCCGAGCCGCTCGGGTTGTTGAACTTCTCTTCCCAGTCGAGATGAATGAAGCCGCCATTGCTCAGAAGATGGTTCTTGTCGTAGCGGCGCCACTGCGCGAACGTGCGCTCGTAGAAGGAAGTGAGCTCCGCCGTCGTGGGCTTCAGCGGCTCCTCGCTGTTCGGCGGATTCGGCTCGCCGGCGAGAGAGACGACTGCAATCGTGGGGTCGTTGGAGTAGGAGACGCCGGTCGCGGTGTTCTGCCGGCGGGCCACGAACCGGACGAACGGCTCCCAGTCTCGACCGTACGGCGTCAGCGACGAGCTCTGGTTGAGGCTCAGGTTCTGGAGGTGGTTCCGATAGGCCGACAGGTCGAGGATCGCGCGGAGGCCGGCCTCGGACATCGCCGAGAGCATCGCGTCGACTCTTGCCCAGCTCGCCTCGTCGTAGGGCGCGTTTTCCGAGAGCCCGCTCTCGTCGAAGAAGTTGACGAGACGAATCGTGTTCAGGCCGCCGTCGACCGCAAGTCCGATCGCCCCTTCGATCGTCCCGAGGCCGCCCGGGTTGAGTGTGCCGTACGACGACGCCCCGTACATTCTCCACGGCTGCTTCCCGACGACGAGCTGCGTGCCGCGACGGGCGACGAACGGAACTCGTTGGCGAGCTGAGCGCGCAATGCCCGGAAGCGCGAGCGCAAGCCCCATGGCTCCTCCGAGCTCGAGCAGCCTGCGTCTCGAGAGCACCGGTGAGTCCGAGCAACCGCGACGACATCCATCGAGTGCAGCCATGATCCCTCCGGGTTAGGCCCGCCGCAGTACCCCGGCGAACATACAAGGGTGGCGTCGGCGATGTCAACGACATATCCGGGCGAATCGGTGTCGCGATCGGCTCAAGGAGGGAGCAGGCCGCCCGGACGGGTAGCCGTCGTTCAAGATGAGGCCCGGCGGGGTGCCGGAGCGGTCGAACGGGGCGGCCTTGAAAGCCGTTGGCTCTTCACGGGGCTCGTGGGTTCGAATCCCACCCCCGCCGCTCGAGTGGGTTCACGACCAGCAGCCGCGTCGACCCCTGCGCGCTTCTTGACGCGGAGGCGTGGCTCTCCTAGGGTGGCGGCGCGGTCAAGGCGTTCATGCTGCCGCACCCTGGTCAGGTACACGATCAATCCGTCGCGGGCATAGTCCCGTTCGTGCGCACACCTGTTGTCGTCACGCTGACGGCCGTGCTAGGGCTCTTGTTGGCCCCTCAGGCCTTCGCCCCTCTGCCGTCAGGCTCGAGCGGCTTTTTCGGCACCGGCCAGGTCGAGGCGATTCCCGATTACAACTGGTATCCGGGCTACTACGTCCTGAACAGCGTCGATGCCGCGGCCAGCAAGCAAGCGATCCTCGACGATCCCCTCGTCAAGCCGTTCACCGGGGTGCAGTTCCGCTATCACTGGGCCGCATCGGAACGGAGCCCCGGCGATTACTCGGCAGGCTTCGCGACTCTCGACGCCGATCTCAAAAAAGTTGCCGCCAAGAGAAAGAAGATCTTGGTCATGCTCATGTACAAGAAGTTCGACGGCACGTCGACGGTGCCCGCAGATCTCCGGACAGGCCCGGGCCCTTGGTGCAATGGCCCCTATTGCGGCGAGTTGGCCAATGGCACGGGCACGTCGGTCGCACTGTTGTGGAATCCCGTCGTCGAGGCGCGCCTGAAGTCCTGGATCACGGCAATGGCGCGTCATCTGTCCACGAGTCCCTACATCGATCATGTCGCCGGCATCGTCTTCAACGAGACCGCGTTGGGCACGACGGACACAACCACGCTGGCGTCAGCCGACTACGACCCTGACGTCTATCTCCAGGCCCTCGAGGACAACATGCTCGCGGCGACCACGGCGGCGCCCAGGCTGATCACGATTCTCTACTTCGAGGGTGGGTTCGTGAGCATCGACGGAACCTCGGTGAGGGCCGGGGAAAGGATCGGCGACTGGATGCTCGGTCACCCCCGCACCGGCGCCGGAACGCCTGACTTGACACCCAAGAACCCGAAAGGGACGAACCATCCGTGCGCCAACTCGAAATACCAAAGCTCCATCGTCTGTGCCCCTGCCGTCCAGGCGCCCGACTACTCCACGCAAGTCACGGACTCGTTCGACGAATCGTTCAACTACGCCACCGAGCCGGTCCCTGACGGTCAGCATGCGTCGTTCCTCACGTTTTCGTACGCAGTCGGACCAGGGCCTAACGCGTTCACCTTCACCGACGTCTCCAACAACATTCCCACCCATCCGATCCCGAACACAGCGAGGCCATGGCCAGTCGTGCGCGAGGTACGGAAGCTTGCGCTGACGTCGCCGATGCGAGCAGGCAGAGTCGCCTCGCTGACGGTGAGCGTGTCCCCCCGGGCGCGTTGCACTGTCGAGGTCAACTACGGCACCGTCGTGTCGAAAGCCGCGGGACTCGGCCCGAAGAGTGGCGGCAAGATCACCTGGCGCTGGCGCGTCGGGAGGAGCACGCCTCCGGGCCGCTGGCCCGTCGTGGTGCGCTGCGGCGAGGCCGGGACGCTCAAGCTCAGGATCCGAGTCCTTCCACGCTGACCCCCGACGCAGCTCCTCCGACATCACACCCAGACACGAAGGACCTCGTCTGCGGACGCCAAGCGACGTTGCGACACACGCGTCTCGCCGGCGTCGAATACCGACGACCGTTGCCGAGCGATTGCGAAACGGCGCTCGATCGACGCTTTTCGCTCGACAGCCATTGTCAGCGAAATCGCTGGGGTTTACAGTTGGTGGCAGCTTGCTGAAAGGGAGGCACTGGGTGCAACGGCTTGGCGTCGATGATTCGAGCGATGTGTTCATCGCGGACGAGCGGGACGGAGGGCTCCCGGAGACCGTGGCGACCACGGACGACGAGCCACGGGACGAGCCAGAGGAGCCGACTGCGCGCGCCGCGCCGGTGGACCAGGCGGAAGGAGGGCTCCCGGAGACCGTCGCGTCGCCAGGCGGCGAGCCCCGTGAAGTGCGTGCGGAGCCGCCGGCCGAGCCCGCCAGCCCGGTGAACGCGCGCGAGGAGGAACTTCTCGCGAAGGTGGGTCGTCTCGAGGTGGAGATCGAGCGCTACCGCGAGCACGCCCAGCGAACGAGCAAGCTGTTCCTGTCCGTCACGAAGTACGTCGAATGGGTTCGCGAGAATGCGCGACGGGACTCTGAGCTGGCTCTCCGCAAGGCGAGAGCTCGAGTGGAGAAGCTCGACGCTGCGGCGCGTGAGCTCGAACGGACGGAACTGGAGCTCGCAGGCGCACAAGAGGAGCTCGTACGCCTACAGGCGCTGACAGACGAGACGCGCGCTCGCCTTTCTGCCTTTCTCGAGGCCGGGCTCCAGGTTCTGAACAAGGACACGGCGGCCAGCCAGGAGACCGGCCCCGGCAACCTCGGCAACCTCGAGGACACACTTCAGGGACGCGTGGCCGCGACGTCCGTGTCGGCGGTTCAGGCCCCCGGAGTCACGACACCGACGCCCTAGCGGCAAACTCGAGCGTTCATGACGATGCCATGAGCTCCAACGTCGGTGCACTCATCATCGGGTTGTTCGCGGCTGGGCTGGTGCTCGTCGTCGTCGGGATCGTCCCCTCGGTACGGCGTCGGCTAGGACGCCAGCCGAGCTCACCCCCTCACGACGTCACGATCGACGCCGAGAGCGATGAGGCTCGAGCGACGGCCGTCGGGTCCGAGCCACCGAGCGCGGTGGCCGACAACGACTCGAGCGCGAGCGACGGACGACGCTCGTTCGCGGCAGCCGACGAGGAGGAGCCGTGGCCGACCCAGGACCTCGTGGTGACCGAGCCGCAGCACGATCCCGTCCCTCGCGCGAGCGAGACCGAGGCGACACGCATCACGGACGACGCGCGACTGCGAGCGCAGGAGATCCTGGAGGAGGCGCAGCTCGAGGCCAAGAGGATCGTCGTCGCCGCCGGTCAGGAACGCGCGCGTCACGAACAGGAGCTCGAGCTGGAACGCGCCGCCATCGAGGAGAGGCGGAGGATGCTCGACTCGCTCGCCACGAGCCAGGCGGCCGAGCGCGACGCGGAAGAGCTGCTCCTTGCCACGGAGAAGCAGTGCGCGAGCCTCGTGCGCGAGGCCGAGGCCGAAGCCGAGCGGAGGGCGACCGAGATCACCGAAGACGCGAGGAGACGGGCGCACGAGCGGCTGGAGGAAGCAGAGCTCGAGGCAAAGGAGATCGTCGTGGCCACGGGAAAGGAGCGCGCCAAGCTCCTGAGCGACCTCGCGGACGAGCGCGCGCTATCGGCCGAGACACGAACGAGGCTCGACTCGCTCACTGCGATCGAGGAGGCCGCGCGGAACGCGGAGGAGCTGCTCGTAGCCGCCGAAGCGCGACGAGACGATCTTCGCCGCGTGAGTGAGGCAGAGGCCGAGCGCAGGGCTGCCGAGATCACCGCCGACGCGCACGAGCGCGCACGGGAGGTGCTGGAGGAAGCCGAGATCGAGGCGACGAGAATCGTCGCCTCCGCCGACCAGGAACGCTCCCGGCTCGTGGAGGAGGCGGCGCAGAGGAGCTCGGTCCTCGAGGAGACGCGGACGACGCTCTCGGCCTTCTTGAGCAACGTGCTCGACGAGGTGAACGGCGCACCCGCGTCGACGCAGAGGCCCGCGAACGATGGCGACGCCGACGAGGCCCTGGTCGTCAGAACGTCAGCCGGCGCAGAGCCCTCGAGCCGCGCCTAGCGCGCCGCCGTCAGAACTGGAGCCCCTCCCCCTTGGCCATGACCTTCACGGTCCGCCACAGGATCCCGAGATCGAGCGACGCGACCCCGAGGCCGCTGCGCGTACGGCATTGGTCGACGTAGGCGAGGTCGAGCTCGATGAAGCCCGCAGGCGCGGCGACGCCTTTCTGCACCTGCGCGAGACCGGTCCATCCGGCGATGACGTGCTTGCGGTAGTCATGTCCCTTCGCCACTTGCCGCTCGACCATCGACGGAGGCCACGGGCGCGGGCCGACGAGTGACATGTCGCCGCGAAGAACGTTGAAGAGCTGTGGGAGCTCATCGAAGTACCAGGGCTTGAGGATCCTTCGACCGGCCCAGGTGAGGTTGGCAGGGTCGGCCTCCAACAGGCGTGCGTGAGCCTCCAGGCCCGCCGCGGCTTCCAACGCCCCGCAGCGTAAGGTCCGAAACTTGAGGAGGTCGAACTCGCGGCCACGCGAGATGCGGCGCTCGCGGTAGACAAGCGGTCCTCGATCGCGCCGACTGACGAGTCTGTCGAGCACGATCGCAGCGACGACGATCGCGAAGACCGGCAGGAACAGGAGCACGAGTATCAGTGAGACGCTCTTGTCGAGCACCAGCTTCGCCGCCGGGTAGGGAGCTCGTGGCGGGGTCATGCGGTGAGGATTCTCCTGCCTTCGCGGTTAGGGTGCCGCCATGTCCGACTCGGGCACCGAGTGTCCGGCCGTCGGCATCGGCCGCGAGCGTCAGCTCGAGGTCTATGTCGGCGGCGCGCGAGGCATGTACCCGACTGTTCCGGTGTCTTTCGAGAAGCTCGATCAGCGCGACATCGCCCGAGATTTCGTGCAGCCGCGCGTTGACGGCCATGGTCGAGGCTGAAGAGCTCCGCGCGCTGCTGGGCCGTTATCCATCAGGGGTGTGCGTCGTCACGGTGGACGCCGGCAGGCAGAAGCTCGGGCTGACGGTCGGCTCGCTGATCTCGCTCTCACTGCAGCCGCCGGTGCTCGGCTTCTCGGTCTCGCGCGAGGCGGCAATGCACGAGCTCCTGCGCGAGGCTGGTGGGTGCGCGATCTCGCTGCTGGCGGCGGGCCAGGAGTGGCTCGCGCAGCACTTTGCGCGCGGCGTGCCCCCGATCGCGATGTGGCACGGAATCGCAACGGAGGGAGGCGCCGGCGGGGCACCTCTGCTGGTCGGCGCGCTGGGCTGGCTCGAGTGCTCCATCCGCGAAGAGGTCGCCGTCGACACGCACACGTTCTTCGTCTGTGACGTCCGCAAGGTGGAGCTCGGCGAGGACGCGCCCCCACTCGTCCGCATTCGCGGCGCCTACGGAACGCCGTGATCCAAGCGGTCGTGTTCGACCTCGACGGAGTGCTCGTCGACTCGGAGCACGTCTGGGACGACGTACGTGAGACCCTCGCCCGCGAACGCGGTGGGCGCTGGCACGCCGGCGCTCAGGCGGACATGATGGGCATGAGCTCCACCGAGTGGTCGCGATACATGCACGACGTCGTCGGGCTTCGAGAGACACCGGAGGAGATCAACGACGAGGTCGTGCGCCGGATGCGGGCGACGTACGCGGCTCATCTGCCTCTCGTCGACGGCGCGGTCGAGGCGGTGGAGCGACTCGGCGGCTCGTTTCGGCTGGGACTGGCATCATCGTCGAACCGGCAGTTGATCGACGTGGTGCTCGCAGCCAGTGGCCTGGCGCGGTGGTTCGAGGCGACCGTGTCGGCGGAGGAGGTCGTTCGTGGAAAGCCTGCGCCGGACGTCTTCCTGGAAGCCGTACGAAGACTCGAGATCGAACCGGGACGTAGTGCTGCCGTCGAGGACTCGGCGAACGGGATCCGGGCGGCAAAGGCGGCGGGAATGCGTGTGATCGCGATCCCGAACAGACGCTATCCGCCCGCCGGTGATGCGCTGGCACTTGCAGATGCGATTGTCGAGTCCCCGGGAGAGCTGACGCCGGCAATCGTCGATCCGCGCCTCGCGTAGCACCCCTGGGGGCGATTCGAGCCCTTGGCTCTAAGGAGTCGAGACGACGTCCGTGAACTCGCCCGTCTGCTCGTCCTTCAGGATCAGCTTCAGGCGTCCGTCGGGCATCTTCTCCTCCTTGATCACGAGCTTGCCATCGTGCCTCCGGCGCGACCTCGTGATCGGCTCGACTCCAGCTCCGCGCCAGTCCACGAGCTCGACTGCCTCCCACGCATGGCTCTTCGCCGACCGGTAGCAGGCGTCCATCACCGCGTTGACCACATATCCGTCGTAGAACGTCTCCGTCGGCTGTCGGCCCTCGTCGAGGGCGTCGAACATGTCTTCGAACATGTCGACGTAGCCAAGCTCGGACACCTCGTCTCCGACCGGGAAGAGCCACCCGCTGGCCGTCTCTGCCTTCTCGGCCACATAGCCGCCACCCTCGCCCGAGGAGAACATCTCGAACCCCGTCCGCAGAAAGTGGTTCGTCCAGATCGTGCCTTCGGTGCCCGCCACCTCGTCCCGGAGATCCATCCCGCCGCGAAACGTCCAGCTCACCTCGAACTGGCCAATTGCACCACTCTCGAAGCGGATCAGGGCAATCGCATTGTCCTCCGCCTCGATCGGATGGACGAGGGTCTCGGCCCAGCACACGACCTCCAGGGGTCGGTTCTCCTTCCCCACGAAAGAGCGAATGATCTCGATGCAGTGACAGCCAAGGTCGACGATGGCGCCGCCGCCCGCCCGCTTCGCGTCCCAGAACCATGCGCTGTGCGGTCCTGGATGCGTCTCGCGTGAGCGTGCCCAGGTCACCTGCCCGATCTGACCTGAACGAACGGCGGCCACGGCCTTGAGCGTCTTCGGCGTGTAGACGAGGTCCTCGAGGTAGCCGGCGAAGACGCCTGCGCCCTCGACGGTGTCGAGGATTCGCTTCGCCTCCTCCGCATCGCGCGCGAGCGGCTTGGTGCAGAGGACCGCCTTTCCGTGGCTCGCGGCCAGCGCGATCGCCTCCTCGTGGAGGTGGTTCGGGAGGCCGACGACGACAGTGTCAGTCTCAGGATGCGCCACGGCCTCCTCGAGGTCGGTCGTATGCACCGGGATGTCCCAGTCCGCGGCGAAGCTGCGTCCCCGATCCTCCGAGCGCGAGTAGACGACGTGAACCCGGTCTCGCCCGCGCCGACCGTGCAGCGTCATCGTGTAGAAGAGCCCGATCAGGCCCGTTCCCAGCATGGTCACCCTGTGCCCCGTCATCGTCGCCTCCTTGGCTCTACCGAACGATCGAGATTGCAGCGGACTGGTCGTTCACCGGGCGGTCCAGCCTCCGTCCACGACGAGGACGGTGCCCGTCACGAACTCGGCCCGTGCGAGATAGAGGGCCGCCTCGGCGACGTCCTCGGGCCGCCCGAGATCTCCTGTCAGGGGTTGGAGCTCGCGGAGGCGCGCTCGAATGCGGGCATCGCTCTGCACGCGTCGGCTCATCTCAGTGGCGATGAGCCCGGGGGCGACGACGTTCGCGCGGACGCCCGCCGCCGCATAGCGGACGGCGATTGCGCGCGTAAGGCCCACGATCCCGGCTTTGCTCGCCGCGTACGCGTGCGTGTCGAAGTCCTCGTCGCCGCCGACCAACCCGAGCACCGAGCCGAGCGTGACGATCGCTCCGCCTCCGGCATCGACCAGCCTCGGCACCGCGTACTTGCAGACGAGGAACGTCGAGCGCAGGTTCGCGTCGAGAACGGCGTCCCAGCCCTCCTCGGTGCAGTCCGCGACGGGCCCGTCGCCGAGGTCGCGGCCACTGATTCCGTGGGCCGTGAAGACCGCCTTGAGAAGGCCGCGCCCAACCGCGATCTGGACAGCCTTCTCGGCGCCCTCCGAGGTCGCGACGTCGGTCGTGACGTCCGCTCCCGGCTGCCGGTCCGCGCCGACGACCTCGAAGCCCGCCCGCCGGAAAGCACACACAGCGGCCGCGCCGATCCCCCCGAGCGCGCCGGTGATCAGCGCCACTCGAGCTTCCGTCATGATCCTTTGCCGAGCATGGGCACGACCGAGGGCGAGCTTAACGACGTGGAGATCGGATGAGTGTGATCGAGCGCATCAGGGCTGAGCGTCTCGTCGTCCTGCTGCGAAACGTCGCGGACACCGAGCGAACCGTCGAGGCACTTGCGTCCGCGGGCGTCGGGGTCGTCGAGGTGACGCTCGACTCGCCCGGGGCCGAGGCGATGATCGCTCGCGTGCGACAACGAGGAGATGTCACGGTACTCGCCGGCACCGTGCTCACCTCGGACGACGTCGAGCGGGCGGTGGCCGCCGGCGCGGAGGGGTGCGTCGGTCCGACGTTCGTCCCCGGGGTCGTCGAGCGCTGCCTCCACCTCGGCGTTCCCCCGATTCCCGGAGCGCTCACACCCACCGAGATCGATGCGGCACGGAGGGCGGGCGCGGCCCTCGTCAAGCTGTTTCCCGCGGCAGCGATGGGGCCTGGCTACATCCGCGACCTCCTGGCACCCCTAGGCCGGGTGCCGCTGCTGGCGACGGGCGGAATCAACGCCGCGAATGCGGGTGCGTTCATCAAGGCGGGTGCGGTTGCAGTCGCGGTCGGGTCCGCGGTCACGGCTGCCGATGACAGGGTTGCAGCAGCTCGGGCGCTCGTCGACGCCGTTCGGGCCGCCGACGAGGCGTCGCCTTGACGCAGGCAGGGCGTCACAGTAGGTTCGCGCCTGTCTAGTCGTTTGGACAACTCGCATCTTGCTACGCGCCGCCCGAGCTCGAGTGCTCCCGTCCGAAGCCCGTCGGTTCATCTCGTGAGCGGGACGACGGCGGACAGCTGGCTCGCCGCGGCACGTGATCTCCTCTCCAGAATCGAGCAGACGCAGTCGGAGCCCCTCGAGGCGGCGAGCCGCCTGTGCGCGAATGCGATCGCCGGCGGCGGGCTCGTGCACCTGTTCGGAACCGGGCATTCCCGGATCCCGGTCGAGGAGATGTTCCCGCGCTACGGCTCGTACCCCGGGTTCAACCCGATGGTCGAGCTCTCGATGACCTACCACACGGAAGTCGTCGGGTCGAACGGCCAGCGTCAGGCCATGTTCATCGAGCTCGTCGAGGGCCTGGCGGAGGTCATCCTGTCGAACTTCGAGCTCCGGCCGACGGACGCGATGATGGTCTTCAGCGCCAACGGGCTGACAGCAGTGCCGATCGAGATCGCCATGGGCGCGCAAGCACGCGGGCTCGCCGTGATCGTCGTCACGTCGCGGGGGCAGTCGCTCGCCGGAGAGCCGCTGCACTCCTCCGGAACGAGGCTGCTCGACCATGCCGACGTCGTGCTCGACCTCTGCACGCCGCCCGGTGACGCTCTCACGACACTCGAGGGCGTCACGAGTCCGGTCGGACCAGGCTCCACGCTCGCCGCCGTGGCGCTCGTGAACGCTGTGAAGGTGCGGACGGCGGAGCTCCTCGCCGAGCGGGGGTCTCTCCCGCCCGTCATGACGAGCCCCGCGTTGGTGGGAGCGGACGAATCGCAGCGTCTGTTCGATGCTGCCTACGAAGAGCACGCACGACGTGCGAGTCGTGTGTTGCGAGGTGCAGGCGTTGTGTAGGAACATGCCCTCGTCGAACGGTCGAGGGAGAAAGGAGGGGCGTTCGCGAGGGACACAGCAAGAGCACCTGATCGCCGATCTCAACTCGACAGGAAGGAACATCGATGTCTAGGAATGGACGAGGCCGCGGCGCATGGCGTCTCGGCATGCTGATTGCCGTCGGCGCGCTCGCCGTCGCCGTAGCGGCGACAGCGGGCCAGGCCCGCAAGGGCCAGGGTGGGTACACGCTCGGCCTCTCGAACACGCTCGTAGGCAATGGCTGGCGCGAGGGGCAGCTCTGTGCGTTCAAGGCACAGGCCCTTGCCAGTGGAAAGGTGGACTCGCTCCGGATCGCCCACCGTGCAACGGACACGGCGGGCCAGATCTCGGACATCCGGGCGATGATCTCCGCGGGCGTCGACGCGATCATCATCAATCCGTCTAGCCCGACGGCGCTGAAGCCCGTCGCAGCTCAGGCCCGGGCGAGGGACATCCAGGTGGTCTTCATCGACCAGTACGTCAGTGCGCCAGGCGTCTACAACGCGAGCAACGACCAGGTCGCGTACGGACGGCTTGGAGCGATCTGGCTCTTCAAGAAGCTGGGCGGCAAGGGTAACGTCGTCGAGATGCGCGGCATCGCCGGCGTCCCGGCCGACACCGACCGCCACAAGGGCTTCCAGCAGGCGTTGAAGGCGTATCCGAACATCAAGGTCGTGAAGTCGGTCTTCACCGGGTGGCAGTTCGCCCCCGGCGCGAAGCAGATGCTCGACATCCTGAACTCCGGCACGCAGGTGGACGGGGTCTGGACGTCGGGAATCGACTACACGGTGGTGGACGCCTTCAAGACCGCCGGCAAGCCGTACGTGCCGGTCGTCGGCGCCGACAACTACGGGTTCGTGCGTCAGCTCAAGAGCCGGTTCCCCACGTTCCAGGGTGCCGCGGTGACCAACCCGTCGTCGATCGGCGGCGTCGGAGCCGCTCAGGCGATCCGCTTGCTCGACGGCCAGAAGGCCCCGAAGTGGATCAAGCTGAGCCCGGACGTCTGGACGTGGCCACAGGACAAGGCATCGATCAACAAGTACGCACGTGCGGGCGCGCCGGCGGACGCGAGCGCTCAGCTCCAGATTCCGCCGTGGACGACGTACACGCTCAAGCAGTACGCGGCGTGCAAGGGACCGTAGCCGCGCCGTACGTCTCGCGGAGGGGGCGGGCATCCGCCCCCTCCGCCTCTTCACGACTTACATGAGCGGAGACGAGACACCGCTCCTCGCGGCTCGCGACATCGCGAAGCAGTACGGGTCGGTCCTCGCCCTTCGTTCCGCCGACCTTTCCATCTCCGCCGGTGAAATCCACGCCCTGCTGGGGGCCAACGGAGCGGGGAAGAGCACCCTCGTCAAGGCGCTCTCGGGGGTCATCCGGCCCGATGCCGGAACCATCACCGTCTCCGGGACGTCGGTTCGCCCGAGCTCCCCCCGGCAGGCGGCACGCCTCGGGCTCTCGCCGGTGTTCCAGGACCCGGCGCTCGTTCCCGATCTCTCGGTTGCCCACAACCTCCGCCTGACCGGAACCTCGGTCGAAGCGGTGCGCGCCAACCTCGCCTCGATGGGGCTGCAGCTCGATCTCCGGGAGCTCGTCGACGACGTCCCGCTCCCGATGCTCCGCATGCTCGACCTCGCCCGCGCCCTTGCGCAGGACCCGCAACTCCTGATCCTCGACGAGATCACCGCGGCGCTTCCATCGGATCTGGCGGAGCGCGTCTTCACGGTGATGCGCGACTGGCGCGAGCGCGGCCGGAGCGTGCTCTTCATCACGCATCGCCTTCGCGAGGTCATCAACACGTGCGACCGGGCGACGATCCTCCGCGACGGCGTGAACGTCGCGACCGTCGTGCCGCAGGAGGGCGGTGAGGCGGAAATCGTCGAGATCATGCTCGGGCCCGAGGCCGCTCGTGCCGAGGAGCGGGCAGCCGAGCTCACCGAGCAGGAGGCGCCGGTCAGAGCGCCGGTCGCCACGGCCACCGAGGCCGAGGTCGTGTTGGAAGCCGACGACCTGCACCTCGGCTCGGTGCGGGGAATCTCGTTCGCCCTTCACCCCGGCGAGATCCTCGGCATCGCGGCGCTCGAGGGCCAGGGCCAGGACGAGCTGTTCGAGGCCCTTGCGGGCCAGCGAAAGCCGGAGCGGGGCGAGATTCGCCTCCGAGGCAAGCCGCTCCGCGCCAGGCACCCGTTCGACGCGATCCGCCGGGGAATGGTGCTCCCGGGCGCCAGGTGCGACGTCTCTCGGGCGGGAACCAGCAGAAGGTCACGATCGCCCGCTGGCTCGCATCGGGTTTCACGGTACTCCTCTGCAACGACCCCACTCGAGGCATCGACGTGGGCACGAAGCGGCAGGTGTACCGTCTCCTTCGCGAGCTGGCCGAGGATGGGGCAGCGATCGTCTTCTTCAGCTCCGAGCTGACCGAGCTCCCGCTCGTCGCCGATCGCGTGCTCACGATCTACGCAGGGCGCGTGACCGCCGAGCTCCCGGGTGCGGCCGCGGACGAGGCCACGCTGCTCCAGTCGATGCACGGGCTCGAGCTCGAGGGCACGGCGGCGTGACGAGCGCGACGGTTACCGCACACGAGTACCGTGGCGTCCCGGCCTGGAGGCGGAACCTTCGCCTGCACGGGTGGACGATCGGTGTCTGGCTCGTCCTCCTCGCGATGGTCCCGTACTGGCGATCCCTCTCGCAGCAGTCGTTCGAGTTCGACATCCAGGCGCTCGCGATCGACGCGCTTCCGCTCTGTTTCGCAGCGATGGCCCAGGCGGTGGTCGTGATCTCCGGCGGCATCGACCTCTCGGTCGGATCGCTCATGGGCCTCATGAACGTCATCTCTGCGAAGCACATGATCGGAATGAGCTTCCGCGAGGCGATCCTCTTCTCGCTGGTGATCCTCCTGCTCTCGGCCCTCGCCGGCGGCTTCACCGGGCTCGTCATCACGTTCACGCGTATCCCGGACATCGTCGTCACGCTGGGCATGCTCTTCGTCTGGTACGGCGTGGGGCTCTGGGTGATGGAGATTCCGGGCGGCGGAGCTCCGCAGCAGTTCTACGACCTCGCCCTCGGATCGATCGGATCGACTCAGGTACCCGGGGCGATGGTGATCGTCTTCGCCGCCCTGGTGGTCCTCTGGCTGCCGATCCGCTGGCTGCGCCCCGGGCTCTCCATCTACGCCGTCGGGTCGAACCGGAACGCGGCCTACCTGAGCGGGATCGGCGTTGCGCGAACGCGCGTCGGTGCTTACATGCTCGGCGGCGTCTTCGCCGGGCTCGCCGGGCTCGCGCTCACCGCGACCGCAGGGATCGGAGACCCGAACTCGGGCTCGATCTACACGCTCAACAGCGTCGCAGCGGTCGTGCTCGGCGGCGTCTCGCTGCTCGGGGGCGTGGGTGGGCTGATCGGGCCTATCGCGGCCGCGTACATCCTCACGCTCTCGAAGACCATCCTCCTCATCCGGGGCACCGACCCGAACTACGCGGCCGTATACCAGGGGATCCTCATCATCCTCGTCGTCGTCATCGGCGGGCTCCTGAGCAGGAAGACGCACCGATGACGGCGGCGCCCGAGACCGTGGAGCGGGAGAGCAGGCTGCGGGCGCTCCAGCGATTCCTCACAGACAACCCGGTCGTCATCCTCGTCCTCGTCCTCGTTGCGCTCTTCGTCGTGACCGAGGTCGTCAACCGCCATCAGGTCGGCGAGCCGTTCGTGACGTGGAACCAGATCTCGACGACCCTGCTCGTGGCCGCTCCGCTCGGGATGATCGCGGGCGGTCAGACGCTCGTGATGTTGACCGGCGGCGTCGATCTCTCGGTCGCGTACACGGCAACCGCTGCGGCCTTCGCGATCTCGTGGCAGGGGACGAACGGCACATTGGAGGGCATCCTGGCGGGCCTCCTGGTCGGAGTCGTGATCGGCCTCGCGAACGGCGTCGGCGTCGGGGTCTTCCGGGTCAACCCGCTCGTGATGACGCTGGGCACGTCTTCGGTGATCTTCGGTCTGCTCTCGATCTACGCCGGCCAGGCATTCGAGAAGCGAATTCCGGACGTGGTGACGACGCTCGGGCGCGAGCGGTTCCACACCTACCTGCCGGCGAACACGCTGCTGTGGGCCGCGGTCGCCGCCGTCCTCGTCCTGGGGCTGAGCTACACCGGCTACGGGAGGATGCTCTTCGCGGTGGGTGACAACCCGCTCGCCTCTCGGCTGGCGGGTGTCCGCGTGTGGCAGGTGCTCGTGGCCGTCTACGTGCTCTGCGGCGTGCTCGCGGCGCTCGGTGGGCTCCTCCTGGTCGGCTTCACGAACAACCCCGATCTCAGCCTCGCCACCTCGTACCTCCTGCCGTCCGTGGCGGCAGTGGTGATCGGCGGCACGTCGATCCTCGGCGGCTGGGGCGGCTACGGTGGGACGATCCTGGGTGTTCTCATCCTCACCGTGCTCGGGTCGCTCCTGACCCTGCTCGACGCAGAGGAGTGGGAACGCCAGGTGATCTACGGCTCGATCATCATCGTGCTCACCGCGATCTACGCACGCGCGACGCGAAGTGACTGATCTCGACGTCCTCACGATGGGCCGCGTGAGCGTCGACCTGTACCCGGAGCAGGTGAACACGAGGCTCGCGGAAGTCCACACCTTCAGGAAGATGCTCGGCGGCAGCCCGACGAA
>JAIBJO010000005.1 GCA_020029615.1 Actinomycetota bacterium
CACGGGGGCCACGATGGCGCCGAGGCCGACCGAGCCGAGCCACAGCATCTGGATCACCCCGAACACGCGAGCGAGGATCTCGTCCGGAACGGCGCGTTGAACGAGCGTGAAGGCAGCGACGTCCACGAGCGAGTTGCCGACGCCGAGCAACGCGAACAGGATCAAGGCAGGCGCCAGCGACTGCCAGAGGCCGAGTACGACCAGAGGAAGACCCCAGAGAACGACGCCCAGCATGAACGCCGGGCTCAGGCGCCGGGCTCCCGTGAGCGAGAACGCGAACACGCCGCCGATGAGCGCGCCGATCCCCATGGCCGAGTTGAGGTAGCCCACGCCTTGTGAACCGAGGTCGAGCAGCTCGATCGCCGAGGCGACGAGGTACACCTGCGCTGCTCCGGCGACGAACGTCTGGGCCGTGAAGAGCCCGACGAGGACACGCAAAGTCGGCTCTCGGACGACAGTTCGGAAGCCGACGAGCGCCTCCGCGGCGATCGTGGATGCTTCCAGCTCGCTCCTTCTCGCCGATTCGGGAGCGTCAATCCTGAGGACGAACCAAGCCGAGACGGCGACGAGGCCGGCCGTAACCGCGAAGACGGTCCCCGTGCTCGTTGTGGCGAGCAGCAGTCCGGCCAGTGCCGGCCCGACAAAGATTGCGAGGCTCTCGACCGTGCTCGCCACCGCGTTCGCTGCGGTCAGCTCGGAGGGTGAGCGTGCGAGCGCGGGTGTCAGCGCGGCCTGCGCCGACCGAAACGGGGTCATGGCGATGGACGCGGCGATCGCGAGCGCGTACACGACTGCGGCCGGAGCGTCGAGGAACACGCAGACCGCCGCCGCGCCGATGAGGACCACCCGCAGGAGGTTCGTGACGAGCAGGACCCGCTCCCTGCGGTAGCGGTCTCCAAGTAGGCCGGCAAACGGTGCGATCAAGGCGGCCGGGACGAGGCGGAGGAAGAGGATCAGGCCGACGGCGGCCTCGCCGCCGACGCCGTACGCGTAGACGGAGACGGCGACGAGGTAGGCCCAGTTGCCGACCACCGATGCGGCCCAGGCGAGCTCGAGGCGTCGCAGGTTCGCGTTGCGAAAGACGCTGCCGAACGCGGCCACCGAGTCTGCGATCCGCCTTCTCAGCACGTCCACGGGCGGGAGCATCTCACTCGACCTTGCAGAAATGAAGGGGAGGCGGGAAGATTTCGGTCACACTGCCCGTCTAGTTGGTCGGACAGTTGATCTAACGTTTCAACGAACGGTGGGAAAGGAGTAGGACATGGCGGACGAGACCAGCACAGGCGAGGTCGACGTCGAGGCTCACGGGGTGCCGGATGGCAACACCGACGGCAACACCGACGCTCACGACGACGACACCGACGAGGTCGAGGGCCACGGCTTCCTGATGGGCAACATCGACGGGAACACCGACGGCAACACGGACGGCAACACGGACTGACCCAAGTACCACCCGAAGATCTTCGGGCCCGGGCGGAAGGAACCGCCCGGGCCCTTCTCATGCGCGGAGCGTGTCCGTGAGCTCGCGCAGAAGGCGAAGCCCAGCGGCGCGCTTCGAGTCCTCGAGCCCGTCGACGACCGCCGCGAGGCGCGCCACGATCTCGAGGTCGCCCTCGCCCTGCTCGAGAACGCTGTTGGCCGTTCGTGCCTTGAGCAGCAGGTCGACTGCGATCGAGGCCTGATTCGCGAACAGCCCGAGCAGCTCCATCTCCTGGAGACTGAAGAGGGATTGCTCTGGGCGGTCGAGCACCGACAGCACGCCAAGCGCTCTCTCCTCGTGCAGGAGTGGAGCAGCCATGAGGCCCTTCGGGACGTACCCCGTGTCCTCGGCGACGTCTTTCGCGAAGCGCGGATCCTGTTGCACGTCCTCGATGACCAGGGGCGTTCGCGTGGCGAGGACCCAGCCGGAGATCCCCTTCCCCGCGGGAAAACGGGTTCCCAGGAGCGTGTCCTCGCCTTCCCCGACGACTGCCTCGAACACGAGCTCCTCGGTCTCCTCGTCGAGCAGGAGGATCGAGGAGGCTTTCGCCCCGAAGATCGACCGCGCGACCTCGACGATCGCGGCGAGCAGTGCTCGGAACGACTCCTCCGACCCGACGACGCCCGCGGCGACGGCTGCTCGAAGGTCGGGCCTCTCGGTCACTTCCCACCCCCTACGTTCGTCGCGGTCAGATAGAGCACGCTCTTGAGCTGGAACGGCGTCAGTTCAGGATGCTTCGCGAGGATCAAAGCGCAGATCGCGCTCAGATGCGGTGTGGCGAAGCTGTTTCCCGAGACCTTGAGCGAGCGGCCACCGAGCCAGGGGACCTCGACATTGACCCCGCGACCGAAGAACTCGACCGGCGGGCTCGGGTTGTAGAAGAAGGCGAGCGAGTCGTCCTCTTCGTGGCTCCCGACCGAAATGACCGACGAAAAGCGCCACGGATAGCTCTCGACTGGCATGTTGTGAGCCGAGGCCACGAGCACCGTGTTCTTGAAGTACGCGCTGTCCGCGAGCTCGTGCAGCACGCTCGCGAACGGCTTCTTCGTGGTCGACAGGCTCATGTTGATCACGTCGTACCCCTGCTCGACGGCATACCGGAGACCGCCCAACAGAACCGCGCCGCTGCCGGTGAAGTTCGAGCCGAGCACCCTCACACTCGAGATCGAGCAGTCGGGCGCGAGCGCTCTGACGATTCCGGCACACGCGGTTCCGTGGCCCGAGACGTCGCCCTCGGTGTCCTCTTCGGCGGCGACCTCGTCGCTCTCGCCGATCGAGATGACGACTGCGCTCTCGAGGCCGCCGACAAGCGGGTGACCCGCCTCGACCCCGGAGTCGAGGATGCAGACACGAGCTCCCTTGCCCGTCGAGCCTCCCAGTGCCCATTCGCGCGTGACGTGCTCGGGCCACTCGGACGGCAACGAGATGCGGTCGACGGCGTCCTTCGGCAGGCTCCATGCCGGGAGAGCCGGCTGGCTTGCATCGAAGCCATGCCCTGCGACGTCGGTCACGGGAGCGGACTCTACGGGCTCGGGCCTGAACGACGGCAGGGTGCGCAGCGAGAAGCTACGCACCACCGATCCATTGGACGGACGAGGTGCTTCAGAGCCTCGCCCCGCCGTTCGCTGTGCGGCCGGTTCGCGGCTAACGGTCGACGAGCCGCGCGCGGATCTCGGTGACGACGCGACCGTCAGGCTCGTACCCCTCCCGCGTGAGCGCCGACTCGAGATCGGCGATCAGCGCAGCACGGAAAGCGAGGTCAGCCTCGGCGCGCTCGACGATCGCGTCGATGGTGCGTCGGGCGAACGGCAGCTCTTTCGCGGCCTGCACCCAGGCTTCGGGGGCGGGGCGCAGCGTGCGGAGCAGCTCTCCAAGTCGCTCTTCGTCGTATGACGGCGTCATCTACTCCCTAGACCCCCCTGCGGCCTCGTTTCTTCCCTCGAGCTCGTCGCGGAGCTTCACGAGGCACCGGGCGATCCGGCTGGCGATCGTCCCTGCGGGGATGTCGAGCTCGTCCGAGATCGTCCGGTAGCTCTGGTCCTGCGCGAAGAATCGATCGAGGATCTCCTGGCACGTCTCGGAGAGGCCGGCAACCGCCTCCCGTAGAGCGAACGCCTCCTCGATCTCTTCCATGTCCGCGCTCTCCTCGTCTACGAGCGAGTCGTCGGCGGTTTGCTCACGGCTCTGGCTCGAAACCGCGTCGAGGCAGCGTCTGCGGGTCAGCTGAGCGAGCCAGGGCTTGAGGGCCGAGTCGTCGCGAAGGGTCTCGAGCCGCGTGAAAGCTCGTGTGAAGACGTCCTGGAACACGTCCTCGGCGTCGTCGTCGCTGAGCCGGAACCCGCGGACGCAGATTGCGTACACGTACCGGGAGTAGCGCTCGACCAGCTCGTTCCAGGCGTCGGCGTCCCCGGTCCGGCAGCGCTGAACGAGCTTGGCGTCCGAGAGCGTGGACGGGCGGCTCACCGGCGATCGCTCACAGGATCGGCGCGATCAGCCTGTCCGCCGCATCGCGAGCGGCCAGCGCGTTGGCACGGGCCCGCCTGAGTCGGGCGTCTCCGGGACGCACGCCGAGATTGACCTGGACCAGGTGCGCGGCTGCGCCGGCGCCACCCGCCGCGAGCGCAGCGGCAGCTGCTGCATCCGCGCGATAGGTGCCGTCGCCGCACTCTGCCGCGAGCGCCGCGAGCTCAGCTGCGTCCGCGCCCAGCTCGGCTATCTCGAGTGGTGCGGCGGCCGCGCGCTCGAGCTTCTGCTCCAGCTCGAAGTCTCGCCGGGCGTCGCCCGTGCCTTCGGACCGGGCGCGGTGGAGCGCTTCGAGGGCCTCCTCCCAGGCGTGCCCGTCGACGTGCGCCAGAGCCACGGCGCGGTCGCCGATGACATGTGCTTGCGCGACGACACCGGCGGCCTCCGCCCAGGAGTCGCGCGAGCAACGAGCGACCATGCCGATGAGGCTCGCAGAGAAAGCCACGCTCAGCGCCGCCGCAGATCCACCTCCCGGAGCACTTCCGTCAGCCGAAAGCCGCTCGAGAAGCTCTGCGAGGCTCAGGTCGAGATAGTCGTCTGTCGTCAGGACAGGGACGAGTCTACGACGGCCCAAGAGCGCGTTCTAGAGGCGCTGTCTTCCTAGACTTGGGCTTGGTGCCTCTGTACCTGACCGAGTCCGACATCGCGACGCTCGTCACGCCGGTCGATGCGGTCGATGCGGTGGAGGCGTGCTTCCGGCGAATGGCAGCCGGCGAGGTCGAGATAGCGCCACGGCGCCGGCTCCGCTTGCCCGAGGGCTCGCTAGCGGACATGGCCGCGGCCGACAGCGGGCTTGGGCTCGCAGGCGGAAAGCTCTACGCGGCGACGCCGAACGGCGCGACGTTCGTCGTGTGCCTCTTCGACTCCGCGACCTCTGGGCTCGTGGCCGTGATCGAGGCCGATCGGCTCGGGCAACTGCGAACGGGCGCCGCGAGCGCAGTCGCGGCGCGCCATCTCGCGAAGAGCGACACGCGCACGCTCGGTGTGATCGGGTGTGGATATCAGGCGGAGACGCAGGTCGCCTGCATCCGTGCGGCGGTTCCGACAATCGAGCGCGTGGTCGCGTACTGCCGGACGCCAGAACGGCTGGCCGCGTTCTGCGAGCGCATCGGCGCCGAGCCGGGCGAGAGCCATCGGGACGCCGCTGCCCAGGACGTCGTCGTCACGATCACGAGCTCCAAGGACCCGGTGTTGCGCGGCGAATGGCTCTCTCCGGGAGCCCTCGTCATCGCCGCGGGCGCCAACCTCGCGAGCCGCCGCGAGCTGGACAACGCTGTCCTCGCGCGCGCGACGTTCGTGTGCTGCGATTGGCTGGAGCAGGCCAGGCTCGAGTCGGGTGATCTCATCGACCCGGTCGCGGCCGGCGTGCTCGACTGGCTCGAGGTCCACGAGCTCCACGAGGTCGTCTCCGGAGAGCTCGCGGGCAGGCAGTCGGACGACGACCTCGTCCTGTTCAAGTCGAACGGGCTCGCTGCCTGGGACGTCGCGATCGGAGGTGTTGCGATGCGGCTCGCGCGTGAGAAGGGCGTGGGCACGGAGCTGTAGGGCGACACCTGCGTCGCCGGGGGCTAGGGCAAACCGCTCCTACGACGGCAGCGCGGCCTTCGTCGCCTCCAGCATGTCGCCCGAGATCGCCTCGATCATCTCCGGCCGATCGAGGAGGCGCCGCTGCTGCTCGGGTGTGAGGCGGTTCTGTACGTACTTGTCCTTCAGGATCTCGTCGAGCGAGCGACCACCGTCGTGCTCGCGGATCACGTACCTCGCGACGTGCTCCTCCGCAGAGCTCCTCTGGAAGAGGAACGAGAACATGTTCTTGAACGACGACACGAGAATGCGATTGTATCCCGGTGCATGAGGCGAAACTCACGCGAGGGCCGATACGCCGAGCGCGCGCTGACGGGCGTGGACGACGTGGGCGAGGACGAGCGCATAGCGATCTGGATCGAGCGCCGCGCCGGCGCGGTTTGGGTCGTCGGCCGTGTCGTCAATCCGCAGCTACGTGAGTCCGACGAGCCGCGGCCCGAGGACGTGATCTTCGAGGGCTACGAGCTGGAGGACGCTCTCGAGCGCGCCAACGAGGCGCTCGAGGACGACGTCAGCGTGCTCGAACGTGACGGACGCCCGGCGGACGCGCGCCCGTTCACTCGCAAGGAGGTGCTCCCTCTGCTCGAGCGCTGGTTCTTCAACAGGTGAATCGACGAAGTCGCTTCACCTGAAAGCGGACGGCGCAGGGGCTGGCGTCTTCTAGCGCGGAGGCGAGCCTCCGCGCTGCTAGCGTCCGCGCCCTCGTGCGGATCCGTGTCGGACACAGCCCGGACCCCGACGACGCGTTCATGTACTGGGCGCTGACGACTGACCTCGTCGACACGCGCGGGCATGAATTCGAGCAGGTTCTGGGTGACATCGAGACGCTGAACCAGTGGGCGCGTGCAGGTCGACTCGAGGTCACGGCGATCTCGCTCGCCGCGTACCCGTTCGTGCAGGAGGACTACGCACTGCTCCCGCATGGTGCGAGCATCGGCTCCGGCTACGGGCCCATCGTCGTCGCACGCGAGGCGCTCGCGCGCGAGGAGCTCGGCGACTTCGAGATCGTCGTGCCTGGGGCCATGACGACGTCGTTCCTCGCCCTGCGGCTCGTCCTCGGTGGCTTCCGCTTTCGCGAGCTTCCCTTCGACGAGATTCCCGAGGAGGTGGCCTCCGGCCGGGCGGATGCAGGGCTCCTTATCCACGAAGGGCAGCTCACCTTCAAGGACTTTGGGCTCGTGAAGGTGCTCGACCTCGGTGAGTGGTGGCTGCTCGAGACCGGCCTCCCGCTCCCGCTCGGCGTCACCGTCGCGCGGCGCGATCTCGGCGACGACGTCCTGCACGACGTTTCTCGGGTGTTACGCGATGCGATCCAGTGTGGCCTCGACCACCGCGCCGAGGCGCTCGAGTACGCGGTCGAGTTCGGTCGCGGGATCGACGCCGCGGTTGCGGACCGCTTCGTCTCGATGTACGTCAACGAGCTGACGCAGGACTATGGCGACGAGGGCCGGAAGGCTGTGACGGAGCTCCTGCGCCGCGGCGAGGCTCTGGGTGCGTTCCCTGCGCCGGTGCAGATCGACTTCGTCCCGTAGGGCGCGGGCGCGGCAAGCCGCGCCCCTACACTCCGGCCATGCGGGCCGTCGTCCTCTCCGCCGTCCGCACGCCCATAGGTCGCTACGGAGGCGCGCTCTCGGGGGTACGCCCCGACGATCTCGCGGGGATCGCGATCGCGGCTGCCGTCGAGCGGGCGGGTATCGAGCCCGCTTCGGTCGACGACGTCCATTTCGGTTGCGCCAACCAGGCCGGCGAGGACAACCGAAACGTCGCGCGCATGGCGGCCTTGCTCGCCGGGTTGCCCGAGACGGTGGCCGGGGTGACGCTCAACCGCCTTTGCGCGTCCGGGCTCAGCGCCGTCGTGTCGGCGAGCCACGCCGTGATGACGGGCGACATCGAGGTCGCCGTCGCGGGAGGGGTCGAGTCGATGAGTCGCGCCCCGCTCGTCATGGCAATACCAGACGCCGCATTCCCCCGAGGCAACCAGACGCTGTGGGACACCACTCTCGGATGGCGGTTTCCGAACCCACGGCTCGAGGAGATGTTCCCCCTCGAGTCCATGGGTGAGACGGGCGAGAACGTGGCCGAGCACTATGGTGTCTCGCGCGCCGACCAGGATGCGTTCGCGCTGCGTTCGCAGCAGCGCTGGGCGAAGGCGAACGCCGCGGGACGATTCGACGATGAGCTCATCGCCGTGGGCGAGATGGCCGTCGACGAGCACCCTCGGCCCGAGACGAGCAGCGAAGCCCTCGCCGGCCTCAAGCCCGCCTTCCGACCGAGGGGCACGGTCACCGCCGGGAACGCGAGCGGGATCAACGACGGGGCGGCAGCGCTCGTGATCACGAGCGCCGACAAGGCGCGCGAGCTTGGTATCGACCCGCTGGGTGCGTTCGTCGGCTCGGCAGTCGCTGGCGTCGATCCCCGGATGATGGGCATCGGCCCCATACCGGCGGTCCGCAAGCTGCTCGACCGGGCCGGACTCGACGCGGCTCAGCTCGACCTCGTCGAGTTGAACGAGGCCTTCGCCTCCCAGAGCCTCGCTGTGATCCGGGAGCTCCGCCTCGACGAGGAGAAGGTCAACGTGTCCGGCGGCGCGATCGCGCTTGGGCACCCACTCGGTATGAGCGGGGCGCGGCTCGTCGTGTCGCTGCTGCACGAACTCCGCCGGCGCAACGGCCGTTACGGCCTCGCGACGCTCTGCGTCGGTGTCGGTCAGGGCGTTGCGGCGCTCTTCGAGCGGGACGCGTAGCGCCCTTTCCGCGAAGCGGACGAGCGAAAGGTGCCGGGGAACAGGAGTTCCCCCGGTATGTGCCTCAGGCCGCGAATGCGCGCTCGTGCTTCGGACGAATCCACACGGTCTGCCCTCGCCAGAGCCCTGAGTCGTCGAAGTCGTCCCGCGTGAGCAGCGCGACCAGCTCGGCGCCTCCAGCGTCGTGGAGCTCGACCTTCGCGTCGCGGCCGAGGATCGTGACCCTGACGATCATCGCCTCCACCGACCCGTCGGCCGGCTCGTTCAGCAGCTCGAGGTCGTGTGGCCGGACGAGTCTGCCGCCGACGTCGTTCGCGTCGCCGACGAAGGTCATGACGAACTCGCTCGCGGGCCGGTCGTACAGGTCCCGGGGTGCACCAACCTGCTCGAGTCGCCCGTGATTGACGACTGCGATCTGATCGGAGATCTCCATCGCCTCTGCCTGGTCGTGCGTCACGAAGACCGTGGTGACGTGAACGACGTCATGGAGCTGACGAAGCCACTCTCGAAGCTCCGCGCGAACCCGCGCGTCGAGAGCGCCGAACGGCTCGTCGAGGAGCAACACCTGCGGCTCCGGTGCGAGTGCGCGAGCGAGGCCCATGCGTTGCCGTTGTCCACCCGAGAGCTGAGCGGGATAGCGATGCGCGAATCCCTCGAGTTGGACCAGGTGGAGGAGCTCGTCGACGCGATCGCGGATCTCCTCCTTTGGCCGCTTTCGCACCTTCAGCCCGAAGGCGACGTTCTCGCGCACAGTCATGTGCTTGAACGCGGCGTAGTGCTGAAAGACGAAGCCGATGTTCCGTCGCTGTGGAGCGAGCCGGGTCGCATCCCGTCCCGAAAGCAGGATCTGGCCCTCATCGGCTGTCTCGAGGCCGGCGATGATGCGAAGCAGGGTGGACTTGCCGGAGCCGCTCGGGCCGAGGAGCGCAGTCAGCGATCCGCTCTCGACCTCGAGCGACACGTGGTCGACGGCAATGAAGTCGCCGAACCGTTTGGAGACGTTGCGAACGAGAATGGACATGGCTACGCGGCCTCCCCCCTGGGTCTGATGACGGTCATGGCGACGAGGACGAGAATCGCCGTGAGCGCGAGCACGATCGAGATCGCATACGCGCCTGCGAGGTCGAACGCGTCGTAGCGCTCCTGGACGCGCAGCGTGGCCGTCTCCGTCTCGCCCTGAAGGCGACCGGAGACGACGGCGACGGCGCCGTACTCTCCGAGACAACGTGCGGTCGTGAGGATCACGCCGTAGATGACCGCCCAGCGGATCGAGGGAAGCGTGATCCGCCAGAAGGTCTGCCAGCCTGTTGCGCCGAGCGTTCGTGCTGCCTGTTCCTGCTCGTCCCCGATCTCGCGGAGCGTCGGCACGACCTCGCGTGCCACGAACGGCAGTGAGACGAAGATCGTCGCGATCACCATCGAGGGAAGGGCGAAGAGAACGTCGATGCCGTGATCCGAGAGCCACGTGCCGAACCAACCTTCGCGTCCATAGAGGAGAAACAGCGCGAGTCCGACCACCACCGGGGACAGCGCGAGTGGAAGGTCGATGAACACGTTCAGCAGAGCCTTGCCCGGGAATTTCCTGCGAACGATCGCGATGGCGCACACGATCCCGAAGACGGTGTTCACCGGAACGGCGATCGCCGTGATGATCAGCGTCAGCTTGAAGGCGTTGATCGTCTCGGGCGTCGTGAGAGCGTCCCAGGCCGGTGCGACCCCGTCTTCGAACGTGCGCCAGAACACGATCGCGAGCGGCCCGAGCAGGATCACGGCGAGGTAGAGGAGCGCCACGACGCGCAGGCCCAGCCTCGTGAACAGGTTACGCACGGTCGTGCCTCGTCGCGAAGTGTCGGACGGCTCCGATCGAGAGCAGGGTCAGGAACGAGATACCGAGGAGGACGACAGCCACGGCCGCCGCAGCCGCGGAGTCGCCGCTCTCGATCCGTCCGTAGATGTAGACGGACGAGACCTCGGTCTGGAACGGGATGTTCCCCGTGATGATGACCAGGGAGCCGAACTCACCCACTGCTTTCGCGAATGCGAGCGCGACTCCCGAAAGGATCCCGGGGAGGATGTTCGGGAACACGACGCGCCGGAACGTCGTGACGTACGATGCGCCCAACGAATGCGCCGCCTGCTCGACCTCGGGGTCGAGCTCTTGCAGGACGGGCTGCACGGTCCTTACGACGAACGGCAGCGTGACGAACATCATCGCGAGCACGATGGCCGCCTGCGTGAACGCGACGTTGATGCCGACCGGGGAGGTGGGGCCGTAGAGAGCCAACAGTGTGAGGCCTGCGACGATCGTCGGCAGCGCGAACGGCAGGTCGATGATCGCGTTCACCACTGACTTTCCGCGAAAGTGGTCCCGCACGAGTACCCAGGCGGTCATCGTGCCCAGCACGGCGTTGAGGCCGGAGACGGCGAGCGACGTGATCAAGGTCAGCTTCAGCGCCGCGACGGCCTCGGGGCTCGAGACCGAGTCCCAGAACGACTGCGTTCCTTCGCTCGAGGCCTCCCAGAGGAGCGCGGCCATGGGGAGGCCGACGAACACCATCAGGAACGTCGTCACGAAGCCGAGGGACAGGGCCGTGGAAGCCCTGTCCCGCGAAATCCGGTCACGCCGGCGAGTGCTGAGGGCGAGCTCAGCCAGTGCTACCGCCAACCTGCCGTTGGATCCGGGCCATGACGCTCGAGTCCGGGTCGAAGAAGCGCTCTTGCACTCGTTCCCACCCGCCGAGGCCGAGCTGGTCGATGGTGAAGAGACCCGGTCGAACCGGGAACGTGCTCCGGTTCCGAGTCTCGACACTCTTGACGACGGGCCGATAGCCGTGGTCGGCGAAGACCTGCTGTGCCGCCGGGGTGCGGAGGAAGCGCAGGAACTGATTCGCCTTCTCCCGGTCCGGGCTGTTCTTCAGAACGGCGATCGGGTTCTCGATCAGGATCGTTGCCTTGGGGATCACGAACTGGAGGTCGAGGCCCTGCATCCGCGAGAAGAAGGCTTCGTTCTCGTACGCGAGCAGGACATCGCCCTTGCCGCTCACGAACGTGTTGAGCGAGGCTCGCGCGCTCGCGTCCTGGACGACGACGTTCTCGAAGAGCCTGAGCAGATTCGCCTGGGCTTGCTTGTCGGTCTTGCCCGCCTTCCTCCAGGCGCCGTAGGCGGCCATGACGTTCCAACGCGCGCCGCCCGACGTGAACGGGTTCGGGGTGACGACATCGACGTCCGAGCGCAGGAGGTCGTTCCAGCCTTTGATCTTCTTCGGGTTGCCGTCCCGTACGACGAAGACGACGACCGAGTTGGTGACCATGCCCTTGTAGGACTGCTTCTTCCACTTCGGGTCGACGAGATCGGGCACCAGCGTGTCGACGTCCGGAGCCAGCGACAGCGCGACGATGTCTGCCCTGAGACCCGCCTTGACCGCGCGGGCCTGCTCGCCGGACGCGCCGTACGACTGCTTGAAGTTCACGCCGTCGCCCTGCGGCGTCGTCTGGAACATCGGGATGAGCTTCGCGTACGCCTCGCGGGGAGTCGTGTACGCGACGAGGCTCAACTCCGTGCCGTGGCTGCGGGCTTGTGTCGACGGCCGTGCGAACGCGGTCGCGGCGACCCCGGTGACCGCAAGACCCACAGCGAGGCCGACCGCGAGAATTCGATATCGCATGCGAGCTCCTCCCCTGATGCTTTGAGTTAATTATCCTTAGTTGACAAAAGTTGTCAACATAGGTTTATAAGGGTGAGAAGGTAGATCCTCTACGCTCGTCTTGTCAACTGGAATCGCACGAACGACGTGAAGAGGTGCAGTTGTGTGGGTATCGCGGAGAACCGACTACGCGACGCGGGCGATCCTCGCGCTCGCGCTCGAAGGCGGCGGCCCGCTCAAGCTCGAGGAGCTCGCTCGGCGCATCGCAGTCCCGCAGTCCGTTCTCGAGCAGGTCATGCCGACGATGAGAACCGCCGGCATCGTGCGCTCCGAGCGCGGGCAGGCGGGCGGGTATCGCCTGAACAAGGATCCGGAGGAGATCACGCTGGAGCGCATCGTCCGGCTCTTCCAGGGGCCACTAGCTCCGATCAGTTGCGCGACGAGGCACAACCCGGAGCCCTGCCCGATGAGCGTCGGCTGCACGCTCAGGGACGTGTGGGAGGAGGTGCGGGATGCGACGATCTCGCTTCTCGGTGGCGTGACGTTCGCCGATCTCGCTGCTCGCGCGGCAGGTCCGTGGACGGATCAGTCACCGCTCCCGATCGCGCCCGCAAGGCCCTAGCCGGATAGATTCCGTCGGGATGGCGATCGCGACCGACCGCGAGTACGGGCTCTTCATCGCCGGAGAGCTCGCCGAGCCGGCGTCGGGCGAGGTTCGTGCTCTCGTAGAGCCCGCGACCGGAGCGCCGCTTGCGCGCGCCGCGATGGCCGGCGAGGCGGACGTCGACCGCGCCGTCGAAGCTGCGCGCGGGGCTCTTACGAGCGACTGGGGAAAGACGCCCGGGACCGAGCGTTCACGCTTGCTGCACGCGCTGGCGGACTCGATTGTCGCGAACCGCGCCGAGCTCGCCGAGCTCGAGTCGCGAAACGTCGGCAAGGCGATCTCCTCGGTGAAGGCCGAGCTCCACCAGGCGGTCGAGAACTTCCGCTTCTACGGGTCCGCGATTGCGACGATCTCGGGCCGCTCGAACCCGATCGGCGGGTCACTCCTCTTCTACTCGCTGAAGGAGCCGGTCGGCGTCGCCGCCCAGATCGTCCCTTGGAACTACCCGCTGATGATGACGACCTGGAAGCTCGCTCCCGCGCTCGCAGCAGGGTGCGCGGTCGTGCTCAAGCCCGACCCGCAGACGCCCCTCACCGCGGTTCGACTCGCCGAGCTCGCGTCCGAGGTCGGGTTCCCGGCCGGCGCGCTCAACGTCGTCGCCGGTGACGGGCCGACCACGGGCGCGTACCTCGTGAAGCATCCCGGGGTCGACAAGGTGGCGTTCACCGGCTCGACCAAGACGGGCGGCGAGATCATGCGGCTGGCGTCCGACCCCGTGAAGCGCATCACCCTCGAGCTGGGCGGGAAGAGCCCGAACCTCGTGTTCGCCGACGCCGATCTCGCGAGCGCCATTCCGAGCTCCGCCTGGGCGATCTACTACGCCGCAGGCCAGAGTTGTGAGGCACGTTCGCGCATGCTCGTCGAGAAGCCGCTCTTCGACGACGTCGTCTCGCAGATGGCCGAGCTCGCCGGCGCGATCCGCGTCGGCGATCCCCTCGACCCCGAGACGCAGATGGGGTCGTTGATCTCGACCGCACACCGTGATCGGGTGCACGGCTTCGTCGAGCGTGGGACGAGCGAGGGCGCGGAGGTCGTCGCCGGAGGTGCGCTCCCCGAGGGGGAGGGTGCCTTCTATCCGGCTACGGTGGTGGCCGCGACGAACGAGCTCGAGATCGCGCAGGAGGAGGTCTTCGGCCCTGTCGTCACCGTGACCCCGTTCGAGGACGAGAAGGACGCCATCCGCCTGGCGAACGACGTCCGCTACGGGCTCATGGCGACGGTGTGGACGGGTGATCCGGCACGGGGCCATCGCATCGCCGCGCGCATCAAATCCGGCACGGTCGGGATCAACATGCCCTATACGGCCTTCCCTGGGATCCCGTTCGGCGGCTACAAGCAGTCCGGCTTCGGGCGCGAGCTCGGCCTCGAGACCCTCGACCTGTACCTCGAGACGAAGAGCGTGATCGTCTCGACCGGCGCGCGGCCCATCAACCCGTTCGGGCTCTGAGCACGCGACCGGGGATGCTCGGCGCGATCGGCGCCACGCCGATCGTCAGGCTGGAGCGGATCGCCGAGCCCGGGGCGGGCGAGGTCTGGGCCAAGCTCGAGTCGTTCAACCCGACCGGGTCGTACAAGGACCGGATGGCGCTCGCGATGATCGAGGTGGCCGAGCGGGACGGACGCCTCCGGCCGGGGCAGACCGTCGTCGAGTACACGGGCGGGAGCACCGGCTCGTCGCTTGCCTACGTCTGCGCGCTCAAGGGCTACCCGCTGCACATCGTCACGTCGGACGCGTTCGCGCTGGAGAAGCGGCGGACGATCGAGGCGTTCGGCGCGCAGATCGACGTCATCCCAAGCCCCGAGGGGATCACACCCGATCTTCTCCCCCGCATGATGGCGCGGGCGTGGGAGGTCGTTGCCGAGACCGACGGTTTCGCAACGGACCAGTTCAACAACCCGGACGTGACGGACGGTTACGCGCAGCTGGGCCAGGAGATCCTCGAGCAGCTCGACGGACGCGTGGACGCGTTCTGCACGTACATCGGCACCGCCGGGTGCTTCCTCGGCGTGACGCGACGGCTTCGGGCGGATCTCCCGGAGGTGGTGCGGGTGGGCATCGAGCCGGCGGAGTCGGCCGTCCTGTCGGGCGGTGACGCCGGGACCCATCGGATCGAAGGCGGCGGCGTGGGGTTCTGGCCGCCACTCCTGCAGCCGTCGGATCTCGACGAGGTGCACGCGGTCTCGACGGCGGATGCGTTCGCGATGGCTCGCCGGGCAGCCGCAGTGGAAGGCCTCTGGTCGGGGCCGTCCACCGGTGCCAACCTCACGGTCGCGCTCTCGCTCGCACACCGCCTGGGCTCGGGCGCCCGTGTCGTCACCACGCTGGTCGACTCCGGCATGAAGTACCTCGCCGGCGAGCTGTACGCCTCGGGCTGAGGCGGCCGTGCCCTACCGCTGGGCGGTCCTCGGGGCAGGAACGGCCGCACAGACCGCCGCCGCGGTCTTCGGGCTCGGCCTCCCCGTCATGGCGCCGGCGCTTCAGGACGAGTACGGGCTCTCCATCGGCGAAGTGGGGCTGCTGCTCGCGGCACCCTGGATCGGCAGCACTGTGACGCTTCTCCCGTGGGGGCTCGCGGCCGATCGCTTCGGTGAGCGTACGGCGCTCGGAGTCGGGCTCGGAAGCAGTGCGATCCTGCTCGCGGTGGCGGCGCACGCCACATCGTTCGCCGCATTGCTCGCCGTACTCACGCTCGTCGGCGCGACCAGCTCGAGCGTCCAGTCGGCGAGTGGACGTGCGGTCATGCAGTGGTTCACGGCCCATGAGCGCGGGCTCGCTCTCGGGATCAGGCAGACCTCGATTCCGCTGGGAGGTCTCATCGCGGCACTCACCCTGCCTGCGCTGACGAAGGCGGAGGGTACGGAGGCCGCATTCCTCTACCTCGCTGCGGTCAGTGCACTGGGTGCAGTGGTCGGATGGCTCGTCCTCCGCTCCGGTGACACCGGCGACGGGATCGAGGTGCACTCGGTCGGGTCCACACTGCGCGACCGGCGGCTGTGGCGGCTGTGCTTCGGGAGCGGGGTCTACCTGTACGCGCAGGTGGCGGTCATGGGCTTCGGCGTCCTCTTCCTGCACGACCAGCACGGACTGTCCAGCCAGCAGGCCGCGTTCGTGTTCGCCGCCTCACAGGTGCTTGCCGCGGCACTCCGGATCGGGGCAGGCCGCTGGTCGGACGTGCTCGGCTCCCGCGTCGTCCCACTCAGGCGGGTCGGGCTGGTGAGCTCCGCATCGATGGTCGTGACTGCCGCGCTGGCCGGCGGGCCGCTCTGGCTGCTCGTCCCCGTCGTGGTCGCTGCCGGTGGCCTCGGGATGGCATGGAACGGGCTTGCGTTCACCGCCGCCGCCGAGATGGCGGGTGCGGCGCGGACTGGCGCAGCCATCGGCTTCCAGCAGACCGTGCTGTCGGGCATCGGGATCGTCGTTCCGCTCGTCTTCGCGGCGTCGATCTCGCACGTCTCCTGGGCATTCGCGTTCCTGCTTGCAGCGGCCTTCCCCCTGGCGGGCCGCTTCGCGTTGCGACCGCTCCGCACCTACTAGGCTCGCGGCGTGCGCGTACGCGACCGACTCGACGAGCTGTACGCGATCGGTGACGGCCCCGGTGCGAATCGTCCCCACCGCTCACCGGCCGAGGACGAGGCCCACGCGCTCGCGGCGGCGTGGCTCGAGGAGGCCGGGCTCGCCGTCGAGGTCGATCCGCACGGCAACCTCTTCGGACATGCCCACCGTGCAGACGCTGTGGAAAAGGTGTCAGACACCGTGTGGGTCGGCTCACACCTGGACACCGTCCCGAGAGGCGGGCGCTTCGACGGGGCGCTCGGCGTGGTCGCGGCGATCGAGGCGGTCGAGCGTGTCGGTTCCGGCTCTGTCGTCGTGTTTCGCGGAGAGGAGGTCGGGTGCATCGGGAGCCGGGCTCTCTGTGCGGGAGGGCACGGCCTTCCGGCCGCGTTCCTCGAGCTGCACATCGAGCAGGGGCCGGTGCTGGCCGAGGTAGGCGTGCCCGTCGGGGTCGTGACCGGAGTCGTCGGGTACGCGCGAGGCGAGCTCGTCCTCGAGGGTCGCGCGGGTCACGCGGGAACGACGCCGATGGTCGGTCGCGAGGACGCGCTCGTCGCGGCCTCGTACGAGATCCAGCGCATCCGGGACGCGGCGCTGACGATTCCGGACGCTGTCGCGACCGTCGGCCAGGTCGACGTCGAGCCCGGGGGGGCCAACGTCATCCCGTCGCGCGTTCGGCTGAGTCTCGACGTGCGCGCACCCGACGCCGAGCGCCTCGACGCGCTCGTCGCCGCCATCGGGTTCGAGCCCGGCTACCGCGTCGAGCCGGTGCAGTTCGCAGGCTCGGCACGCGAGGCCCTACGGGCGGCAGTCGAAGGTTGCGGGCTCCCAGTGGTCGAGCTTCCGTCGGGCGCCGGGCACGACGCCGGCATCCTCGCGAGCGCCGGAGTCGACGCCGCGATGCTCTTCGTCAGGAGCCTGAACGACGGCGTGAGTCACTCCCCCGACGAGCTCTCGTCCGACGACGACGTCGCGACCGCCGTGCACGTCCTCGCGGACGCGCTCGATCGCCTCACGACGCGCTGAACGAGATGTCCTGGGCGCCGTCCCAGAGCATCCGACGTCCGAGCTCGCGCAGGTTCTCGTTTCCGGTGACGATCGATGCGAAATGGTTTCCTGCAAGCGCGCCCGCCTTGCTCGCGAACGCGACGTATCCGTACGCGAGCAGGAGCTCCGTCTCGCTCACGCCACCCGGGTAGAAGATCAGCTCGCCCGGGCTGGGGTAGCGCGTTGCGTTCTCCGCACCGATCCCGACGTCGAGGTCGCCCATAGGGATCCACCCCCCCTCGCCCGACCAGCGAACGTGGATGATCCTCGAGTCGAGCGGGAGCATCCGCCGAAACGCCGCGACCGTCGTCGGTGCGGCCTCGTCCTCGAACCGCGCCTGGAACGAGAAGCCTCCGGCGGTGATCTCGAGCACCCGCTGACCCTACCCCCTCTGCGAGATCCAGGCCGCGAGGAGCTCCCGCTCTTCGTCCGTGATTCCGGTGGCATTGCCCGGAGGCATCGCGCGCGTGACCACCGCTTGCTGCTCGATTGCACCTGCCCACGCCTCGACTTGCCTGCGCGTCTCGAACCTGATCCCGAGAGGCGCCGAGGTGCCCGAGTGGCAGGGTGCGCAGCGCGCGGCGATGACGCTCTGCACCTCAGCGAACGTCACGGGCTCCGTCTGCGCCGGCGCGGACGAGTCAGGCTCGAGCCAGATCGCGAGCGCGACGACGCTCACGACCGCGACAGCCGGGATCCACCACACGGGCCGGCCCGCATGCCAGTTGCTGAAAAAGACGCGGATGAGCGCCGTCAGCACCGCGACGAGCACGAACACGAGCCATGCATCGTCTGCGCCGAAGACGAACGCGAAGTGCCCGATGAGCATCGTGAACAGCACCGGGAGCGTCAGGTAGTTGTTGTGGACGGAGCGGTTCTTGGCCTCGAGGAGCGGCGCCGGGTCGGGCTCGCGCTTCTCCTCCATCGCCCGCACGAGCTTGCGGTGTGCGGGGATGATCACGAAGAGGACGTTCGCGACCATGATCGTGCCGAGCATCACGCCGACCTGGAGGTAGGCCGCGCGGGCGGAGAACAACTCGCCCGCGCCCCAGGCGGCGAGCGCGACCAACGCGACTCCCACAATCGCGAGCGCGGCCTGGCTGCGCCGGCCGACCGTCCTGCAGAGTGCGTCGTACGCGAGCCAGGCCAGCGCGATCCCACCGATGCTCAGTGCGATTGCTTCCCACGCCTCGAGCGGGGCGACCTGCGGATCCACGAGCCTGAGGTCCGCGTCGACGTAGTAGAGGACGACGAGGAGCGCGAAGCCCGAGAGCCACGTCGTATACGCCTCCCACTTGAACCAGTGGAGCGGCTCGGGCATCTCGGCGGGCGCCAGGCGGTACTTCTGGGAGTGGTAGAGACCGCCGCCATGAACCGCCCAGAATTCTCCGGCGACGCCGGAGGCGGCATCCTCGGTGCGCTTCGGTGCTCGGAGCGCGAGATCGAGTCGCACGAAGTAGAACGACGCGCCGATCCATGCGATCCCCGCGATCACGTGCAGCATCCGGATGCAGATGTCGAGGACGTCCCTCAGGTACGGGTCCATCGATCCCTCGCGATCGCGACGAGCTCTCGGCAGGCCGTGTCGAGCTCCTCGTCGCGCGTCCGTTCGATCCGCTTGCGCAGGAGCTCAAGCACCTCGGCCTTCGGGCGCCCGTTCACGAAGACCACGAACCGGAAGCCGAACCGCTGCTCGTACTCCGCGTTGAGCCGGGCGAGCTCCTCGAGTACCTCCGGATCGGCATCGGCCCCTTGCTCTGCGGCCGATCGCGTCGAGAGCCCGGCTTGCTGCCCGATCACGGGATGTGCAGCAAGCGCCTCGACCTTGTCCTCGTGACACAGTGTCACAAGGACGTCTTCGGCGCGACCCAGTGGATCGTCGAACTCGGCGAGCCGCTCGACCAGTCGGGTGCGTCCCTCGAAGAGCTCGCCGAGCTCCTCGACGCTCAGCTTCCGCGGTAGCTCGCGCACCCGTACGGCGAGACGAGGAGCGGGACGTGGTGGTGGCCTTCGGTGAGCTCCACCTCTAGCTCGACGCGGGTGAAGAACGCCGAGGGAGGCCAGAACATGAGCTCGTAGCGCCCGGGCTCGAGGTCGCGGGCCAACTCTGCGATCCTCCCATGGGCATCGGTCATGCCCGATGCAATTACCACCCGTTGCCGGGCGAGCTCCACCCTTACACCCGCGGCCGGTCTTCCCGCCGCCGTGTCGAGCACGTGGGTCGAGACGGAAACGGTCATGCGGCGAATCTTCGCGCCTGTGCCCGATGGGCGCTCGCGATCTCACCCTCGTCGGCGTTGACGAGCGTGCCGTCGCGTACCACCTCTTCGCCCTCGACGACCAGCCGGTCTACGCGGTGGGGTGCCGAGAAGACGAGGCCGGCGACGGGGTCGTCGGCACCGCACAGCTCGAGGCCGTCGGTTCGCCAGACGGCAAAGTCCGCGCGCTTGCCGGGCTCGAGGGAGCCGATGTCCTCCCGGCCGAGCACCGTCGCGCCTCCTCGCGTGCCCAGCAGCAGCGCCTCGCGCGCCGTCATCGCCCGGGGCCCGTCGCGACCGCGCGCGAGCAGCAGCGCCTGCTTGACCTCGTTCAGCAGGTCGCCGCGCTCGTTGGACGCGGAACCGTCGACACCGAGGCCGACACGGATATCCGCGTCCAGGTACCCGCGCACGGGTGCGATGCCCGCGCCGAGTCGGAGGTTCGAGGTGGGGCAATGCGCGACGCCCGTCTTCGAGGCCGCGAAGTCGGCTGTGTCACCGGCCGAGAGGTGCACGCAGTGCGCACACCACACGTCCGGCCCGAGCCAGTCGAGGTCCGTGAGGTACTCGACCGGTGTGCAGCCGTAGAGCTCCATGCAGTACGCGCCTTCCTCCACGGTCTCGGCGAGGTGTGTGTGGAGCATGAGGCCGAGTCGGCGAGCGAGCGTCGCAGACTCCGTCATGAGCTTCTTCGTCACCGAGAACGGTGAGCAAGGCGCGACCGCGATCTGGACGCGTGCCCCGGAGCCCGGCTCGTGCAGCTCTGCGACGAGCCGCTCGGTGTCCTCGAGCACGGCGTCGATGTCCTCGACGAGCTCGTCGGGCGGGAGCCCGCCGTCGGAGACGCCGAGGTCCATCGAGCCGCGTGACGCGACGATGCGGACGCCGATCTCCCGTGCCGCCTGCACCTCCGCCTCGATCAGGCCGGTGCGCCCGTGTGGGAAGACGTAGTGGTGGTCGAACACGGTCGTGCAGCCCGAGAGGGCGAGCTCGGCCAGGCCGGTGCGCGCGGCGGCGTACTCGGCCTCGGCGTCGATCCGCGCCCAGACCGGATAGAGCTCGCGGAGCCAGGTGAAGAGGTCGGCCTCCTGCGCTCTCGCGCGCGTGAGCGTCTGGTACAGGTGGTGGTGCGCGTTGACGAGGCCGGGCGTCACCACCGTGCCGCTCAGGTCGACTCGCTCGGTCGCCTCGGGCTCCGCACCGGCTCCGGTTGCGACGACGACGCCGTCCTCGACGAGCAGCCAGCCGGATTCGTGCTCGGTCCCCGCGTCGTCGCAGGTGACGACCCTCGAGGACGTGTACAGCGTGGTCATTCCGTGCCGAGCACCGTGTCGGACACCGCGAGCGGCACGATCTCGAAGCGGTCCACGTCGACGAGCCCGCGGTCCGTGATCTTCAGGTGCGGGATGACCGAGAGCGCGAGGAACGCCAGGGTCAGGAACGGCGTCGCGCCCGTCCAGCCGAGCCCGCGTGCGGCATCGTTGCAGGTGCGGCTTTGCACGATCACGTCGGCGAGCGGCGCATCCGAGAGCAGCCCGGCGATCGGAAGCGGGCACTCGGCGAGGACGCTCAGTCCGTCCACGACCACGATCCCACCCCCGAGCTCGGCCAACCGCTCGACCGCGAAGGCCATGTCACGGTCGTTCATGCCGACGACGACGAGGTTGTGAGCGTCGTGGGCGACGCTCGAGGCGAGCGTGCCTCGCTGCAGTCCCGAGCCCGAGACCAGCCCGAGCCCGACCCGGCCGGTCGCCAGGTGGCGTTCGACGACGGCGATCTTCGCGAGGCCGTGCTGCGCGCTCGCGACCGCGTGGCCGCCCTCGACGAGGGGCTTGCACACGATCGATTCCGTCACGACCTGATCCTCGATCAGCCCGATCGCCCGGGCTTCGCCACCGCTCCACGAGATCGCGAAGTCCGCGGGATCGAGGCGGCCGATCCGCACGGACTGCCGCACCCAGTCGGGAATCTCGACTTTGGGCACGTCCTCGATCGGACGCCCCCGCTTGAGCACGGTCTCGGGCTCGAAGCTTTCGAGATCGGGCAGGACGAGCAGGTCCGCGAAGTACCCGGGCGCGATCGCCCCGTGCCTCCGGAGGCCGTGCCAGAGCGCCGGATGGAAGGACGCCATCAGGACCGCGTCGGCCGGCGCGACTCCGCAGGCGACGGCCTCGCGCACCATGCCGTTGATGTGCCCTGTGTCCGCTATGTCCTCCGGGTCGCGGTCGTCCGTGCAGAAGGCGATCCGGTCCGGCCCGTACTCCTCCACGAGTGGCAGCAGAGCCCGGAGGTTGCGTGCCATCGAGGCCTCACGGATGAGGAGCCACATTCCGGCACGCAGGCGCTCACGCCCCTCCTCGACGGTCAGCGCCTCGTGATCGGAGGAGATCCCCGCCGCCGCGTACGCCTGCAGATCCCGTCCGAGAACCCCGGGAGCATGGCCGTCCACGTGTCCCGCGTTGTCGAGCCCGAGCTTCTCGAGCTCGTGCGCCGAGCCTGCGATGACCCCGGGGAAGTTCATCATCTCCGCGAGCCCGAGCACGCGCCGCCGGCGCATGAGCGACTCGAGGTCACCCGAGGTCAGCGCCCGACGGGGCGACTCGAACGTCGATGCCGGCACGCACGACGGTGCCATGAAGAAGACGTCGAGCTGAAGCCCCGAGGAGGCGTCGAGGAGCCAGTGCACGCCGTCGACGCCGAGTACGTTCGCAATCTCGTGGGGGTCGGCCACGACGGCCGTCGTGCCGAGCGGAAGGACGAGCCGCGCGAACTCGTCGACCATGAGCTTCACGGACTCGAGGTGCATGTGTGCGTCGATGAATCCCGGCACGACGAAGCGACCCGATGCGTCGAGCGCGTCGCGGCCCTCGTAACTGCCCAGCCCGGCGACGACGCCGTCCACCACCGCGATGTCGACCTCGAGCCATTCCTTCGTGAAGACGGAGAGCACGTGCCCGCCTCGAACGACGAGGTCGGCGGGCTCGTCCCCCCGTGCTACCGCTAGGCGCCGCTGCAGGTGCTCCATGGTTGGTGGAGCGTAATACGATCCCGCGCTCCTCTAGCGCTGCGCGCTCTGCGCGCAGCGCTGTCGTATAGTCGCCCGGTCAGTCGGCAGGCCGGACAGGAGGAGCAGATGAGAAGGAAGTTCGTACTCGGCGGGTTCTTGCTCGTGCTCGCCGTGGCAGCGCTTGCGCTCGCGGGCGGCAGCGCGGCGCGATCCGAGCAGGAGCCCTTCAAGGTGGCGTTCATCTACCCGGGGCCACACGACGACGGCGGTTGGTCGCAGGCGCACGACAAGGGTCGCCTCGCCATCGAGAATGCGCTCGGCTCGAAGGTCGAGACCACCTACAAGGAGAACATCTTCTCGAGCGCTCAGGTTCCGCAGGTGGTTGCGAGTCTCGCTCGGGACGGCTACGACATGATCTTCGGCTGCTCGTTCGGGTTCTTCGAGCTCGGTGTGAACGGTCAGCTGTACAAGAAGTACCCGGACATCTACTTCGAGCAGGCGACGGGTACGCAGGTCAAGAAGAACCAGTCGGAGTACTTCGGCGCAGGTGAGGACACGATCTATCTCTCCGGGATGGCCGCGGGCGCCGCGTCGAAGAAGGGGCCTATCGGCTACATCGTCCCCTTCGGCATCCCCGAGGTCATCCGCCACGCCAACGCGTTCCTGCTCGGCGCACAAGCGACCCATCCAGGGGCGAGAGTGAAGCTGCTCTGGACGAACGCGTGGGTCTCGGTCCCGAAGGAGACTGCCGCGGCCAAGAGCCTCATCGCTGCGGGAGTCGACGTGCTCGGGCAAAACGTGGACACTCCGGCGGCGGGCGCCGTCGCCGAGGACAAGGGCATCCCTTGGGTCGGCTACGACTCCGACGCCCGGAAGATCGCACCGAAGCAGTGGCTGACGGCTGCGACCTACAACTGGGGGCCGTACTACGTGAAGCGGGTCAAGGCCGCGATGAACGGAACGTGGAAGCCCGGCTTCTACTACGGGACGATCAAGGACGGGTTCACCGACATCGCTCCGTACGGCCCGAAGGTCAGCGCGAAGACGAAGGCGGCCATCGCGGCGAAGAAGAAGGCGATCGTGGCAGGCAAGTTCAACGTCTTCACCGGACCGCTGTACGACCAGGCGGGCAAGCTGCGGGTGCCGAAGGGGAAGACGCTCAAGGTCCTCCCGGACCTCTACGAGATGGACTGGCTTGCGAAGGGCATGATCGGGAAGGTCTCGACAGTCAAGCCTCCGAGCTAGCCGCGTTGGGGGGAATCCCCGGCAGCGCTCGGGAAGTGAGAGGCGCCGGCTCGTCCGGCGCCTCTCGGCCTCCGGCGGTGCGCATGGTCGGGATCTCGAAGCGCTTCCCCGGCGTCGTCGCGAACGACGACGCCAGCTTCGAGGCCGCCGAGGGGGAGGTGCACGCGCTCCTAGGCGAGAACGGAGCGGGCAAGACGACGCTCTCGAACATCCTTACCGGCCTCTACCGGCAGGACGAGGGGGAGATCGAGCTCTACGGCGAGCAGGTCCGCTTTCACTCGCCGCGCGACGCGCTCGATGCGGGGATCTGCATGGTGCACCAGCACTTCCGTCTGGTCGAGCCGTTCTCGGTGGCCGAGAACGTCGTCCTCGGCGATCACCGTCGTGAGGGGCGGCGCCTCGTCGTCCATTCGGGCGCGATCGAGAAGCGCGTCGGAGAGCTGAGCAGCCGCTACGGCCTTGCGGTCAATCCCAGGGCACGAGTCTGGCAGCTCTCGGTCGGCGAGCAGCAACGCGTCGAGATCCTGAAGGCGCTCTACCGCGAGGCGCGCATTCTGATCATGGACGAGCCGACCGCCGTACTCACTCCGCAGGAGGCCAAAGCGCTCTTCGAAACTCTGCGCGCGATGGCTGACGAGGGGAAGACCGTCATCTTCATCTCGCACAAGCTCCACGAGGTCAAGGCCGTCGCCGACCGCGTGACGGTGTTACGCGCTGGCCGGACTGTGGCCACCGTCGATGCAAGGTCCGCCACGCTCAGCTCACTCGCCGCCCTGATGGTCGGTCGGGAGATCGATGTCGCGCGACCGCTCGAGCAGCCGAGGACGCTGTCGGACGTCCTCACCCTCGAAGTCGATGGTCTGACGGTCGCCGGCGATCGGGGAAACATCGCGGTCAAGGACGTTTCGTTCGCTCTCCGCGAGGGCGAGATCGTCGGCGTCGCCGGCGTCGCGGGCAACGGCCAGCGCGAGCTGGCCGAGGCGCTCTCGGGGATGCGCGACCTCCGAGCGGGGAGCGTTCGTGTCGGCGGCAAGCAGCTGCGCGGCGGCGATCCGCGCGAGGCGATCATGGCAGGCGTTGCCCACGTGCCCGAGGATCGGCTCGGAACGGGTCTCGCTCCGAGCCTGAGCGTCACGAGCAACGTCGTCATCAAGACGTACCGAAGCCGCTCGTTGTCACGCGGTCCACTCCTCGCTCTTCGACGCATGCGCGAGACCGCCGTCGGGATCATCCGCCGCTACGACGTGAAGACCCCCGGCCCAGGAACGCCTGTCCGCAACCTCTCCGGAGGCAACCTCCAGAAGCTCGTCCTCGGGCGCGAGTTCGCGGATGACCCGCTCGTCCTCGTCGTCGCCCAACCGACGCGCGGCCTCGACGTCGGCGCGATCGAGACCGTGCACTCGTACCTTCGCGAGGCGGCCGCCAATGGTGTCGCGATACTGCTCATGAGCGAGGACCTCGACGAGATCCGCGCCCTCGCCGATCGGATCCTCGTCGTCTACGAGGGCGAGATTGTCGGCGAGCTATCCGCGGGGTCGACGTCGATCGAGGAAATCGGGCTGCTCATGGCCGGAGGGACACGCGGGTGAAGCTGGAGCGTCGACTGACGCAGCCGTGGTGGCTATCCGTCGCCGTCCCCCTCGGCTCGCTGGTCCTGGCGTTCGGGTTGATGGCACTGATCCTCGTCGCGACGGGACACGATCCGATCGAGACGTATCGCGAGATCCTCGATGCGGCGTTCACCGGGAATGGGGCACTCTCTGCGACCCTCATCTCGGCGACACCGATCCTCTTCACGGGCCTCGCCGCGGCTGCGGCCTTTCGCATGCAGCTCTTCAACATCGGGGCCGAGGGTCAGCTGTACCTGGGCGCAGTCGGCGCCTCGTGGATCGCGCTGCAGCTCGGAGACCGGGACGCGACGTCGACCCCGCTCTACGTCGTGGCGATGTGCGTCGCGGCGGGAGTTGCCGGCGCTCTCTGGGGCCTGATCCCGGGCGTGCTCAAGGCGTTCGCCCGTACCAACGAGATCATCACCTCGCTGATGCTCAACTACGTCGCGGGGCTGCTTCTGACCTACCTCATCTTCGACAGCGCGTCCTACTGGCGAGACACGTCGACACTCCAGGCCCGAGCATTCCCGCAGGGGAAGCCGATGCCCGAGGCGTCTTATTGGCCGACCTTCGGCTCCGACGTCGTGGTTCCGCTCGGCTTCGTCATCGGGCTGGGTGCGGCGGTCGTCTTGTGGGTGCTGTACACACGCATGCGGTTCGGGTTCGAGGTGGGTGTGATCGCGGACTCGCCGCGCGCTGCTCGCTACGCGGGCATGCGCACCCGGCGAAAGATCCTGTCGGTGATGGCGGTGTCGGGTGCGATCGCCGGCATCGGGGGCGCGAGTCAGATCGGTGACTTCACGTACACGCTCGACGGGAGCACGACGGGTTTGCAGGCCGCCGCCTTCGGCTACACGGGGATCGTCGTCGCGGCGCTGGCCCGGTACAACCCGCTCGCGGTCTGCCTCGTCGCGGTGCTCATCGGGGGGCTCCAGAACGCGGGCTACACACTTCAGGGGCCCGACTTCCCCTCGGGGCTCGTCGGCGTGATGCAGGGAATCATCCTCTTCTGCGCGCTCGGTGGTGAGCTTCTCCTTCGCTACCGGTTGCGGATACGGCGTCGCTCGAGCGCGCACGGTGGATCGGGCGCGGCCGTGGAGCCTGCCCGGTGAACGACACCCTGCTCGTCATCGTCCTCGCCGACGCGGTCCTGTACGGGACACCGCTGCTCTTTGCGTCGCTCGGCGAACTGCTGGCCGAGCGCTCAGGCGTGCTCAACCTCGGTGTCGAGGGGATGATGTTGTTCGGGGCGGTGGTCGGGTTCTGGGTCACCCAACGTGTCGAGGGAGCGAGCGCATCCGTGCTCGTCCTCGCGATCCTCGCTTCGGGCCTGTCCGGCGCGGCGATGGCCGCGATCCATGCGTTCCTCACGATCACGCTGCGCGCGAACCAGATCGTGTCGGGTCTCGCGCTCACGATCTTCGCCGGCGGTCTGGGCCTGTCTGCCTACGTCGGAACCGAGTTGGGCTTCTCGCCGGACATCCCCGCGAAGCAGCACTTCGGGTCGGTCGACGTGCTCGGCCTCGCGGATCTTCCGGTTCTCGGGCCGATCGTCTTCGACCAGTCCGCGCTCGTGTACGCGTCGTGGATCGCCGCGCTCCTCGTCGGCCTCTACCTCGGACGAACGCGCTTCGGGCTCAACGTCCGCGCCGTCGGCGAGGCTCCGGCGTCCGCGGACGCGATGGGCATCAACGTGACTCTCTACCGGTACGTCCACGTCCTCATAGGGGGTGGATTCGCCGGTGTTGCCGGAGCCTGCTACAGCCTCTCGATCTCACCGGGCTGGATTGCGGGCGACACGCTCATCGGCGGCGCCGGCTGGATCGCGATCGCGCTCGTCATCTTCGCTTTCTGGCGAGCCGAGCTCTGCCTCGTCGGCGCGTACCTGTTCGGAGCACTGTCGGCGCTCCCGTTCGCGCTCCAGGCGCGCAACGTGGACGTCGCACCCGAGTTCCTGTACGCCCTTCCGTACGTCATGACCATCGTCGTGCTCGTCATCGTGTCGACGGGCCTCTCCAAGCGGCATCTCGGAGCTCCGGCGGCACTCGGGATTCCGTACGTGCGCGAAGAGCGCTAGAACTCGTCGCGTGGACGTGCTCACTCCGCGGTCGCTCGACGAGGCTCTGCGCTTGAAGGCGGAGCACCCCGGCGCTGTTTCGATCCAGGGCGGAACGGACGTCATGATCGCGCTCAACTTCGACCAGGCGCGGCCGGAGCTGTTGCTGAACCTGAACGAGGTCGTCGAGCTCCGCGGCTGGTCGCGCGAGAACGGGACGCTCCGGCTCGGAGCCGGGCTCACGTACGCCGACGCGATGGCGGACGTCGTTGCCGACGAGCTGCCGGCCCTGGCCGAGGCGTCGCGTACGGTCGGCTCGCCGCAGATCCGCAACCGCGGGACGATCGGCGGGAACCTCGGCACTGCCTCCCCGGCCGGAGACGCGCTGCCGCCGCTGCTCGTCGAGCGTGCCGTTGTCGAGGTCGCGAGCACGCGCGGCGCGCGCCGGGTGCCGCTGCAGGAGTTCCTCGTCGGTGTGAAGCGGAACGCGCTCGACGACGACGAGCTGATCCTCTCCGTACTCGTCGAGCCGAGCCGCCAGTCGCAGACGTTCATGAAGGTCGGGCCGCGCAACGCGATGGTCATCGCAGTCTGCTCGCTCGCCGTCGTGGTCGACCGCGAGCGCGGAGAGTTGCGGGCTGCGTTCGGCTCTGCGGCCCCGGTCGCTCGTCTCGTAACTGCGGCGATCGACGAAGCCGAGTCGTTCCCCGAGCAGGTCGCCGGCGCGGCGAGCCCGATCGACGACGTGCGTGGGACCGCGGCCTATCGCCGACATGCCCTCCGCGTCCTCACCGCCCGTGCTCTCGAGAGGTGCCTCGCGTGACCAGGCCCAAGTTGCAAGTTGTTACAAGCATCGAAGCATGTCTTCGAGCCGGGCTCGGAGGGCAGAGTGAGCGCAAGTTGCAAGTTGTTACTTGCGCCTTCACGAGGCTCGAGGCTCGCTCGTGAGGGTGTCGATCACCGTCAACGGCGAGGTCCGCGAGGCCGAGGTCTGGGCCGGCGAGAGCCTCCTCACGACGCTCCGCGACCGGCTCGACCTCCCCGGCTCGAAGAACGCCTGCGAGCAGGGCGAGTGCGGGTCGTGCTCGGTGCTCCTGGACGACGAGCTGGTGTGCTCGTGCCTCGTCCTCGCAGCGCAGGCGGACGGTCACGAGGTCGCCACCGTGGAGGGCCTCGCGGACGACGGCAGCCTGCATCCGGTACAGGACGCGTTTGCGGCGACGGGCGCCGTGCAATGCGGCTTCTGTACGCCCGGGTTCGTCGTCGCCGCGGCCGATCTGCTGCGCCGCGTCCCGGACCCGTCGGACGACGAGATCCGCGAGGCGCTCTCCGGGAACCTCTGCCGCTGCACCGGGTACCAGAAGATCCTCGACGCAGTGCATCTGGCGGTCGAGCGATGAGCACGGCCACGCGCACGCTCCGCCCTGGACACGCCCTGCCGAGTACGCGGCGTGCAGACGCGGCTCCCAAGGTAACCGGCGAGTTCGCGTACTCGAGCGACCTCCACGCGGCAGGAATGCTGTGGGGGCAGACCGTTCGTAGTCCTCATGCGCACGCCCGGATCCTCGGGATCGATGTCGTGCAGGCACGTGCCATGCCCGGCGTGCACGCAGTCCTCACGCACGAGGACGTTCCCGGACAGAAGACCTACGGGCTCGAGTTCGCCGACCAGCCCGTGCTCGCGATCGATCGTGTCCGCTACTTCGGGGAGGCAGTTGCGATCGTTGCCGCCGAGGAGCCGGAGCAGGCCCGCCGAGCCGCGGCCGCGGTGCGCGTCGAGTACGAGCCGCTCGAGCCCGTGACCGACCCCGAGCAGGCGGCCGAGATGGCGCCGCTTCATCCCGACCGTCCGACCATGGGTCACGGCTTCCGCGATGACGCGCGCCCCAATGTCGTTCGCTCGATGGTGATCCGGCGTGGCGATCCCGACGCAGAGGGCGATGTGGCAGTCGAGGGCGTGTACGAGATCGGCCAGCAGGACCAGGCGTTCCTCGGGCCTGAGTCCGGGATCGCGATCCCGGACGGAGAAGGTGGCGTGGACATCCACGTCGCGACGCAGTGGCTCCACGTCGACCGCGACCAGGCCGCTCCGTGCCTCGCACTCGAGCCGGAGCAGGTTCGGATTCACCTCGCCGGCGTCGGTGGCGCGTTTGGCGGGCGCGAGGACCTCTCCATGCAGATCCATGCTGCGATGCTCGCGCTCCGCACGGGGCGGCCCGTGAAGATCGTCTACAACCGCGAGGAGTCGTTTGTCGGGCACATCCACCGCCATCCGGCACGGATCTGGGCGCAGCACCGCGCTACGCGCGACGGAAAGCTCGTTGCCGTCCGCATGCGGATCCTCATCGACGGTGGCGCGTATGCCTCGAGCTCGACGGCGGTCATCGCGAACGCCTGCTCGTTCGCGGTCGGGCCGTACGCGGTCGACAACGTACTCGTCGACGGGCTCGCGGTCTACACGAACAACCCACCGTGCGGAGCGATGCGCGGCTTCGGCGCGGTTCAGGCGTGCTTCGCAGCCGAGGCGCAGATGGACAAGCTCGCGACCGCACTCGAGATCGACTCGGTCGAGCTCAGGCTTCTGAACGCGCTCGAGCCGGGAGGCATGCTCCCGACGGGGCAGGTCGTGACAGGCTCGCTGCCCACGCGGGACGTCATCCGGCGCGCAGCCGCACTGCCGGTCCCCGAGCCGGAGGAGCTCCCGCGCGAAGCCATCCGGCTCCCCGGAGGCGCTGGGAACACGACCCGTGGCGAGGGCGTGCGCCGCGGAGTCGGGTTCGCGGTCGGGTTCAAGAACATCTGCTACTCGGAAGGCTTCGACGACTACTGCACCGCGCGGGTCGTACTCGCCGAGGACGGCTCGGCGGAGGTGCACTGTGCGGCAGCGGACGTGGGTCAGGGCGTCAGCGACGTGATCCTGCAGGTCGCGCGACTCGAGCTCGGAACAGACGACGTGACGCTTGCTTCCGGGTCGACAGCGCGGGTCGGCTCCGCGGGCTCTGCCTCGTCTTCGCGTATGACGTGGATGGCGGCGGGCGCCGTGCAGACTGCGTGCCGCGCCGCTCTCGACGAGCGCGACCGATCCGGCGGCGCCGTGGACGTCGAGCGCATCTACCGCCATCCGCGCACCTACCCGCTCGATCCCGAGACTGGCCAGATCACGGACGGGCGGGCGCACGTTGCGCTCGCCGTCGCTGCCATGCGCGTCGTCGCCGAGGTCGACGTCGACCTCGGCCTCACGCGTGTCGTCTGGATCGGAACCGCGCAGGACGTGGGCAACGCGCTCAACCGAACGGCGGTCGAGGGACAGATCGAGGGCGGCACGGCCCAAGGCCTGGGGCTCGCTCTGATGGAGGAGATCCAGACGCGCGACGGCGTCATCGCCAACGCGAGCTTCACGGACTACCTGATCCCCACGTTCCTCGACATGCCGCCTGTCGTCTCCGACCTCGTCGAGGAGCCGGAGCCCGATGCGCCCTACGGCGTCAAGGGCGTCGGCGAGCCGCCGACCGTGGTCTCGACGGCTGCGATCGTCGCGGCGCTGCGAGATGCGACGGGGCGCGAACTCGCTCGTGTCCCGGTCCGACCCGACGACATCGCCGGGCTGTGACCACGAGGAAGCGGCCGGCCTAGCGCGAGAGTTCGTCGAGAAGCGCGCCGAGCAGGCGGTAGAACCGTTGCGTGCTCGAGATGCGCACCATCTCGCCGGGTGCGTGCGCGCCGACGATCTCGGGCCCGATCGAGATCATCTCGACTCCTGGCAGCTTCTGCCCGAGAACGGCGCACTCGAGGCCACCGTGGACGACGGCCCTAGCAGGCGAGGCGTCGAAGAGCCGCCGGAAGCTCCTCTCGGCAGACGCGAGCAGCGGCGAATCCAGCCGCGGCTCCCACGGCGGATACGAGCGCCGCACCTCGATCTCCCCGCCGCCCAGTCGCGCAATGGCTTGCATCGACGCGAGGACGTCGTCGAGTGCGGATGCATTCGAGCTTCGTGTCATCGAGGCGAGCTCCACCACTCCCTTCAGCGTGCTTGCGACCGTGAGGCTGGTGCTCGTTTCGACCGTCTCCGCAAATCCGGGGGCGATCGCGATCACACCGGTGGGAATCGCCTCGACCAGATCGAGTGCACGACGCGACGTGGCGGCGTCGGCGACGCGGGCTGCCGCTGATCGATCGATCGACAGCGCGAGGTCGTCGTCGGTTTCGGCATATCGACCCCCGATCGACTCGAGCTCGACCGCCGCACTCGTGCGGAAGGCCGCTTCCGTCATCGCGGGAAGCGTCACGAGCGCGCGCGCCTCCCGCGGGATTGCGTTCCGGCTCACGCCACCCTCGATGCTTACGAGCCCGAACGCAGTCGCCTCGTACGCGGCCGAGAGCGTGCGCCCGAGCACCTTGATCGCGTTCGCCCGGCCGTTGCCGATGTCGGCCCCGGAGTGCCCGCCCTTGGCTCCGGACAACCCGACCCGCAATACGACGTGGTCCGATGGCAACGGCACTGAGCGGAGCGGAAGTCGGAGAACGGTGTGGTCGCTGCCGGCGCACCCGACGGTAAGCGCGCCGTCGCTCGTCCCGTCGAGATTGATCAGGAGGCGTCCGGAGACGATCGACGGATCGAGAGCCTTGGCGCCTTCGAGGCCCTGCTCCTCCGACACGGTGAAGAGGAGCTCGAGTGGCCCGTGCTCGATGCTCGTGTCGTCTCCGACCGCCATCGCCGCTGCAACACCGATGCCGTTGTCGGCGCCGAGCGTGGTGGCGTCGGCGGTCACCCAGTCACCGTCGACGCGGACGTCGATCCGGCCCTCGCGTGGATCGAACGGGCTTGTCGGATCCCGTTCGCAGACCATGTCGAGGTGCGATTGGAGGACGACGGTGGCTGCCTGCTCGCGCCCCGGCGAGGCAGGCGCACGTACCACGACGTTTCCCGCCTCGTCGGCGCTCGCGTCGAAGTCGCGGGCCGCAGCCCATGCCAGCACGTGCTCACGTACCTTCCCCTCCTCCTTCGACGGGCGTGCGATACTGGTCAGCTCAAAGAAGCGCTTCCACAGGAGCCCGGGCTCGAGCCCGTCCAGCTGCTGGCTCATCGCCGCAGCGTCAGCGCCGCCCCGACGACCAACAAGGCGATCCCGAGCACGCGCGGCCAGGAGACGCCACCGGCTCGACGCCGAACCAGCCGAAGCGGTCGATGACCGCTGCGAGCGCAAACTGCGCGGCGATGAGGAACGCCGTCGTGGCGACCACACCGATTCGCGGGCCCGCAACGGTTATCGCGAGGACGATGACAACGCTCATGACGCCGCCCAGGAGCTGCCACTTCGGCCCGGCGACGGCATCGCCCACGCCGGCGACCGAGCGGCGCGCGACGACGAGTACCGATAGGGCGATCACGACCCCGATCACTGCCGCCGTCGCCACGGCCTCCAGGCTTCCGACTCGGTCGCCGAGGCGCCTCTGAACGGCGATCTGCACCGCCCCACCGAGACCGGCTGCGACGGCGAGCATTGCGGCCAAGGCGGTCGAGTTCACCTCGAGGACGCTATACGCTGCCCGGCGTCCCCGAGGAATGGAGCACGCGTGATCAGAGTCTTCGTCGTGTACGACGCTGAGCCGGACCCCGAGCGCTTCGAGCAACACGCGGCGCTGTGCCGTCAGGTCGGGGGCGCCACGTTCAGGCACGGGAAGGTGTTCGGAGCGCCGATGGGCGAGCCGCTCCATCGGTACTACGCGGAATGGGAGTTCGCCGACATGGACGGTTTCAAGTCCGCAGCACGGACGCCCGAGTTTGCGGAGACGGGAAAGGACGCCATGGCGATGGGCATTCCGTTCCACGTCCACTTCGCGGCGGTCGAGTGAACGAGCCGACGCATCCCCGCCCGCTCGATCCGGCGGAGCTCGGATTCGAGACGATCGTCTACGAGAAAGCGCCGCCACGCGCGACGATCCGTCTCGACCGCCCCGACGTCCTCAACGCCTTCGACTTCAAGATGCTGCGCGAGATCGCGCGCGCATGTGAGGACGCTTCGTGGGACGACGAGGTCCGCGTGGTCGTCCTGACGGGGACGGGACGGGCGTTTTGCGTGGGTGCGGATCTGCGCACGTGGGGAGAGGATCTTCTCGGCAACTCGAGCGAGTACTGGAAGTGGTTCGGCGCCTTCAAGGACGCCCATGACCGGCTGCGAGAGATCGGCAAGCCGACGATTGCACGCGTCAACGGGATCGCCGTCGGTGGCGGGAACGAGCTGCAGATGGCATGCGACCTCTCGGTGATGGTGGACTCGGCGTTCATTCGGCACGTGGGCCTCCAGCACGGCTCGGTGCCGGCCGGCGGGGCGACGCAGTGGCTCCAGCTCATGGTCGGTGATCGTCGCGCTCGCGAGATCGTGTTTCTGTGCGACGAGATCCCGGCGAAGCAGGCCGAGGAATGGGGCCTCGTCAACCGGGCGGTGCCGGAGGACGAGCTCGACGCCGTCGTCGACGAGTGGGCCAGCAAGCTCGCCGCGAAGCTCCCGCAGACGACGCGCTACGCCAAGCACCAGCTGAACGTGTGGCGCGACTTCGCGTGGCACCAGACGGTGGGGCACGCCCGAGACTGGCTGGCGATGTCGATGCTCGGCGAGGAAGCTCAGGGAGCGGTGCGCGCGTTCCTCGAGCGTGGGAAGCCGGAGTAGGCTGCGGTCGTGGCGGAGGTCGTCCTGACCAACCGAGACGGGGCGGTGCTCACGATCACGCTCAACCGGCCCGAGGTCTACAACGCCATCAATCGAGCGATGCACGACGAGCTAGCGGTCGCGCTCGAGCAGGCCGCCGACCCGGATGTGCGGGCAGTCGTGCTGACGGGCGCGGGGCGTGGCTTCTGCTCCGGACAGGATCTGCGCGAGTTCCAGGAGCTCCCCGGTGGCGTGCGGGAGGCGCTCGAGCAGACGTACCACCCGAACATCCGCGCGCTGCGCGCGCTCGAGAAGCCGGTCATCGCCGCAATCAACGGCGCGTGTGCGGGCGCCGGGCTCTCGCTTGCCTTCGCGTGCGACGTGCGCGTGGCCTCGTCCGACGCAAGCTTCGTGCCCGGGTTCATCGGGATCGGTCTTGTGCCCGACGCGGGAAGCACGTGGTTCATCCACCGTCTGCTCGGCTTCTCGAGGGCTTTCGAGTGGATGGCCTCCAACCGCCGGCTGAGCGCGGCCGAGGCGCTGGTCTGGGGTCTCGTGTCCGAAAACATCCCGGCCGACACCTTCGAGCAGCGTGTCGCCGAGCTGGCCGGCTGGTATGCGGCGCTGCCGACGCGCGCTGTCGCGATGACGAAGCAGCTCTTCGAGCATGCGTTCACGGCCTCGCTCGAGGACCAGCTCGAGCTCGAGGCGGCGCTGCAGCAGGCGGCGACGGAGACCGAGGACTTCTCGGAGGGCGTGCAGGCGTTCCTCGAGAAGCGCCTGCCCGCGTTTCGAGGCAGATAGCAACACCTTGTTGCTCTGAGCAACAAGGTGATCTGCCCATCCTGGCGTCGCTCTCTCGCGTGACAAGATCCCGGCTCGTGGGCCCGATCACCACTGTCGACTACCACACTGCCGGCGAGCCGTTTCGCATCGTCACGGGCGGTACCGAGGGGCCTCGTGGGGCCACGATCCTCGGCAGGCGCCGCGACGCGCTCGAGCGCCTCGACCACGTCCGCAGGCTCCTCGTCTACGAGCCACGCGGCCATGCGGACATGTACGGCTGCTTCGTCGTCGAGCCGAACGACGACGGCGCAGACCTCGGAGTCGTCTTCTTCCACAACGCGGGCTACTCGACAGCGTGCGGCCACGGGACGATCGCGCTCGTCACGTGGGCTCTCGACGAGGGCGTTGTCGCGCGCTCGGAGGGGGAGAACCACGTCGTCGTCGACGTGCCGTCAGGGCGCCTCGAGACGTGGGCGCAGGTCGAGAACGGACGTGTGCGCTCGGTGCGCTTTCGGAACGTTCCCGCGTTCGTCTGGGCCGAGGGGGTCGAGCTCGGTGCGGGGTCGGTGGACGTCGCCTTCGGCGGCGCGTTCTACGCCTCCGTGGAGGAGCGAGTCGAGCCCGGCGAGCTTCCGCGCCTGATCGAGCTCGGCCGTGAGCTGAAGCGCGAGATCGAGGCGTGGCAGGACGTCGTGCACCCGCTCGAGCCGGAGCTACGAGACGTCTACGGCGTCATCTTCTGGCAGGACGAGGGCGAGCATCCCCTCACGCAGCGGAACGTGACGATCTTCGCCGACGGCGAGGTCGATCGCTCGCCGTGTGGGAGCGGGACCTCGGCGCGGCTCGCGCTGCTCGACCGCAGCGGACGCCTGCCGCGTGGCGACGAGCTTCGACATCGCAGTGTCGTCGACACCGAGTTCCGCGCACGTGTCGTCGGAGAGGCCGAGGTAGCGGGGATCCCTGCAGTCGTCACGGAGGTCGAGGGGAGCGCCTTCCGGACCGGCGAGCACGTCTTCACGCTCGACGCCGACGACCCGCTCGGCGACGGCTTCCTACTGCGATAACGTCGCGAGGATCTCCCCGTCTTCGGGAAAGCGTCCCCGGTCGTGCTTCGAGAAGACGAGCTCCCCGTCGGCCACCACGTCGAACTGGCCGCGCCCTCCGGGCGTGATCCTGGCAGTCACCGCGGTGTGCGACGTGATCTCGGCCGCGAGACTCGCGGCCCGTGTGTCGTAACCGCTTCAGGTGGGGCAGTAGAAGATCTCGACGGTCACGACGAGGAGGGTAGCTCTCCAGGAGCGGTCACCCGAGGGTCACGACGACGGTCTTCGGCTCGGTGAACGCCTCGAGCACCGAGTTCCCGCCGACTCGCCCGACACCCGAGCTCGAGCCGGCACGACCGCCGAACGGGAGGTGGCTCTCCCAGTAGTTCGTCGACTCGTTGACGTTCACCCAGCCTGCGTCGACCGCCTCGGCGAAGCGCAGGCCGCGGGCGAGATCCCGCGTCCAGACCGCGGTCAGCAGCCCGTACTCGGACGAGTTGGCGATCTGCAGGGCCTCCTCGTCGCTCGAGATCCGAACGATCGGGACGACCGGCCCGAACGTCTCGTCTCGCGCGACCTCCATCTCCTCCGTCACGCTCGCCAGCACTGTGGGCTCCCAGTAGAGGTCTGTCGGGAAGCCGGCTGCGCGCTTGCCGCCCACGACGAGCTGGGCGCCACGGTCGAGCGCGTCGGCGACGTGCTCATCCATCTTCAGCGCGGTCGCCTCGTTGTTGAGCGGCCCCATCGTCGTCCCTTCGGCGAACGGGTCACCGAGCCGCACCGAGCGGTCGACCGTCGATCGAAGCCGCTCGACGAACTCGTCGTGCACGGACTCGTGCACGAGGAAGAGCTCGCCTGCCGTGCAGCTCTGCCCCGCGCAGAGGAACGAGGCCGCGATGCTGGCCTCCGCCGCTACTGCGAGGTCGGCATCGTCGAGGACGACCATCGGGCCGTTGCCTCCCAGCTCGAGCACGGTCGCCTTCCCGGCTGCGCCTACTGCAACCTTGTGCCCCGTCGCAACGGAGCCGATGAAGCCCACGGCGTGCGTTCCCGAGCTCGAGGCGACTTCGTCGCCTACGACGGAACCGGGACCGGTGACCATCGAGAAGACGCCTGCCGGAAGCTCCGCGTCGACGATGCACTCGGCGAGCTTCACCGCGCACACCGAGGTCGACGAGGCGGGAGTCCAGACCACCGCGTTTCCGGCTGCGAGCGCGGGCGCGATGAGCTCGGCCGGCATCGTGTACGGCCAGTTCCACGGGGTGATGACCCCGACGACGCCTCGGGGGACCCGGTAGGCGAGGATCCGCTTGGCGGCATCGACCGAAGGCGGCATCGAGCCCGCCAGCCGGGTGGCATCAGCGGCAGCCATACGCCAGTACACGACGAGCTCCTCGACCTCGCCGTAGGACTCCGCGTGCAGGGGCTTGCCCTGGTCGAGAGTGAGCGTGCGCGCGAGGTCGTCGCGCCGCTCCTCGATCAGATCGGCGATCCGGCTCAGCGCATCCGCGCGCTCGAATGCCGATCTCGCGGCCCAGTCGCGGCGTGCGGCGTTCGCCGCGGCGATCGCTCTCTCTGCATCCTCGCGCGTCCCCTCGGGAATCGTCCCCAGCGACTCGCCGGTCGCCGGGCTCGTCGCCTCGAAGCGCTGGCCGGACTCGGACTCGGCCCAGGCGCCGCCCACCACCATCGAGTAATCCTGCGTCGTGACGCTCATCGCTTCCCCCTCGAGAACGCGTTGCGGTAGATCTCTTCGTAGTCTGAGATCGCCACCTTGCGAGGATTGCCGATGGTTTGCGGGTCCTCGAAGGCGATCCTGGCGAGCATCGGGATCTCGTCCTCGGAGAACCCGAGCTCCTCCATCGTCGGGATGCCGACCTCGTCGGTCAGGCTGTCGAGCGCCTCGACTCCCGCGAGCGCGGCATCCAGCGGTGCAAGGCCACCCGTTGCGACTCCGAGTCCCTGCGCGATCCGCGCGTAGCGCTCGGGATCGGCAGGCGCGTTGTACTCGCAGACAGGCCCGAGCACGCGCGCCGTCAGCGCGCCATGTGGACAGTCGTGGACTCCGCCAGCAGATTGGCTCATCGCGTGTGCGGCGCCGGCGCTCTCGGTTCCGTAAGCCATGCCCCCGAGCGTCGCTGCATGGGCCATGTGCTTCCGCGCCTCGAGGTCGGACCCGTCCTCGACCGCGCGTCGCAGCCAGTCCCGCACGAGCTCGATCGCCTGGAGCGCGACAGCGTCGGAGAAGGGCTGGTGGTAGTCGCACGTGTAGCACTCGATCGCGTGTGAGAGCGCGTCCATCCCGGTCGCGGCCGTGACTGCCGGAGGGAGCCCGAGCATGAGCTCGGGATCGATCAGGGCAACGTGGGGCCCTATCAGTGGAGTGCCTCCGACGTTGAACTTGATCTTCCGGTCGTGGTCGGTGATGACCGCCCACAACGTCACCTCGCTGCCCGTGCCCGCCGTGGTCGGGACGGCGACGAGCGGTGGGATGCGCCGTGACACAGGTGTGCTCCCGTACTCGTAGTCGACGATCGACCCGCCCTGTGCTACGACGACACCGATCGACTTCGCGGTGTCCATCGACGAGCCGCCGCCGAGGCCGACGAGCCCGTCGCACCCTTCTGCCCGGTACAGCTCGGCGCCGCGGTCGACGACCTCGATGTCGGGGTTCGGACGGACGTCACCGAACACGATCGTCTCGTCCAGCTGCTGGAGTGCCCGCTCCGCGATGCCTGCTGCCGCGACGCCCGGGTCGGTGACGAGCAGAGGCCGAGCGACGCCGAGCTCGCCGAGCGCCTGCCGCAGGTGGCCGAGCGCACCGGGGCCGTGGATCAGCCGCGTCGGCATCTCAACCGTGCGAACGACGTCGACGTCTACGGGCATCTGCAGCTCCTTCTCAGCTTGCGTAGTCGGAAACGAGGGCACTACCCTCGAGCTTCCGCTGTCGCCAGCTCTCGGTGTCGGCGAGATCGTTGAACGTGAAGATATGGAAGCCGGCGATCTTGCGCTCCGGGTCGGCGAGGCTCGGCTCGAGCCCCGAAAGGAGCGGATCGGGACTGAAGCCGCCCGGGCGCAGAGCGTGTGTGAACCAGTTGCGGTGCCGACGCAGGAAGCGCGCCGATGCCCCCAGGCCGATCGACGTCGACACGCGCATCAACTTCGTCCGAGGGACGGCGCCGGGAATCCCGATGTGGATGGGTAGCCGCGTGCCGCGGTTCCAGACGCGCTCGACCCAGCTCGCGGTGACGCTCGGGTCGAAACAGATCTGGCTGACGATGTACGTGGCGAAGCGTGCTTTGTCGAACATGGCCTGAATCGTGGTCTCGTCCGAGATCAGCGGATGGCTCTCCGGGTAGCCCGTGATCCCTACGTTCTCGAAGCGGTGCCCGAGCTCGGCGATCGCCTCGAGGAGCGGCGCGGCGCCGACGTACTCTCCCGCCGGCTCGTCTGCGTCACCGGCGACGACGAACACGTCGTGCGCGCCGATCTCGTCCACGCGGGCGAGGATCTCGGCGAGGTGTGCCCGGTCGCGCACGAGGCGGGCCGAGACGTGCGGTACGACGGGGTATCCGTGCTTGGTCAGCCGCTCGACGACGTCCAGCGTGTGCTCGATCCCCTTTCTCGGAGAGACGGTGACGGTGAGCGTGACGTCGAGCGGGACGTGCTCGACCACGGCCTCCTCGACGCTGCCGAAGGGCAGCACCTCGTAGCGAGGGTGGGCGAGGAGCTCGGCGACGCGGCTCGTGGAGGCGGCGGTGCTCATGGGACGGATTCGGTCCCATGAGCGTGGAGGGGTGTGGGGAACCCATGCGCCTTGCGATCAAGGAGAAGGCTCGTGGGGGAACCCTGGGTTCCCCCACGCAAGAAACCGGAGGTTCCCCACACTCTCCTGAAGAAGGGGGATCGCGGGGGAAACATCGTTTCTCCCGCGACCGCGAGCCGAAGGCGAGCGGTGGTCATACGTTCGAGTCCGGGAAGGAGGCTTTCTTCCGCTCGATCCACTCGCGTAGCTCCTCGTCGACGGCGTCGTCCAGAGGCGGCGGCTCGTACTCGGCGAGCATCTTCTTCCAGAGCGCGTTCGCCCGCTGCGCCGTGTCCTTCGCCCCCTCCGCTTCCCACTGCTCGAAGCTCGAGTTGTCTGCCACGGGCGAGCGGTAGAAGGCCGTCTCGAAGTTGGCAAGCGTGTGTGGGTGCCCGAGGAAGTGCTGACCGGGACCGTTCGTCAGCATCGCCTCGAGCGCGAGGCCGTTCTCGGACATGTCGACGCCCTTGGCGAACGCGTGCCACATCCCCGCCTGGTCGTTGTCGAGCACGAACTTCTCGTAGCCCATCGTCAGCCCGCCCTCGAGCCAGCCCGCGACGTGAAGGACGAAGTTGACTCCGGCCAGCATCGTGGGTTGCATCGTGTTCGCCGACTCGTAGGCCGCCTGCGCATCCGGAACCTTCGACGCCGTCAGCGCGCCACCGGACCGGAACGGGACACCGAGTCGCCGAGCGAGCGACGCCATCGTGTAGAGCATCAGGGCAGGTTCCGGTGTGCCGAACGTCGGCGCCCCCGTCTGCATCGAGAGTGACGAGGCGAACGAGCCGAGCACCACGGGCGCGCCCGGTCGGACGAGCTGGACGTACGCCATGCCTGCGAGCGACTCGGCAAGCGTCTGCGTCGCGGCCCCGGCGACCGCGGCCGGGCTCATCGCGCCGGCAAGGATGAACGGTGTGATCAGGACGGCTTGATTGGCCTCTGCGTAGACACGCGCTGCGCCGAGCATCGTGGCATCCCAGACGAGCGGAGAGTTGGCGTTGGCCAGGCTCAGGATCACGGCGTGGTGCTCGAGGAAGTCGGCACCGAAGACGATTCGGGCCATGTCGACGGTGTCCTGAGCGCGGAGCGGGTGTGTCACGGAACCCATGAACGGCTTGTCCGAGTAGCGAAGGTGCGCGTAGACCATGTCGTAGTGCCGCTTGTTGACCGGAAGATCGACGGGCTCGCACACCGTGCCTCCCGAGTGGTGGAGCCACGGGGAGACGTACGCGAGCTTCACGAAGTTGCGGAAGTCCTCGATCGTCCCGTACCGGCGTCCCCCGTCGAGATCGCGGACGAACGGCGACCCGTAGGCGGGCGCGAAGACCGTACTCTGGCCGCCGATCTCGACGCTTCGCTCCGGGTTCCGCGCGACCTGCGTGAACTGGCGCGGCGCAGTCGCCTGAACGAGCTGGCGGCACATCCCACGCGGGAAGCGGACGCGCTCGCCGTCGACGTCTGCTCCCGCGTCCCGCATGAGTTGCCCCGCCTCAGGTGCGTCGCGGAAGTCGATCCCGACCTGCTCGAGGATCGTGTCCGCGTTCTCCTCGATCTGCGCCAGGCCTTCGTCGGAGAGGATCTCGAACGGCGCCATGGTGCGAGTGATGTACGGGACGCGCTCGACGACCGCGCTCAGCCGGGCTGCCTGGCGCGCGGCGCGTCCGCCTCCCCTTCGACCGCGTGTCTCGCTCATGCCGCCCTCCCTTCGCGGCGACGGCCGCGCGCGGGCCTCGGGCTCGGCGCGGATCTCCGCGCCGGCAGGCGGACCTGCTTCCCGAGCCGTGGATACGGGTCGATGTCGTGCGGGATCGCCATCGCGTTGACGAAGTACTCCTGGAATCGCGGCTCGACCGCGGTCTCGACCTTCTCGACCTTGCGCACGACCTCCTCGATCTCCGTACGGGCCCCCCGGTTCAGGAGCGCTATGCGCGCCCCCGTGCCGGCCGCGTTCCCGGCCGCCGTCACGCGCTCGGGCTCGCAGTCCGGAACGAGGCCGAGGACGAGAGCGTGGACGGGGTCGATGTGCGTGCCGAACGCGCCCGCGAGGCGGATGCGATCGACGTGCTCGATCCCGTACCGCTCCATCAGCAGCGCGCAACCTGCGTACAGGGCCGCCTTGGCCAGCTGGATCTGCCGGACGTCGTTCTGGGTGATCACGAGCTCGGGCTCACCGGACCAGAGGACGTAGGAGAACGTGCGCCCATCGGGGACGACCCGCGCGGTGCGGTTCGCGACAGCCCCGTCGATCGTCCCGTCCGTGGTGATCACGCCCGCGAGATGCAGCTCGGCGATCGCCTCGATGATCCCGGAGCCGCAGACACCGGTCACATGCGTCTCCGCGAACCCGGGCTCGTCCGACCAGGCGTCGGTTCCGATGACGCGCAGGCGCGGCTCGAGCGTGTCGGGGTCGATCCGGACACGCTCGATCGCCCCGGGCGCGGCACGCTGGCCGCAGGAGATCTGCGCACCCTCGAACGCCGGGCCCGTCGGGCTCGATGCGGCGAGCAGCCGGTCGCGGTTTCCGAGAACGATCTCGGCGTTGGTACCGACGTCGACGATCAGGTTCACCTGCTCACCGAGATGCGGTCCTTCGGAGAGGATCACGCCGGCGGAGTCGGCGCCGACGTGCCCCGCGATGCACGGCAGCACGTACGCTCGCGCGCCTCGGTGCACCGGGAGCCCGAGTTCTTTCGCGGGGAGCCTGACGGCCTCGTCGACCGTCAGCGCGAACGGAGCACCTCCGAGTGGAGTCGGATCGATCCCGAGCAGGAGGTGGTGCATGATCGGGTTGCCGACGAGCGTCACCTCGAGGATGTCCGTGCGTTCGACCCCGGCGCTGCCCGCGAGCTCGGCGGTCAGCTTGGCGAGGCAGCCGCGCACCACCTTCGTCAGGTCCTTCTCGGAGCCGGGGTTGAGCATCACGTACGAGACGCGGCTCATGAGATCTTCGCCGAAGCGGATCTGGGGATTCATCTCGCCCGCGGAAGCGAGGACGTCGCCCGTGAGGAGATCGCAGAGGTGACCCGCCACGGTCGTCGAGCCGATGTCGAATGCGATCCCGTACGCGCGGTCGTGGAGCCCGGGCCAGGCCGCCGTGATCGTCGAGCCGTCGTGCACGGCGACCGTGATCGCGCCGCTTCCATCGAGCAGAGCGCGTTGGAGATCGGGAAGGACGCCCGCATCGGCGTCCAGGTCCACGAGGTCCCATTCGATGGCAAGCGCCTCGCGCACGCGTCGGAGGTCCCCGGCGGCGACGCCGAGCTCGGCGCCCGGGACCTCCACGTAGTAGAGCCGCACGACCGGGTCGATCTCGATCGGGTGCGCGTCCGCCTCCTTGCGCACGACCTGGCGGTAGAGCTGGCTCTCGGGCGGCACGTCGATCACGACGTCGCCGGCGACGGAGGCTGTGCACCCCAGCCGTCGGCGCTCCGCGAGCCCTCGATCGGCTGCGTACCTCGCTTCGAGCTCGGCGGCCGGCGTCAAGTGCGTGGCAGCAGATGTGATCCCGTGCTTCGCGTGCTCACCCTCCGAGACCTCGATCTGGCAGCGGCCGCAGATACCGCGGCCGCCGCAGACCGAGTCGAGGTCGACACCGAGCCTCCTCGCGGCCTCGAGCACCGTCGTGCCGTGCTCGAACCGTCCCCGCCTGCCAGACGGGGTGAAGACGACGAGTGCGTCGTTCGTCACGACGCGGCAGCCCTTCGCCTGCCCTCGCGACCGCCGCGGCGACCGCTCGTGGCTTCGCCTGCCGGCGAGTCGCCGTTGCGGGCGATCCAGCTCGCGCAATGCGAGTCGTTTCCCATCATCACGTCCGCCGCCTTGACGGCCTGCAGCATCTCGACGTGCAGCGGGCTCGTTATCGCGCTCGTGAGGCCCGACGCGATCGCCATCGGGAGGAACGCCGCGTTGAGAGCGGTCCGGTTGGGGAGCCCGAAGCTCACGTTGGATGCGCCGCAGGTGGTGTTCACGCCCAGCTCCTCCCGCAGCCGGCGGACGATTCGGAACACCTGACGGCCCGCACTTCCGATCGCTCCGATCGGCATGACGAGCGGGTCCACGACGATGTCGTCCTTACGGATTCCGTGGTCGGCGGCGCGCGAGACGATCCTGCGGGCGATCTCGAAGCGCTCGTCGGGGTCCTCGGAGATCCCTGACTCGTCGTTGGTGATCGCCACGACCGCCGCGCCGTGCTTCGCCACGAGCGGAAGGACCGACTCGAGCCGGTCCTCCTCCCCGGTCACCGAGTTCACGAGTGCCTTGCCCTGGTACACGGCGAGCCCCGACTCGAGCGCGGCCACGATGGAGGAGTCGATGCAGAGTGGCACGTCGGTCACGCTCTGCACGAGCTCGATCGCCGTCGCGAGGATCGCCGGCTCGTCGGCGAGCGGGATCCCGGCGTTGACGTCGAGCATCTGCGCTCCCGCCTCGACCTGGGCGATCGCATCGGCGACGACGGTCTCGAACTTCCCGGCCGCCATCTCCTCGGCGAGCTTCTTTCGGCCGGTCGGGTTGATGCGCTCGCCGATGATCACGAACGGCTGATCGAAGCCGATCACGACCTCGCGTGTCGCGCTGGAGAGAAGGGTCTCCGTCATGCGTCGTGTCCGTTCGAGCGAACGAGGCGCTCGAGAACCTCGTCCGTGTACGCGCCCTCGAGCCACGCGACCTCCTCGGTGACCTCGGCCTCGAGGTCGGCGCCGCACTCGCGTGGCTCGCGGCGCCACTCGCCGAGGTAGGCGTCGGTCCCGATCAGCCCTGCTCGCATCGCGGCAGCGTCGATCGCCTCCTGAAAGCGACCGGAGAGCTCCGTGCGCGCCGACGACCGGCCGGCTTTCGCCACCACCTGCGCGGGGATGTCGCGCCACCAGATGACGGTCAGCTCTGCCATCACGCCGTAGGGGTGAGGCTTGCCTCGCCCGCGAGCTCGAGGCCACCACGCTCCACGAAGCGGGTCAAGGACGGGACGAGGTCGCCGTAGCCGGTCCGGCGCTCCTCGTAGTCGAGGCCGAGACGCTCGGCAGCCGCCTGTGCGCGGGCCCGCAGGTCGTCGTCGTCCGTCTGTGCCAGGTAGAGGAGCCGCCTGTAGTTCCCGAAGTACTGCGGCAGGAGCTCGGGATGACGGTCGAGCCCGAGCCCGCGGATGACGAGCGCGTCGAAGTGCCGCGCGAGGAAGTCGGTGAGATAGAAGGTCGCCGGCTCCGCGTCGTGGAGCTCCTGCCACGCCTCGTTCCCGGTGAGGAACCCGTAGCAGTGAGCGCCGGGAAGCCGCTCGACGCCGTGCCGGTCGAGCACCTCGTCGAGCGCGCCGCCTGTGCCGCAGTCGGCGTAGGCGACGAAGACGCGTGCATACCGGCCGGCGAGCTCGCCGAGCTTGGCATCGACGGCGGGGGCTATGAGCTCCGGACGCGAGTGGAGCTGCGCCGGGAGGCAGCGGACGGTGACGTTGCTCCAGCCGCTGGCCCGGATCACCGCGAGCAGCTCGCGCGCGATCGCGCCGCAGGCGAGGACGAGCACCTCGCCCTGCGCAAGGTCGGGATCCGCAGAAGCAGATCCCGACCGCGCGACAGAAGCTGGGGGCCGCGCGGCCTCGAAGACCCGCTCCTCGTCAGGACGCAGTAGCTGCTGCACGGCGAGCCATGACGAGAGCCTGTGCGGTCTCCGCAGCGACGGCGGCGTCGCGACAGTAGGCGTCGGCGCCGATCGCCTTGCCGAAGTCTTCGTTCAGCGGGGCGCCACCGACGAGGACGATGTAGTCGTCGCGGATCCCCTTCTCGCGCAGCGTGTCGATGACGACCTTCATGTACGGCATGGTCGTCGTCAGCAGAGCAGACATCCCGAGGATGTCCGGCTCGAACTCCTCGAGCGCGGCCAGGTAGTTCTCGACCGGGTTGTTGATGCCGAGGTCGTGCACCTCGAATCCCGCGCCCTCGAGCATCATCGCGACGAGGTTCTTGCCGATGTCGTGGATGTCGCCCTTGACGGTGCCGATCACGACCGTCCCGACCCGCTGCGCGCCCGTCTCGGCGAGCAGGGGCCGCAGGATCGCCATCCCCGCCTTCATCGCGTTCGCGGCGAGCAGCACCTCGGGCACGAAGAGGATGCCGTCGCGGAAGTCGATCCCGACGATGCGCATGCCCTCGACGAGCGCGTCGTTCAGCACCCTGTCCGGCGGCCAGCCCCGCTCGAGCAGGATGTTGGTTCCCTCGGCGATCTCGTCCGCCAGGCCGTCGTAGAGGTCGTCGTGCATCTGCGCGACGAGCTCGTCGTCGGTCAGTGTCTTCAGATCGAGGTCGTCGTCGGCCATTTCGCGTTGTTCCGTATTGTGGAACAGTGCTGTATAGTGGAATTCTAGGAGATCCTGACCAGTGGTGCAATCGCTAGAGCGCGCGTTCGCGATCCTCGGCGAGGTCGCTCGCCGACCTGCCGGCGTCACTGCAATCGCGGAGCGCGTCCGGCTTCCCAAGTCGACGGTCGCCCGCCTGCTCGCAACGCTCGAGGACGTGGACGCAGTGGAGCGGTTCGACGGCGCTCACTGGCGGATCGGCCCCGGTGTCGCCGCCCTCAACGCGGCCGTCTCACCCGAGCGTAACCTGATCGTGGCTGCCCGTCCCCATCTGGCCGACCTCGTTGGAGAGCTCCACGAAGACGCCGGTCTTGGTCTGCCGGACGGGAACGAGATCCGCTATGTCGACCAGGTCGAGTCGGACAACCCGGTGCAGGTGCGCGAGTGGACAGGAACACGAGCGCCCATGCACGCCGTGCCGTCCGGGCTCGTCCTCCTCGCGGAGTGGCCGGACGACGCGCTCGACGCCTACCTCGGCGGCGAGCTCGCCGCCCTCACCCGTCGCACGGTCACGGACCCGGCACGTTTGCGCGCGCGCCTCCACGAGGTGTGTGAGGCCGGGTACGCATGGGGCCTCGAGGAGTTCGCCGAGGGGATCGACTCGGTCGCCGCCCCGATTCGCGATGCGCGTGGCAACGCCGTCGCCGCAATCCACGTCCACGGGCCCGCGTACCGCTTCCCGCCCGATGGCGGCGAACCGCGCATCACTGCTCGCGTCGTCGAGGCTGCGGCCGCTGCCGGACGCGACCTCGAAGAACGGGAGCTGCCACGCGCGTGAGAGACTCTTCACTCCCGTGCGCCCCGAGATCCGTGTCCTCGACGACGAACTGACAGCCCGAATCGTCGACGAGGCGAAACGGATCCTCTGGGAGACCGGCGTGGAGGTGCGTGGCCAGGCGCTTCGCGAGAGGTTGCTCGACGCGGGGCTTCGTCTCGATCCCGCGGGCGAGCGCGTCCTCTTTCCGCCTGACGCGGTCGAGGCAGCCGTCGAGAGCGCGCCTTCGTCGTTCACCCTCTACGATCGCGACGGTCAGCCCCATGCGGATCTCGGCGGCGACCGAGTGCACTTCGTCCCTGGCTCGAGCGGACTTCGGGTGACGGACCACCGAACCGGAGAGACACGGCTCGCGACGACCGCGGACTTCGTCGAGTACGTCCGCCTGGCCGACGGGCTCGAGAACATCGCGTACCTCGCGACGGCTTTCTCGACGGACGACGTTCCGCCGGAGATATCGGACGCCTGGCGCCTCTACCTGTGCCTGACGAGCTCCCGTCGGCCCGTCGTGTCGGGCGCGTTCACCGAGCACGGCGTCGGGCGGATGGTCGAGCTGATGCAGCTCTTCCGGCGCGACCGGGCCGATCTCGTGGCGCGTCCGATGTCGATCTTCACGGTCACCGCGACAGGCAACTTCCGCTATGGCGAGGACTCGTGCCAGAA